>NZ_CP098755.1:0-15000 GCF_023746555.1 Brevibacillus ruminantium
CGCTTCGCTCGATTGACAGCAGTGAAATCAAAGCTTGCTTCACTGGCCCGATGAGCCCGTTCGTTCTTCGTCCGACTGACCATGAATGGACACTGCATCTCATCCTGCCGGTTCGCACGTACTAGTACGACACAGAGTTTCCACATACAGAAAGGAGCCCATCCATGCGAGAGGTTTCCATTCAGACTGAATACATTGCCCTTGGCCAGTTTCTCAAGCTGGCCGATCTCATTGATACCGGCGGCATGGCAAAAGCGTTTCTCGCTGAAGTGCCCATCAAAGTAAACGGCGAAACAGAGAATCGCCGGGGCCGCAAGCTCTATCCTGGTGATGAAATAACGGTCGAAGGGCACGGCAGCTACAAAGTGGCTCGCCGCTGAGAGGAGAGCGTGATTCTTGTTTCTCAAGAACCTGTCGCTTACCCATTTTCGAAATTACCATAAGCTGTCCCTCTCTTTTGACAGTCCGATCCAACTGTTTATCGGGAACAATGCACAGGGCAAGACCAACGTGCTGGAGTCCATCTACGTGCTGGCCTTGGCCAAGTCCCATCGAACCCCGAGAGACAAGGAGCTGATTGGCTGGGGCGCAGACTTTGCCACGATCCGTAGTGATGTTGAACGTCGCTACGGATCGGTTCGCTTAGAACTGCAGTTGACGGGAAAGGGAAAGAGGGCCAAAATTAATGGGATGGAGCAACAAAAGCTGAGCGCTTATGTCGGCGCCCTGAACGTGGTCATGTTTGCACCGGAGGATCTGGCGATTGTAAAGGGAGCTCCTACCCAAAGACGCCGATTCATCGACATGGAGATCGGTCAGGTGTCACCGACGTATCTGTATTATTTGAGCAATTACAACAAAGTATTGGCCCAGCGAAACCAACTGTTGAAGGATCTGGCCATGAAAAAAAGCCAGAATCGGGAAATGCTGGGCATTTGGAATACCCAATTGGCCGATTTAGCGGTAAAATTGTTACGGAAGCGCTTTGAGTTTTTACGGAAACTGGAGGGCTGGGCCAAGGAGATTCATGGCGGGATTACCGACCAGCGAGAAGTACTCTCCTTGCACTATGAAAATTCATCGCCAGTGACGGAGGAGCAAACACCAGAGGAAGCGGTGGATGCGCTTTTGGCTGCCTATGAGGAGGTCTTTGACCGCGAACTGGCGCGAGGAAGCACCTTGATCGGCCCGCATCGGGACGATTTTTCCCTGCGAGTGAACGATATGGACGTGCAGACGTACGGCTCCCAGGGACAACAGCGTACGAGTGCGCTCTCGATCAAATTGGCCGAAATTGAGCTGATCAAGGAAGAAGTGGGAGAGTATCCAGTGCTTTTGCTGGATGATGTGCTCTCTGAATTGGATGAACATCGGCAAACCTTGCTGTTGGAAACCATACAAGATCGGGTTCAGACGTTTGTAAGCACCACAGGTGTGGAAGGCTTAAAACATCAGGTTCTCCAGCAAGCCTCTCGTTTTTATGTGCGGGAAGGGGAAATCTCGGGGGAAAGGTAGGGGAAGCAGGCATGTTTATACACATTGGTGGAGATACTGTGGTCAGCACGAAGGATGTTATTTCCATTTTGGATCATCAAACGATCAAATCTTCCAAGATCAACAAGGCGTTTTTGCATGAAAAACGACAGATGGTCGTGGATCATGATCAAGAGGAGACCAAATCGTACGTCATCACCAAGGATGCCATTTTTTGTTCGCCTATTTCTTCCCTGACGCTGAAGCGACGCGCTCAGTTCGTGGACAGCTTGGATCAGGTTTCCTTTGTACAAGCTGAAGTGGAGGAGTTGACTAGTAGTGGATCAAGTGACGACGAAAGATAATACAAACTATGATGCCAGCCAGATTCAAGTACTGGAAGGTCTGGAAGCTGTTCGGAAGCGGCCGGGTATGTATATCGGCTCTACCAGCAGCCGCGGATTGCACCATCTGGTATGGGAGATCGTGGACAACTCTATTGACGAGGCGCTTGCCGGTTACTGTGACACCATTCGGGTCGTCATTCACCCGGACAACACGATTTCGGTAACGGACAACGGCCGCGGGATTCCTACGGGCATCCATGAAAAGACCGGGAAGTCTACTGTAGAGACCGTTCTCACGGTACTTCATGCAGGCGGTAAGTTTGGCGGCGGCGGATACAAGGTGTCCGGCGGTCTTCACGGTGTCGGCAGCTCGGTCGTGAACGCGCTCTCCGAATGGATGGAGGTAGAGGTCAAGC
Source organism: Brevibacillus ruminantium (assembly GCF_023746555.1). Classification (NCBI taxonomy): domain Bacteria; kingdom Bacillati; phylum Bacillota; class Bacilli; order Caryophanales; family Paenibacillaceae; genus Brevibacillus; species Brevibacillus ruminantium. Next base: position 2,237 of record NZ_CP098755.1, read on the forward strand.
AAAACGGCAATGTCTATTTTATGCGTTTCAATGTAGGCGTGCCTGAGGCTGATCTGGCGATTGTCGGGGAAACCGAGGAAACAGGCACAAAGGTCACCTTCAAGCCGGACCCGACCATCTTCACTGAGACGACCGAATACGAATACGAGATTTTGCAAAAGCGGATTCGCGAGCTGGCATTCCTGAATAAAGGTCTGAAAATTACGTTGAAGGATGCTCGTCCGGAGCAGGAGAAAGAAGAGACGTTCCACTACGAGGGCGGAATTATCCAGTTTGTGGAGTACCTGAACAAAAACAGGGAGCCGCTTCATGAGGAAGTCATCTACTGCGAAGGGGAAAAAGATGGTTTGCAGGTAGAGGTTGCGATTCAGTACAACGACAGCTACGTCAGCAATATCTATTCTTTTGCCAACAACATCAACACCCATGAGGGCGGTACGCATGAGTCAGGCTTCAAGACGGCGCTTACACGGGTGATCAATGATTACAGCCGCAAGTTCGGATACCTGAAGGAAAAAGATCAGAACCTGTCCGGGGATGATGTGCGCGAGGGAATGACTGCGATCATTTCGGTCAAGATTCCCGAGCCGCAGTTCGAAGGGCAGACCAAAACAAAGCTGGGGAACTCAGAAGCGCGGAGCATCACTGAGTCCGTCTTCGCAGAGCGGTTCAACACCTTCATGGAGGAAAACCCGGGTGTCGCCAAAAAGGTCGTCGAAAAGGCGCTGATGGCAGCACGGGCACGGGAAGCGGCGCGCAAGGCACGCGAGCTGACCCGCCGCAAAAATGCGCTGGAGGTAAGTGCGCTGCCGGGTAAATTGGCAGACTGTTCCTCCAAGGATGCAGCCGAGTCCGAACTGTTCATCGTAGAGGGTGACTCTGCAGGCGGTTCGGCCAAAATGGGCCGTGACCGTCATTTCCAGGCGATTCTGCCGCTCAAGGGAAAAGTGTTGAACGTCGAAAAAGCCCGTCTGGACAAAACGTTGGCCAACGCAGAGATTCGTGCCATCATCACTGCGCTCGGTACGGGGATTGGCGAGGATTTCGATATCGCCAAGGCGCGTTATCATAAAATCGTCATCATGACAGACGCGGACGTGGACGGTTCCCACATCCGTACGCTGCTGCTGACACTGTTCTACCGCTACATGCGGCAACTGCTGGAAGCGGGGTTTGTCTACATTGCGCAGCCACCGCTATACAGCATCAAGCAGGGCAAGCAAATCCACTACGCCTATACGGATCAGCAGCGCGACGAGATCCTGTCGACGCTGAAAACCACGCCCAAGCCAAATATTCAGCGCTACAAAGGGCTTGGCGAGATGAATGCAGACCAGCTTTGGGAGACGACTATGGACCCGGCCGTTCGCACCCTGCTTCAGGTTGACCTGGAGGATGCAATGGAGGCCGATCTGATCTTCCAGACGCTGATGGGCGATGAAGTCGAACCGCGGCGTGAGTTTATTGAGCAATACGCATCAGAAGTGCGGAATCTGGATATTTAATGTGGTTTTTCACATAGAACCGGATTTTTTCGGAACTAAATTGAACAAATTTTAAATGACACCAAAATAGACCTTGCTCCGACTTTTTAGTCAGGGCAAGGTTTTCTTTACATGACCATTTATGTGAGGTCAGCTCAACAGATTGGATTCATTACAGCGGCCGCTGTTTTCATCCTTTATGGGGATCAATCCCAATCGGTTTCTCCACTCGAAAAAGCACTTCCGGAGCAATGATCAGCAGTACGATCGAGCCGTAAAGTCCGATTGTGTAGCTGGTCACGTATTCAATGCCGATCATCTCGTGAAACACGAAGGTAAGCAGATGGATCAGCATATTCGTAAAGCAAAAGGCGTAGCTTCGGATCATCCACCGACGGTGCTGGAGAACTCGTCTCCTCAAGATGTGGACAAGAGCTGTCACCGTCACGAACAGCCAGAGGATATTGAGCAGATTAAAGCCGATGCTGCTTACTTTTCCTCCCGTGGCATAGGGTGCCAGATATCCGGAAGTCAGCACGACAAAAAGTACAGACGATATATATACGTAGCCGTTCACGCGATGAAAACGGGGGTACTTCGTATAGCTGCGAGTTGAAAAATTGATGAGCCCCGATGCCATCGCGACGCAGGCGAACCCTACGTGAATGTACATGACTGTTAACCAGATCTGTGGCTTAAGCTCACGTACGAGTCCTGTTTTATGACTGAGAAACGTCTCGGCGCCAGGATCGACAAGGAAATTGTTGACCAAGGAGTAAAGGATGGAAATTAAACTGAAGCAGGCGATCAGCTTGTAGAAGGATTGGCGTCTATCTCTATCCATACGCTTCCCCATCCGCCGCTTATATCCGCTTCCCTATTAATTTGGAGGCTGGCAATAGACCGGCTTTGGCGATACCAGTCATTTGGTCGCCATCAACGGAAGCTTCAAACTCCAAATTGAGCCGCATCGGCTTTTTAATTTGCTGTGACCAGCGAAGCGTATTGCCGGTAAACTCCGGATTGATAAATGCGCTCATCTCATCCCCCTGTGTTGCCGTACCGTGAATGGCTCCGTCGACCGTTGTGATATGGAGCTTGACCGCCATCTTTCCAATCGGGGTAGCAATGGTCGCATCCCATTCGCCGTCGAAGACCGACGCCTGGGTGACGCCTTTTCCCGATGCTTCTTGAAGGCGTGCAGGTTCCATCGCGGCGTTTGGGTCACTGACAGCAGATCCATTGCGCGGGGCAATATCGATGTTGCGCCAAACCGTTCCCCTCCGTTCGAATTCGAACAATTGCTCTACTGCATGCGCAATGCGCGGACCCAGCTCGCGTTCCACCAAATAAAGCGCGACATCAAGCCCTGAGGTTACACCGCCTCCGGAAACGAGGTTGCCGTCATCGACTACGCGGGCCGTAACAGATATGGCACCCGTCGCCCCAAGTACCTCCATCCCTAAGTGATGGGTTACCGCACGCCTTCCCTCCAGCAGTCCTCCCATGGCCAGCAACAGGGACCCCCCGCATACAGTGGCAACGATGACACCCGTATGCCCGAGAGCTTGCTCAAGCATTCCCGTTAATTCCGTGTTCATCGCTCGGGCCAGAATAGCAGGAATAGAATGGGGGCTGTCTCCATCCAGCTCACCGGATGCACCAGGCACCAGAATGATGCCCTTCTGATCCGGGATAAGTCTCCCGCTCGCTTCTATTTTTAACCCGTTGACGCCGCTCGAGACGAGCCTTGGGCCTTCCGCAGTGACGAATTCCACACGCAACGCACCATCGGCAAACATTTCGGCAGCGTGAAATACTTCGTAAGGTGCAATGGCATCCAGAAGATCGAAGCCATCGAACAGCACGATTTGTACAGTCAACATCCATAAAACCTCCTTCTATTCAGTCCACTGACAGGAAGAATAGCAAGAGAATGTCTCAAACGAGGCCCTAAAAAGGTAACAAAAGAATAAACAAACCATCACAATATGCGCGGAACTCGTTTGTTCATGAAGAAGTGATGATACACTTAAAACGTATACGGTATGGGTGAATTCTCGGAGTGAAGGCGGGATTTACGTGAATGAGAGACCAATGATCTTGGTCGTGGACGATGACCAGAGCATCGTTGAACTATTGAGGGACTTTTTGGAGAATGATCATTTTCAGGTCGTTACAGCTAATGACGCGTCGCAAGCATGGACAGTGTTTCAACAGAACACGGTTCATTGCATTATCCTGGACATTATGATGCCGGGACAAAACGGATTTGACTTCTGCCGGCGCATTCGGACAAAGAGCAACGTTCCGATTCTGTTCCTGAGTGCTCGCAGCGATGATGTAGACAAGATTCGCGGGCTGGCTCTCGGCGGTGATGATTATATTGTGAAAACCGCTTCAGCGGGCGAGATCGTTGCCCGCGTAAAGGCTGTTCTGCGACGCACGGGATCGCAGCAATCAAGCACGGTTACGGTATTGGACTATGGCCGGCTCAAGCTTGATTTGTCCACAAGAGAAGTTTTCGTCGATGGAACGAACGTCTCGCTCACACCGAAGGAATATGAGCTGCTGCGTTTGTTTGCAGAGCATCCGAGACAGGTGTTTACCTATGAGCAATTGCTCGAGAAGTTCTGGGATGGCATCGGTGATAAGCATACGATTCGCGTCCATCTGAGCCGTCTTCGTGACAAGATCGAGCTCGATCCAAATCGGCCGCAATATCTGACCAACGTATGGGGCGTCGGTTATCGTTTCGAGGCGATAACATGAGGAAGCTTCGGATTCGCACCTATTTTTTGCTCAGCTTGGTGCTCTTTTTGTCGCTGCCATGGATTTTCTTTGTGGCGGCACACTTCATCACGACCCAATCGTTGCATATTGGTGGGAACCGGCCGGATTCGTATACGGTTCATATGGTTGCTGCGTTCGCAGGGCTGCTTCTCGCTTTCTTTCTTGTAGGCGTTCGTATGCGAAAACTTCTTCTCATGCCTCTTGAGAGGATGAGCCAGGCAGCACGGAAAATTGCTGAAGGGGATTTGGACGTTCAGCTTCCCCAGTCGACCATCAGGGAGGTCGCCGAGGTTCGAGATGGATTTGAAGTCATGGTGAATGGACTGCAAAGCGCTCACCAAAAGCAGGCGGAGCTGGAGGAGGAACGTCGATTCGTTATCGCAGCCGTCGCGCATGACCTGCGGACACCGTTATTTGCCTTGCGCGGTTATTTGGACGGGCTTGAGCAAGGCATTGCCCGAACACCGGAGCAAGCAGCGAAGTATGTGGCCGTTTGCAAGGAGAAATCGGCGCAATTAGACCGATTGGTTGAGGATCTTTTCGCTTTTACAAAGATAGAGTATAGGGAAACAGAGCTAAGCGAGAACACAGCTGACCTTCACGATATTGTACAAAAATCAATCGACAGTCTGGAGCCGCAAGCGCAGCAGAAGCACATCTCGATACTCGCCCATTACGGGATGGATGACTGTGTGATTAGAGGGGATGCACACTTATTGGAGCGCGCGATCAGCAATCTATTGGATAATGCTGTGCGGTACACACCAGCTTATGGACGAATTCTCGTTCAATGCCGCCGGAAGGAAGACCGAGCAGCGTTCACGATCCGCGATTCAGGTCCGGGGTTTGGGCCAGAGGAGCTAAGACGTATTTTTGAACCACTCTATCGGGGGGAGCAATCGAGAAATCGTGCGACGGGAGGTGCCGGATTGGGGCTGACCATATCACAGCGAATCATCCATCGGCATGGGGGCGAGCTTGTTGCAGGCAACCACCCGGACGGAGGCGCAATCCTGACAGTCTGGCTTCCTGCCGATAATCGATAAGCTCCGTACCAGTCGCCTTCAACAGGGAAATCCACCAGAAAAATCAGGAAAAACAACGCAAGCGATCAGGGAGCCTCCCGACAGACAGTCATGTTTCCAAAAGCTACACTGGGTACAAGAACCAAACGAAAAAGCGAATGGGGAGGAAGCGGTATGTACAAAAAAATCCTTTTGCCGTACGATGGATCGCCACATTCGGAGAGAGCCCTGCAAGAGGTTGTCAAAATGGTTCCAGAGTGGAAGCAGGATGTCCGTATTACGCTGATGCATGTAGTGCCATCTCCGCCCGTTTCGGTATACCAGCTTTACCTGAAGACGGATATCAACGTCGACGGAATTATCGAGCGTCAGGGGGAAGAGGTGTTGGAAAAAGCAGCCGCTTTGCTGCAGGAAAAAGGCATCCTCTATGATCTCGATGTAAAGGTAGGCGATCCCGCCCATGAAATCTGTCTGCAAAGCAAGATGGACAATTATGACCTGATTGTGATGGGCAGCCGCGGCATGGGCTATATCAAAGAGCTTATGCTGGGAAGTGTTAGCCATAAAGTGTTGCAGCATACGCATTGTCCGGTGCTGATTGTGAAATGACATCCTTGATTTGGAGATTTGTGTAAGTTATACTGTGGTTATCACTGTGGTAAGAACCGGAGGGCATTCCATTGAAAGTAGTTTTCGTTACGACCCCAAATCAACTCCATAGTAACGAAAACATATCGGGTGCTCATTAAACCGTTCTCTTTGCCGTGACAATCGTCAGGCAAACAAACGCGATCACAAAGGTACCGATATGCCGGTGCCTTTTTTTATTTAAACGATTCTACAAAGGCCTGTGAATGGCAGTGTCTGTGCACGAAGGTACGTTCGTGCGGGTTCGCTGCCATGAGTGATTCCGGCAGATCGGGAGCGTTTGTAGGGAAGTATAGAAACAGAGCGCCGTTTTGCGAGCGCTTTTTTGTTTTCCGTTTGGAAAAGAAGGCGAGCGTAAATGCGGCCTTGTTGTTTGAGGGAAGAGACGTCGGTATGTTCGGCGTCTCTTTTCTTTTTGCTTGACATTTAGCTGGCGGGAAAGGGTTCATCTTTTCTGCCTGGCACCTGTGAGATTCGACTGAACAAAAAAGGGGGAATACCTGTATGCTACTGATGGAAGCGCGAGAGATTGCGAAAAGCTATGGGGACAGACTCATCTTTGAAGCCAAAAAGCTGGAGGTGTTTTACGGGGACCGGATTGGGATCGTCGGCCAAAACGGAGCCGGAAAAAGCACACTGATGCATATTCTTGCAGGGATTCGTGAGTCTGACGCAGGTCAGGTCAACTGGTACGGATCTACCGCCTTGATCCAGCAGATCGACCAAGAGGAAGAAGCCAAGGAGACAACAAAACACGTCAGAAAGCGCTGGGGCATCGCACACATTCACACCCAGATGAGCGGGGGCGAATCAGTCCGGCTCAAAATCGCTGCGGCCATGGAACAGCAAGCCCCGCTTCTCTTTGCCGATGAACCAACCAGCCATCTCGACATGAGCGGGATACGGCAGTTAGAGGAGGCACTTCTCACCTACGATGGCGCAGTTATTCTGATCTCCCACGACCGGGAGCTGCTGGATACGATCTGTACCCGCATCTGGGAAGTGGAAGAGGGAGGGGTGCATGAGTACAAGGGAAATTACTCCGACTATCGGGACCAGAAGCAGAAAAAGCGGGAGCGGGAGTGGTTTGAGTACGAGGAGTATCGTAAAGAAAAAGAGCGGTTGACCCAGGCGATCATCGACACCAAGCAGCGGGCAGGCGAAATTCGAAAGGCGCCAAAGCGGATGGGGAATTCAGAAGCCCGTTTGCATAAAAGAAAAGCAGACGGCATACGGCAAAAAGTGGAGAGGGCCTCAGTCAGCTTGCAGAGTCGCCTGGAAAGACTGGAGAAAAAGGAAAAGCCGAAGGAGCAGCCCGTCGTCAGATTTGATACCAACGCTGGAGAGCAGCATGGACGTACGATTATCCAGGTCCAGGACATCACCCGGCGCGTGGAGACGAAAACGTTGTTCAAGCGGCTTTCTTTCTCGGTCCGCCCCGGTCAAAAGGTAGCGATGATCGGAGCGAATGGCAGCGGAAAATCGACGCTTCTTTCGATGATCTATCACCAAGAAAAGGGCATCTATACAGCGCCAAGCAGTAAAGTGGGGTACTTCAGCCAGATGTTATCCATCCTCGATGAAAACAAGAGTATCTGGGACAACGTCAGAGAAAGCAGCAGCCATCCGGAAACGACCATTCGCACGGCTCTCGCGCGGATGCTGTTTAAAAGGGATGAGATCCACAAGCCTGTTTCGGTTTTAAGCGGCGGTGAACGTGTAAAAACTGCATTGGCGAAGGTTTTTCTGGGCGATTACAATCTCCTGCTGCTGGATGAACCGACCAACTTTCTGGATATCCCTACCCAAGAGGAGCTGGAGCGAATTCTTGCGGAGTTTCCCGGAACCATTTTGTTTGCCTCCCATGACCGCAAATTGATTCACCGTCTTGCCGATGCTGTGCTTAGTCTGGATGAAGAGCGGCCCGTACTTTTTTCTGGAACCTTTCAAGAATACCTGGATCGGAGCAAGCAACCGAGGCCAGGGCGGGAAGAAGAGCGACTGGTGTTGGAAACCAGACTTACCGATTTGATCGGCCGCCTGTCTTCGCCCAAGCTTCAGCCAGCGGAGAAGGAGAAATTGGAGCAAAGCTACCGGGAAACCTTGAGACAATTAAAAGAGATGGGGAAGGATTAAACTCCAGAGGTTGACATTAAAATACTTTTAAAAACATAATGTATAGGAAGTGATCTGCCTTGTTCCGGGTGTGAAGTCAGGAAGGAGAAGCAAACCATGAAAGATACAGAGTCCCTTTGGACGAAAAATTTTATCCTCTTGGCAGTAGCCAACTTTCTGCTATTTGTCGCTTTTCAGATGTTGATCCCGACGCTTCCGCTTTATGTGACGCAGCGCGGCGGCGATCAGGTCGCTGTCGGACTGGTGATCAGCATTTTTACAGTGTCGGCGCTCCTGATCCGTCCGTTCGCAGGCAAGGCCCTTGATTCGATCGGCAGGAAGCCGGTGCTGCTGGGAGGGTTGCTCATCTTTTTCCTGTCTGTTTCCGGGTATTACTGGATGGCAACAGTAGCTCTAGTTTTGATGGTTCGCTTTGTTCACGGGATTGGCTGGGGAATTACGACGACAGCCTTCGGGACGATTGCATCCGATTTGATTCCGGCCAGACGGCGAGGTGAGGGCATGGGCTATTTCGGCATGTTCAGCAATCTGGCGATGGCACTCGGACCGATGTTTGGATTGTGGCTGGTCGACTTCAAAGGGTACGGCTGGATGTTTGCTATCTCAGCTTTCCTGACAGTTGCGGCACTATTCATGACCAGACTGGTTTCGATCAAAGAGCCGGACCATGTATCTGGGAAAGCGAACCAGCAAGCCACCCCATCCCCATCGGGAGCCGCTACGCTGGCGAGTGATCTGGTCGAAAAAAAGGCGCTGTTTCCAGCTCTGCTGGCCCTGTTTTTTGGCATTACCTACGGGGGGATCGTCAGTTTTATTACGCTCTTTGGCCAAGAGGTGGGGATCGGTCAAGTGGGTTTGTTCTTCCTGTTCAATGCCGTCTCTTTGATGCTGATTCGTCCTTTTGCCGGGCAATTGTTTGACCGCAAAGGGCATGTCTGGGTCTTGATCCCGGGGGCATTGCTGGCAGGAGCGGGCTTGCTGGTTCTCTCGTCGATCACCTCAGCTGTTGGATTGGCTGTTGCTGCCGTTTTGTTTGGAGCGGGCTTCGGTGCTGTACAGCCCTCTCTGCAGGCATGGACGATTAACCGTGTGCCTCCGCATCGGCGCGGCGCAGCAAATGGGACGTTCTTTTCCGCCTTTGATCTAGGTATCGGCTCCGGGGCCATGCTGCTTGGAGCGCTTGCCAAAGTGACGGGCTTTGCCGCGATGTATCGGTACTCCGCGCTTTTCGTCGCCCTTTTTCTGCTCAGCTATGTTGTTTATTTGAAACGCGGCGGAGACAGGCAGGAGGAAAACGATCCACAGTCTTCATAAAAAAAAGTGCATGGCTGCGCCAATCCGAGACTTTGGACGAGTGTCGCAATAATATGGTATAATAACGTATTGCGATAACCAGTTGGAGGTTTACTCTTTATGGCTGAAGAAACAGCTCGGTTTCCTAAAGTTGACATTAGTCATGAGATGAAAGAATCGTTCCTTAGCTATGCGATGAGCGTGATTGTCAGCCGTGCCTTGCCAGATGTCCGTGACGGATTAAAGCCGGTTCATCGGCGTATTCTGTATGCCATGCACGACATGGGGCTGACCCCTGATAAAGGGTTCCGTAAATCGGCAAACGTAGTCGGGGAAGTAATGGCTAACTACCATCCACACGGTGACAGTGCCATTTATGAAACGATGGTACGGATGGCTCAAGATTTCAACATGCGCTATCTCCTGGTCGAAGGACAAGGAAACTTCGGTTCCGTGGACGGTGACCCGGCGGCGGCAATGCGTTATACCGAATCCCGCATGTCCAAGCTTGCATTGGAATTACTGCGCGATATTGATAAAGAGACGGTCAATTTCGCTCCCAACTACGATGGACGAAAAGAAGAGCCGCTTGTTTTGCCGTCCCGTTTTCCGAATCTCTTGGTAAACGGTTCGACGGGGATTGCCGTCGGGATGGCGACCAATATCCCGCCGCATAACCTGACAGAAGTGATTGACGGCGTGGTTGCGATGATCGACAACCCGAATATTACGCTGCATGAAATCATGAAGATCATCAAGGGACCTGATTTCCCGACATCTGGTGAAATCCTGGGGTACAGCGGTATTCGTCGTGCCTATGAAACAGGGCGCGGTTCGATTATCATGCGTGCCAAAACCATGATTGAGGAAGAAAGAGGGAAGCCGCGCATCATTGTAACAGAGCTTCCTTACCAGGTGAATAAAGCACGGCTTGTCGAAAAGATCGCTGAGCTCGTTCGGGAAAAGAAACTGGACGGCATTACTGATTTGCGTGATGAATCCGACCGCAAAGGGATGCGAATCGTGATCGAGCTGCGCCGTGATGTGGTACCCAAAGTTGTTTTGAACAATCTGTTCAAGTATACGCAGATGCAGAGCACCTTTGGTGTGAACATGCTGGCGCTGGTCGACAACCGTCCTCGCGTGCTCAATCTGCGCGACATGCTGTACTACTATCTCCAGCATCAACGGGAGATCATTCGCAGACGGACAGAGTACGATCTGAGACAGGCCGAGGCACGCGCTCATATTTTGGAGGGTCTGCGGATTGCGCTTGATCATATCGACGAGATCATCAGTCTGATTCGTGCTTCGCAAACGACAGAAGAGGCGCGGGAAGGCTTGATTACCCAGTATGGCTTGAGCTATGAACAGGCACAAGCGATCCTCGATATGCGACTGCAGCGATTGACCGGTCTGGAACGGGAGAAAATCGAGAACGAATACCAGGAGCTTATGGCCAAAATTGCTGAGCTTCGGGCTATTCTTGCCGATGAAAACAAAATCTATGCGATCGTCCGCGAAGAACTTGAGGAAATCAAGGAGAAGTTTGGCGACGATCGCCGCACGATCATCACCTTTGATGAGGAAAGCATCGAGGATGCCGATCTGATACCAGAGGAAGACGTGGTGATTACGCTCACACATGATGGGTATATCAAACGTCTGCCTGTTGCTACCTATCGCTCCCAGAAGCGGGGTGGCCGCGGTATACAGGGAATCGGCACCAAGGATGATGACTTCGTCGAGCATCTGTATATCACCAATTCCCACGATCACATCATGTTCTTTACCAGCAAGGGGAAAGTCTACCGGTTGAAAGGATACGAGATCCCTGATCTCAGCCGGACAGCCAAGGGAACACCGATCATCAACCTGATCCAGATTGAAAAAGGAGAACGGGTCAGCGCCGTTATCCCGGTAAAAGAGTTCAGTGAGGACAGCTATCTGTTCTTTGGAACGAAAAAAGGGATTATCAAGAAGACGGACCTGGCTGCTTACGCCAACATCAGAAGAGGCGGGCTGTTTGCCGTCAACCTGCGTGAGGATGATGAACTGATTGCCGTACGACTGACAGATGGCAACCAGGAGATCATTATAGGTACGCGCAATGGGATGTCTGTCCGCTTCAAGGAAAGCGACGTCCGTACGATGGGACGGAGCGCTACCGGGGTCAAGGGCATTTCGCTTGATGATGATGACGATGTAATCGATTTGGACGTGATCAAACCAAACGCCGAAGTGCTGATCGTGACTGCAAATGGTTACGGAAAACGTACGCCGGTTGACGAATATCGCATCCAATCCCGTGGCGGTAAAGGAATCAAGACGCATAATGTGACAGAGCGCAGCGGACATGTCGTGGGCCTGAAGGTTGTAGAGCCAGAGGAAGATCTGATGATCATCACAACATCGGGTATTATTATCCGTACGGAAATGAAAGGAATTTCCGTGATGGGCCGCTATACGCAAGGTGTGAAACTGATTCGCTTGTCTGAAAATGAACAAGTTGGTTCTGTAGCCAAGGTTCCTCCGAGTGATGATGAGGACGAAGATCAGGATCAGCTGCTGGAGCGAGCAGAGGGAGATGAATCCCCAGCTTTTGAAGAGAGACTGGAAACAGAAGACTCCCTAGACTCCTCTGACCCTCAAAGCGGAGACGATTCGGAAGAGGAGTAAGAGTAGAGGGTCAACATACGGAAAAGAAGGGCTTTAGGTTTGGTAAGCCCTTCTTTTTTTTGTTCCTTTTTTCCTTATAAATGTGTTTCGAGTTGTCATCAAATTGGGAAAAGAGTACTATATCAGTAAGAAATGAAGATTCGGAGGGTAGGAACCTTGCCCATCATAGAGGTAAAAAGGACCATTGCCGGAGCGAAGTTAGCAGAAGACGTGCACACCATGTTGGGAGGATTGCTCTTTTCCAAAGGGACAACCCTGTATGAAAAGGAATTGGAGTTTCTCGAGGCTTTTTTGATCGATCGGATCGTCATTGAAGAAACGGATGGATCGAGAATAGCTGGTACAGAGGATGCCAAAGGAGAATCAACTGCCAACAAAGCTGTTTTAATCGGTTCGGAAAGTCGGGATAAGCCCCAGTTTCAGACATCATTTGAAAAGGCAGTTTCTACGTTTAAAAACCTTGTAATCCGTGTGCAGGGAGGACAGAACATCCCTGTCATGGAAGTGCGCGAGGTGATTACACCACTCCTTTCGGAGGTACAGGAAAAACCGGAAATCCTGCTGAGTCTGCATCGAATTTCCAGAATGGAAAGCTATGCGTATGAACACTCCATAGCGGTCGGGTTGATTTCCTATATGATTGCCCGATGGATTCAGGTGCCCGAGAAGGAATGGATGCAGGTAGCGCTGGCAGGCACCCTGCTCG
>NZ_CP098755.1:17500-237500 GCF_023746555.1 Brevibacillus ruminantium
GGAAAAACGCCCGTTCGCTGTTCAGTTTTGAAGGATGCATTTCCTTCAAGTTCATAAGCATGGATGCCTTTTTATAAGGAGGTTCTGCTAAAAGCACCGACGTCCTGTCGGAACGCAGAACGACCCGCATCCTACGAGTCTGGCGATGATGGCGGAGGGGACACACCCGTTCCCATACCGAACACGGCCGTTAAGCCCTCCAGCGCCGATGGTACTTGTCCCGCAGGGGACCGGGAGAGTAGGACGTTGCCAGGCGGACGCAAAGGACCGTCTGCTAAAAGCACCTCGTCCTGAGGTAACGCAGACGCTAGCACATCCTGTGCGTCGTCGTTCTTTGAAAACTGGATAATGCATGTAATTGCTAAGGATATTTAAAGTGTAAGTACTATTAGTACTAACCAAATGTGGTTAAGTTACTAAGGGCACACGGTGGATGCCTTGGCGCTAGGAGCCGAAGAAGGACGCAGCGAACTGCGATAAGCCTCGGGGAGCGGTAAGCACGCTTTGATCCGGGGATCTCCGAATGGGGAAACCCACCATCCGTAATGGGATGGTATCCGTATCTGAATACATAGGATACGAGAAGGCAGACCCGGTGAACTGAAACATCTAAGTAGCCGGAGGAAGAGAAAACAATAGTGATTCCGTCAGTAGCGGCGAGCGAACGCGGAAGAGCCTAAACCGTCAGGTTTACCTGGCGGGGTTGTGGGGCGTCTCACATGGAGTTACAAAAGACGCGCGTAGGTGAACAGTTTGGGAAAGCTGACCATAGAGCGTGACAGTCGCGTAGCCCAAACGCGCGTCTCTCCGAGACCCACCCCGAGTAGCGCGGGACACGTGAAATCCCGTGTGAATCTGGCAGGACCATCTGCTAAGGCTAAATACTACCTAGCGACCGATAGTGAACCAGTACCGTGAGGGAAAGGTGAAAAGCACCCCGGGAGGGGAGTGAAATAGTACCTGAAACCGTGTGCTTACAAATAGTCGGAGCCCGATCTATGGGTGACGGCGTGCCTTTTGTAGAATGAACCGGCGAGTTACGGTAGCGTGCGAGGTTAAGTCGAAGAGACGGAGCCGCAGCGAAAGCGAGTCTGAATAGGGCGCAAGTACGTTGCCGTAGACCCGAAACCGTGTGATCTAGCCATGTCCAGGGTGAAGGTAGGGTAACACCTACTGGAGGCCCGAACCCACGCACGTTGAAAAGTGCGGGGATGAGGTGTGGCTAGCGGTGAAATTCCAATCGAACTCGGAGATAGCTGGTTCTCCCCGAAATAGCTTTAGGGCTAGCCTCGGAATTAGAGTCTTGGAGGTAGAGCACTGATTGGGCTAGGGGCCCTCATCGGGTTACCGAACTCAGTCAAACTCCGAATGCCAATGACTTATGTCCGGGAGTCAGACGATGAGTGCTAAGATCCATCGTCAAGAGGGAAACAGCCCAGACCATCAGCTAAGGTCCCCAAGTGTATGTTAAGTGGGAAACGATGTGGAGTTGCCCAGACAACCAGGATGTTGGCTTAGAAGCAGCCACCATTTAAAGAGTGCGTAATAGCTCACTGGTCGAGTGACTCTGCGCGGAAAATGTAACGGGGCTAAACATACCACCGAAGCTATGGCAGTCCTTATGGACTGGGTAGGGGAGCGTTCCAAGCAGCAGTGAAGCCGTACCGGAAGGAGCGGTGGAGCGCTTGGAAGTGAGAATGCCGGTGTAAGTAGCGAAAAGACAAGTGAGAATCTTGTCCACCGAAAGCCTAAGGTTTCCTGGGGAAGGCTCGTCCTCCTAGGGTTAGTCGGGACCTAAGCTGAGGCCGAAAGGCGTAGGCGATGGACAACAGGTTGATATTCCTGTACCACCTCTGTACCGTTTGAGCAATGGCGTGACGCAGGAGGATAGGGTGAGCGGCCTACTGGATGGCCGTCCAAGCAGCAAGCCTGGTGTGTAGGCAAATCCGCACACTATCAAGGGCAAGCTGTGATGGCGAGGGAAATTTTAGTACCGAAGTCCCTGATTTCACACTGCCAAGAAAAGCGTCTAGCGAGGAACAAGGTGCCCGTACCGCAAACCGACACAGGTAGGCGAGGAGAGAATCCTAAGGTGCGCGGGATAACTCTTGCTAAGGAACTCGGCAAAATGGCCCCGTAACTTCGGGAGAAGGGGCGCCCCGGTAGGGTTTATAGCCCGAGGGGGCCGCAGTGAAAAGGCCCAAGCGACTGTTTAGCAAAAACACAGGTCTCTGCGAAGCCGCAAGGCGAAGTATAGGGGCTGACGCCTGCCCGGTGCTGGAAGGTTAAGGGGATGGGTTAGCGCAAGCGAAGCTTTGAACCGAAGCCCCAGTAAACGGCGGCCGTAACTATAACGGTCCTAAGGTAGCGAAATTCCTTGTCGGGTAAGTTCCGACCCGCACGAAAGGCGTAACGACTTGGGCGCTGTCTCGGCAAGAGACCCGGTGAAATCATAATACCTGTGAAGATGCAGGTTACCCGCGACAAGACGGAAAGACCCCATGGAGCTTTACTGTAGCCTGGTATTGGAACTTTGTGCATCATGTACAGGATAGGTGGGAAGCTGAGAAGCAGGGGCGCCAGCCTCTGTGGAGCTGTCGGTGGGATACCACCCTTGATGTACGGAGTTTCTAACTCGTCACCCTGATCGGGTGAGAGGACCATGCCAGGTGGGCAGTTTGACTGGGGCGGTCGCCTCCTAAAAGGTAACGGAGGCGCCCAAAGGTTCCCTCAGAATGGTCGGAAATCATTCGTAGAGTGTAAAGGCAGAAGGGAGCTTGACTGCGAGACCTACAAGTCGAGCAGGGACGAAAGTCGGGCTTAGTGATCCGGTGGTTCCGCATGGAAGGGCCATCGCTCAACGGATAAAAGCTACCCTGGGGATAACAGGCTTATCTCCCCCAAGAGTCCACATCGACGGGGAGGTTTGGCACCTCGATGTCGGCTCATCGCATCCTGGGGCTGAAGTAGGTCCCAAGGGTTGGGCTGTTCGCCCATTAAAGCGGTACGCGAGCTGGGTTCAGAACGTCGTGAGACAGTTCGGTCCCTATCTGTCGCGGGCGCAGGAAGTTTGAGGAGAGCTGTCCTTAGTACGAGAGGACCGGGATGGACGCACCGCTGGTGCACCAGTTGTCACGCCAGTGGCACAGCTGGGTAGCTATGTGCGGAAGGGATAAGCGCTGAAAGCATCTAAGCGTGAAGCCCCCTCCAAGATGAGACTTCCCACAGCGCAAGCTGGTAAGACCCCTCATAGACGATGAGGTTGATAGGTTCGGTGTGGAAGCGCGGCAACGCGTGGAGCTGACGAATACTAATCGGTCGAGGACTTATCCACAAACCTTTAGCAATCATGCATATCCAGTTTTCAAGGCGCGAAGAGAATGGTCTTCCCGGAAATATCCGGGAAGATTTTTCTATATTCGCCAAAACAACGCCAGCTTACAGATAAGTCAGGTGTTGTTTTTTTGCATCTGCCCCATAATAACCGTAGCAAACACCTTTTCATGATAATCAAGAAAGGTTTCGATCAAAAACTGCTCTGAATAAGAGTGCGTCAACACTAATTCCCCCCAGCACTCGGTGTCGTATCGGGAGAGCATGCTCAGCACGTATAACAGCAAATAGTGGGTAGCCCATTCAGGCAGTGGAAGGCTACCGTTGTCACCGTTCCAAAAATACCAGGTTCCCTGCTGGCAGCGCAAAAGCGGATGGTCCTCTAGCACGGAAAGCCGAGAGGAGGAGATTGCCATTGTTTTCTGACCCTGCAGCCATTGCAGGGAGGGGAGCGAGTCACTCTGGAGAAACCGTTTGAAGAATTGACGAAAGGTCTCCTCAGAAAAGGCCAATGCCCCCTCCAACGCGGAAGGAAATTGAAGAGCATAGAGCTCTTCCTTCTTATCTTGATCCACCAACTTGCTTGAGAGAATGGCAACCCAGGGAGAAGGGAAGTCTGTGACTGCTTGTAATGGTTCGCGTAACGCTGGCAAATAGGAAAACAATTCTCGCATCCCATACCGGTCTTGCAGCGGAGATACCGTGAGAAGCCCGGCAAGGTGCGAAAAGAGACCTTCTTTTTGTGGACGTACCTCATCTTTCAAAAATTGATAATGGCTTCGTTTTACTTTTCGGGTGGTTACGCCATGCTGAAGCACTTTGCTGTTTTGCGGATAATCGGGGTCCATGACAATCAGCCAGCCCTTCAAAAGATGAATGCAGCCGTAAAACAAAAGCAGAGGCCTAATCGAGAGTGCCGCCTTTCCTGCCGATTCGTAAAACAAGCGAGCCTGTTTCCAGGTATACAAAAAGCGGGTGCTTTGTTGAAAAGCAAGGCGTTCAGCATGAGCCAAGCCTTTCTTTTGATAGCTTTCCTGTAAAAAGGAACGAGCGGCTGGTTCTGTTTCCAGTAATCGCAGATAGGACCAAGCTTCCATCATAATCACCTTTCTAACATTCGTGAATGAGAGCGCTTTCTTGTTTATTTTTTTGATTTGTCTGGATAATTGATTATATAACCGAACATTTAAAGCTTGCCTTGACAGTAAATTAAGCCGTTTGTTACACTTGCATAAAACATTTTGGCGAAAGGAGCTCATTACTGTGCGGGAAGACAAATTCGTGAAAGAGGGCTTAACGTTTGATGACGTTCTCCTCATTCCGGGAAAATCAGAAATTTTACCTCGTGATGTCGATACAACCACAAAACTGAGCGAAAAGGTTACCTTGAACATTCCGCTGATCAGTGCCGGCATGGATACAGTGACAGAGTCTGCACTTGCGATTGCGATGGCCAGACAAGGTGGAATTGGAATCATTCACAAGAACATGACAGTCGAGCAACAAGCGAGTGAAGTTGACCGGGTAAAACGCTCTGAAAGTGGTGTAATCACCAACCCGTTTTCCCTCAGTCCGGAGCACACTGTCGCAGACGCCGATGCGTTGATGGGAAAATACCGCATCTCCGGCGTTCCGATTGTAGACAGCCAAAATCACCTGGTCGGGATTCTGACAAACCGCGACCTGCGTTTTGTTCATGACTTTTCGATTCCGATCAAAGATGTGATGACAAAAGAAAACCTGGTAACAGCCTCTGTGGGTACAACCTTGCATCAGGCTGAAGCTATTTTGCAGAAATACAAGATTGAAAAGCTTCCATTGGTGGACGAGCATAACGTATTGAAAGGCTTGATCACCATCAAGGATATTGAAAAAGCCATCCAATATCCGAATGCAGCCAAAGACCAGCAAGGACGTCTTCTCTGTGGTGCGGCGATTGGCGTTTCAAATGATACGTTTGAACGTGCAGAAGCACTGGTGAACGCGGGAATCGACGTATTGGTCGTGGATACAGCGCATGGCCATCACATCAACGTAAGCAACACAGTGAAACAACTTCGCAAAGCATATCCGGATCTCACCATCGTAGCAGGGAACGTAGCGACGGGAGAGGCCACACGGGATCTGATTGAAGCAGGGGCTTCCGTTGTAAAAGTGGGTATCGGACCTGGGTCAATCTGTACCACTCGTGTCGTAGCGGGTATCGGTGTTCCGCAAATTACAGCGATCAACGACTGTGCGCGCGTTGCTCGTGAGTACAATATTCCAATTATTGCCGATGGCGGGATTAAATACTCCGGCGATTTGCCAAAAGCAATCGGTGCAGGTGCCTCGGCCATTATGATCGGCAGCTTGTTTGCGGGAACAGAAGAAAGCCCTGGTGAATTTGAGATTTTCCAAGGCCGTCGCTTCAAGGTATACCGTGGGATGGGCTCCATCGGCGCGATGAAAGCCGGCAGTAAGGATCGCTATTTCCAAGAAAATGAACAAAAACTCGTTCCAGAAGGAATTGAGGGACGTGTTCCATACAAAGGATCGCTGTCCGAGGTTGTGTATCAGCTCATGGGAGGCCTCCGCGCTGGTATGGGTTATTGCGGAACCAAATCGATCAAAGAGCTGATCGAAAACTCCCAGTTCATTCGGATTACCGGAGCAGGACTGCGAGAGAGCCATCCGCATGATGTACAAATCACCAAAGAAGCACCGAACTACACAATCTCCTAGGACTATTGAATCAATAACCTCTTTCTCAAGCAGAAAGAGGTTTTATTATAGCCATTTCGATAAGGGAACTGATGGAAACAAGCTTCAAGTAGGGTCCCTATCTATGGTACACTTACAACTGTGTGTCCGTGCCAATCATGGCCAAGACCGACAGAAGTGGGAGGGTGAGAGATTCATATGAAACGAAGAACATGGACAAAGCGATTGACGGGTCTATTCCTTTCTGTCGCTGTTTTTATGACGGCTTGGGGTTCCATGTCGGCAAGTGCAGGCGCTGCTCCGCAAGCAGATTTGCAGCTTGCTGCCAGCTCGGCCATACTGGTTGAAGTATCAACAGGGAAGGTGCTGTACAGCTCAAATCCAGATCAACCGCTGCCCCCTGCCAGCATGAGTAAAATCATGACCGAGTATCTGGTCAATGAAGCAGTCAAACAAAAGAAAATTAGCTGGGATGATAAAGTTCCGGTAAGTGACTACGCATTTTATATTGCGAAAATGCCGGACTCTTCCGGTGTTTATCTGAATATGGGAGAAACCCATACGGTCAGAGAGCTTTACAAAGCAATGGCGGTCTTGTCGGCAAATGACGCTACCGTTCTGCTCGCAGAAAAAATTGCCGGCAGTGAAGCAAACTTTGTGGCTATGATGAATAAGAAGGCACAGGAACTGGGAATGAAAAATACAAAGTATTTGACGTCCACCGGTTTACCTGCTGATGAACTGGGGCCTTACTCGATTAAATCCGATCAGAAAGAAAACTTGATGTCTGCTCGTGATACGGCAATTCTGGCGAGAGCGTTGATCCGTGATTATCCGGAAGCTCTGGAAATCTCCAAAATTCCACGTTTAACCTTCCGGGCAGGTGCACCCAATGAAATCAAAAAAGCAAACAATAACTGGATGCTGCCTGGTCTCAATAACTACTACGAAGGTGTTGACGGTTTAAAAACCGGATACACGATGGGAGCAGGCTATTGCTTCACGGGAACGGCCTCACGAGACAATATGCGACTCATCAGTGTCGTGATGGGAGCTGGTGGCTCCAACGGCAATATCACCAAGAGGTTTGATGAGACCAAAAAGCTGTTCGACTACGGCTTTAGCAACTTCAAACTGACCAAACAACTGGACAAGGGTGTCCAGGTAGCAGGCTTTGAGAATGCGCCTGTGAAAAATGGTGTGGAATTAACCGTTCCAGCGGTGACAGCAGATACCGTGATGACACTCAGCAAAATTGGAACCGAAACCAAGTATACGCCGGCTGCAACTTTTCAGGATCTGACGGCGCCGCTGAAAAAAGACCAGGTAATCGGAAGGGTCGTCTTTCAGGAAGAAGGCCTAAAAGAAGGAGACTTTCTGCAGCCGGAAGATATGACAAATGCTGGCGTGAATCTCGTGGCGGGACAGGACGTAGAAGAAGCCAGTTGGATTCGACTGTTTTTCCGCAGCATTATTCAATTCTTTGGTAATATTTTCAGCAGCATCACGGGAAAATAAAGAGGTTGTACCCCAATTCAAATATGCATTACAATGGTGAATATAAAGACAACCATTCCAGTGAAAGTACTGGGCTTTAGAACATAGGGTAGGGGGCAAATAAAATGGTGCAAGTAGGAACTTCCCGCGTTAAAAGAGGGATGGCGGAAATGCAAAAAGGCGGCGTCATTATGGACGTTGTCAATGCCGAACAAGCGAAAATCGCAGAAGCTGCCGGTGCCGTTGCGGTTATGGCACTGGAGCGTGTACCATCAGATATCCGTGCAGCCGGCGGCGTAGCGCGTATGGCGGATCTGAGTATCGTCGAAGACGTATTGAAGGCTGTTTCTATTCCGGTTATGGCGAAAGCCCGAATTGGCCATTTTGTAGAAGCTCGTGTTCTGGAATCCTTGGGTGTAGACTATCTCGACGAGAGTGAAGTGCTTACGCCTGCTGATGACCTGTTCCATATCAATAAAAAAGAATTCACCGTTCCATTCGTCTGCGGTGCCCGCGATCTGGGTGAAGCCCTGCGGCGTATCGGTGAAGGCGCATCGATGATTCGGACCAAAGGAGAACCAGGTACAGGAAACATTGTGGAGGCCGTTCGCCACATGCGTACCATGCAATCCCAAATCCGCAAAGTCCAAAGCATGTCCTATGATGAATTGATGGCGGAAGCGAAAAATCTGGGAGCTCCGTATGAGCTGCTCGAATATGTGCATAACAACGGCAAGCTGCCAGTCGTCAACTTTGCAGCAGGTGGCGTGGCTACTCCATCCGATGCTGCTCTCATGATGCATCTGGGCTCGGACGGCGTATTTGTCGGCTCCGGCATCTTCAAATCGGAAAACCCGGAGAAATTTGCAAGGGCCATCGTAGAAGCGACGACTCACTACAACGACTACGAGTTGATTGCCCGTGTATCCAAAGGTCTGGGTACCGCAATGCCAGGTCTGGAAATCTCCAAGCTGCGTGAACAAGATCGCATGCAAGAGCGCGGATGGTAGGGTGACCAAAGATGAAAATTGGCGTTCTTTCCTTGCAGGGAGCTGTCGCTGAGCATATTCGCATGCTGGAGGAAGCAGGGGCGACTGCCGTAGCGGTTAAGAAAGTAGAAGAGCTTGAAGATCTGGACGGAATCGTACTTCCTGGCGGGGAAAGCACGACCATCAGCAAGCTTATGCATAAATACGGCTTTACCGAAGCGCTTCGTCAGTTTGGACAAGCAGGGAAACCGATCTTCGGCACGTGTGCAGGTGCTATCTTGCTTGCCAAGCGCATTCATGGCCAGGATGATGTTCACCTTGGATTAATGAATGTCAAAGTAGAACGAAACGCATTTGGCCGTCAGAAAGACAGCTTTGAAGTAGAACTCCCCATTGCAGGTGTTGCGGCTGATTACCCGGCCGTTTTCATCCGTGCGCCATATATCATGGAAGTAGGCGAAACCGGTCAAGTTCTTGCCAAGTACGAAGAAAAGATAGTGGCAGCTAGGGAAGGACATTATTTAGCAGCAGCATTCCATCCCGAGTTGACAGAGGATGCGCGTATGCACAAATACTTTGTTGACATGGTAAAGGAATATCGCGGCTAAAAATCATACAGTGTTGGTAGACCGGTGCCCAAATGGTGCCGGTTTTTTTCGACTTCTTTACACAGGTATAGAACCTGTAGTACAGTTAACAATAGAAGATAACAAAACGGGCAAAACCGTTTTTCCTGATCGCAAGCAGTCTTAGGTTACGTTTAATAAAAAACGTCCAGGCGTTTTTCACAGAAATACAGAAACGCGATGAGGAGACTAGTATTTTGCAAGAGCTGGTCCAGAGAGTCGGTGGCAGGTGAAAACCGATCCGGTCTGCAAAAGAATCCATCTCCGAGTGGCAAAGGATAAACTTTGCACGGCCCCGCCCCGTTACGGCGGATCGAAGCGGGTACATGTCCGGTCGTGGATGGTGGGCGTGTATCAACAAGGGTGGCAACGCGGGTATAATAGCACTCGTCCCTTACCAAGGGGACGGGTGTTTTTTCATTTCATAACCAAGAATCAGCGAAGTTGGAGGGGTTTTTATGTTAGACGTAAAAGTGTTGCGTAACGATTTAGAAGGAGTAAGACGCCGTTTGGCGAATCGCAATGAAGATATTTCTGCTTTGGATCAGTTTGCTGATGTGGATGAGAAGCGCCGTCAATTAATTCAGGAAGCAGAAGGGCTGAAAAATAAACGGAATACCGTATCGGAGCAGGTAGCAGTTTTAAAGCGCAACAAGGAAAATGCTGATCATCTGATTGCCGAGATGAAAGAGGTGAATGATCGCATCAAGGTGCTGGACGAAGAACTGCGCCAGTTGGATGATCAATTGGAGCAAATTCTGTTGAGCCTACCCAATCTGCCGCATGAGAGCGCTCCGATCGGTACTTCGGAAGATGACAATGTGGTCGCGTGGACGTGGGGCGAGCCGAAAAACTTCTCCTTTGAACCAAAACCGCACTGGGAGCTGGGGCAGGAACTGGGCATTATTGATTTCGAAACCGCGGCCAAGGTGACGGGTAGCCGTTTTGTATTTTACAAAGGATTGGGTGCCCGCCTGGAGCGTGCGCTGATGAACTTCATGCTTGATCTGCATACGAGCGAACACGGTTATGAAGAGCTGTTGCCTCCGTATATCGTCAACCGGACCAGCATGACAGGTACCGGACAACTGCCTAAATTTGAGGAAGATGCGTTCAAGCTGGAAGGACCGGATTATTTCCTGATCCCGACAGCAGAGGTGCCTGTGACCAACATGCATCGTGATGAAATTCTCGATGGGGCTGATCTGCCACGTTACTATGCTGCTTACAGCGCATGTTTCCGCTCGGAAGCAGGCTCGGCTGGCCGAGATACCCGCGGACTGATTCGTCAGCATCAGTTTAACAAAGTAGAGATGGTGAAGTTCGTCAAGCCGGAGGACTCCTATGAAGAGCTAGAAAAACTGGTGAAAAACGCAGAAAAGGTCCTGCAGCTTCTCGGTTTGCCATACCGTGTCATGAGCATGTGTACAGGTGATCTCGGTTTTACGGCAGCGAAAAAGTACGACCTGGAAGTGTGGATTCCAAGCTACAACACCTACCGGGAGATTTCGTCTTGCTCCAACTTTGAAGATTTCCAGGCACGTCGGGCCAACATCCGCTTCCGCCGCGACACAAAATCGAAGCCGGAGTTCGTTCATACACTGAACGGATCGGGATTGGCCATCGGCCGCACAGTGGCTGCTCTGATGGAAAACTACCAGCAGGAGGATGGATCGGTCGTGATCCCGGAGGTTTTGCGTCCGTATTTCGGCGGAATGGAGAAAATCGCACCAAAGTAAACAGCTTCAGATACAGCCGACATCTTCAAAGCATCAAGCCAAACAACTTTCTGTACGATTACAGGAAGTTGTTTTTTTAGTGCGCCCAGCATGGGCGATAGCTATAGGGTGGAAGTCCCGAACGGGGGGTGGCTGTCCCAACCGTTAGCTCAAGGCAAGGGTGTCGACCGTGAGGTCGAATCTGAAGGAAGCCAGCGGCAAAATCCCGACCTGAGGTACACGAACCCAATTTGAGGCTGTTGTATTCGGGCGAGTCTGCTAAACAAGACAAAGCCCCATACAGCCAAGGGATACAGCAGTAAACTTGGGCAGGTACATGGGATGAAAGTTATCGTTCTTACCTGGGGAGGTCTGCATGGAACGCCTTCAACTGTTGGTAACCGCCTCCGTAAGGAGGCGCTGAACATGCAGAAGTCAGCAGAGGCCATAGTACCCGAGTAGAGGACGCTTGAATGGGGAAGGGCTGAACATCAAGTCAGCACGCGATCCATGTCTTTTGTTACGATACGTCGAAGCAGAATTCCAGAAAGGAACTACTTTTGAAGAGCAGGGGTGAAGCCCCGAGGGTACAAAAAAGAGGGCTGAGTATCGTTCAGCAAACACGGAACCCGCATGTGCGAAGGAAGGAATATCGTTATGGACTTGCTGGAGAAAGTTTTATCACGGGAAAACTTACGGATGGCACTTCAACGAGTAGAAGCAAACAAAGGTGTTGGTGGAGTCGATGGTGTTTCAACCGAACAACTACGCGACTATCTACACGAACACTGGCAAACTATCCGTGAGGAATTGGAAAGAGGAACCTATCGACCTTCACCTGTCCGCAGAGTCGAAATCCCGAAACCTGACGGAGGCGTAAGGTTATTAGGCATTCCCACCGTGGTGGACCGCTTCATCCAGCAAGCCATCCTCCAAGTATTAACACCGATCTTCGATCCCACCTTCTCGGAGTCCAGTTACGGATTTCGCCCGAAACGTAGCGCCCACATGGCAGTAAGGAAAGCGCAAGCGTATATCAGGGAAGGATACAGATTCGTGGTGGACATCGATCTAGAGAAATTCTTTGATCGTGTCAACCATGATATCCTGATGAGCCGCGTGGCTCGTAAAATCCAAGACAAGCGCCTTCTAAAGCTGATTCGATCCTATCTAAACGCAGGTGTCATGATAAAAGGAATCTGTACTACCTCAAGTGAGGGGACACCGCAAGGTGGACCGCTAAGCCCACTATTAGCAAATATCTTGCTTGATGATCTGGATAAGGAATTAGAAAAGAGGGGACATCGCTTTTGCCGCTATGCGGACGATTGCAACGTCTACGTGAAAACAAGACGAGCAGGAGAACGGGTTAAGAAGAGCATGAAAGATTACTTGGAAAAGGTGCTTAGGCTAAAAGTAAATGAGGAGAAAAGTGCGGTGGACCGGCCGTGGAAACGTAAATTCCTTGGCTTTAGTTTTACTTTCGTAAAACAGACAACGGTTCGTATCCACCCAAAATCCCTTCTCAAGTTAAAAGAGAAAATCCGCACGATCACGAATCCAGTGTGGAGTATCTCGCTTGAGGAACGGGTTGAAAGGTTAAACCAGTATCTCATGGGTTGGATTGGATATTTTGCCCTTGCAGACGCAAAGGGAATCTTACAATCCATTGAGGAATGGACAAGGCGTAGGCTCCGTCTTTGCTTGTGGACGCAGTGGAAACGAGTGAGAACCAGATATCGAGAACTCCGTTCTCTTGGTATATCTCACACAAAAGCAATTGAAATTGCAAACACCCGCAAGGGGGCATGGCGTACTACAAAGACTCCGCATATACACAAAGCCCTCGGCATTGCCTACTGGCAACAACAAGGGCTCAAAAGCTTAACACAGCGATATTTTGACATTCGTCAAGCTTGGTGAACCGCCGTATACCGAACGGTACGTACGGTGGTGTGAGAGGACGGGGGTTAGCCACCCCCTCCTACTCGATTACTTTCGGAAAGTTCAAATTCGCTAACGCATTAAATGATGAAAGTATAAGAAAAACGAAGGCCTTCGCTATTTGACTTGGCGATAAGCCAAGTTTTTCTAATCGGAGAAAACGCGTGAAAAAGGGAGGAATTGAATTTTTCTAAAAATTGTTGCACAACAGATTTTTCTGTTATATAATAACCACAAATCAAAAGTCATTGTAATAAAACAGAGAGTGGAGGGAATTGCACATGAATTGTAATCGTTGTGAAGGAAATGGCGAACAAAATTGTCCGCAATGCAGCGGCTCGGGACATGATGACCACGGGACTGCATGTCACCAATGCCACGGAGAGGGGTGTGTGAGCTGCAGCCATTGCAGTGGAAGCGGGCTATTGGATTGACCCTTTTTTTTGATCACGCTGTACTATAATAGATTTTTGAATGAACATCTGTATCATAACTATTCTCTAAAACAGGGAGGAGGAGCCAGATTGACTGCCATGCGCGTTGATCAATTCCCAACGGATATTTTGATAACAGGAGAACTGCCGCCATCCTATGCCGATATTTTGACCCCGCAGGCGATATCCTTTCTCGTCAAACTGGAGCAGCAGTTCGGGAGCAGAAGACGTGAACTGATAGAGCTGCGCAAAGAGAAGCAAGCGAAGATCGATGCTGGGCAATTGCCTGATTTTTTGCCGGAGACGGCCCATATTCGCAACGGAGATTGGCAGATCAACTCTTTGCCGCTTGATTTGCTTGACCGAAGAGTCGAAATCACCGGACCTGCCGGCGACCGCAAAATGGTGATCAATGCGTGCAACTCCGGAGCCCGTTTGTTCATGGCCGATTTTGAAGATGCCAATTCACCGACCTGGGCTAATACGGTTGAAGGGCAAATCAATATGCGGGATGCGGTCAACAAGACCATCTCGTATACCAGCCCGGAAGGAAAGAAATACGCTCTACAGGAAAAAACGGCAGTCCTGATCGTAAGGCCGCGCGGCTGGCATCTCGAGGAAAAGCATCTGCGTATTCAGGGAAAGCCGATGTCTGGCAGCCTGTTCGATTTTGGCCTTTATTTCTTCCACAACGCGCGGACACTGCTGGAACAGGGGAGCGGCCCCTATTTCTATCTGCCGAAGCTGGAGAATCATCTCGAGGCCAGGCTGTGGAACGACGTCTTCTGCTTTGCCCAGGATGAACTGGGCATCCCGCGGGGGACGATCAGGGCAACCGTCTTGATTGAAACCATCCTGGCCGCGTTTGAAATGGATGAAATCCTTTACGAGTTAAAGGAGCACAGCGCAGGGCTCAACTGCGGCCGCTGGGATTATATTTTCAGCTACATCAAAAAACTGCGCAATCATCCGGATGTGATTCTTCCAGACAGAGCGCAGGTAACCATGACGGTGCCTTTCATGCGCGCCTATACCACGCTGGCGGTGAAGACCTGCCACAAGCGGCAGGCACCATGCATCGGCGGTATGGCAGCACAGATCCCGGTGAAAAATGACCCGGCAAAAAATGAAGAGGCAGTGGTAAAAGTGCGGGCAGACAAGGAAAGGGAGGCGTACGACGGCCACGATGGCACCTGGGTCGCTCACCCCGGATTGGTTCCCGTCGCGATGGAAGTCTTTGACCGCCTGATGCCTGAGCCCAATCAGATTTGGTACAAACGAGACGATGTGCAAGTGACGGCAGCCGATCTGCTGGCCATTCCCGAGGGACAGATTACAGAGGAAGGTGTCCGCACCAATATCCGAGTGGGGATTCTCTACATCGAAGCTTGGCTCAGGGGCTATGGCGCAGTGCCGATCAACCACCTGATGGAAGACGCGGCCACTGCAGAAATATCCCGCGCACAGGTCTGGCAGTGGATCCGACATCGCCGGGGAGTTTTGCCGGATGGACGGAAGATTACCCTCGCACTCGTCAATCAATGGTTGGCTGAGGAATTGCAGACCATTAAACAGGAAATCGGTCTGGAGCGCTACGAGACCGGCAGATACAAGCTGGCGGGAGAGCTGTTCCAGCAGTTGGTGACAGCCGATGAGTTTTCCGAGTTTTTAACCATACCGGGCTATACCTATTTGTAAGGATAAAAAAATTTGTAAGGATAAAAAGGAGTGGGAGAAGATGAACAGACAGGAAGCCATCACACAAGTAGAGCAAAGCTGGAAGACAGATCGTTTCAAGGGGATCGTACGGCCGTACACGGCAGAAGATGTTGTACGTCTGCGCGGTTCGGTTCAGATTGACCATACGCTGGCTCGTATTGGTGCGGAGCGTCTGTGGAATTTGCTGCACACCGAGCATCACATCAAGGCACTGGGGGCTTTGACGGGCAATCAGGCGATACAGCAGGTGAAAGCGGGGCTAAAGGCGATCTATCTGAGCGGCTGGCAGGTTGCGGCCGATGCCAACCTCTCCGGACAAATGTATCCGGACCAAAGCCTTTATCCGGCCAACAGCGTCCCGCAGGTCGTCAAACGAATCAACCAGGCGCTGCAGCGTGCTGATCAGATCCAGCAATCAGAGGGGACAGGCGACACCTACTGGTTTGCTCCCATCGTCGCGGACGCAGAGGCTGGCTTTGGCGGACCGCTCAATGTCTTTGAACTGATGAAAGGAATGATCGAAGCGGGGGCATCTGGCGTCCATTTTGAGGATCAGCTCGCCTCCGAGAAAAAATGCGGTCACATGGGCGGCAAGGTCCTGATCCCGACTCAGGCGGCCATCCGCAATCTGACGGCTGCCCGCTTTGCCGCTGACGTGATGGGCGTCCCTACCGTAATCGTCGCCCGTACCGATGCCAACGGAGCCTTTTTGATCACCAGCGACATCGACGATCATGATAAGCCATTTCTCACAGGGGAACGGACAACCGAAGGCTTTTTCCGGATGAAAGGCGGACTGGATGCAGCCATCTCCCGAGGGCTCAGCTACGCCCCCTACGCCGATCTGATCTGGTGCGAGACATCTGAGCCCAACCTGGAGGAGGCACGCCGTTTTGCCGAGGCGATTCACGCACAGTTTCCGGGAAAATTGCTGGCGTACAACTGCTCGCCTTCGTTCAACTGGAAGAAGAAGCTGGGCGAGGAGGAGATCGCTCGCTTCCAGCATGAACTCGGGGAGATGGGATACAAATTCCAGTTTGTCACCCTGGCTGGTTTCCACGCCCTGAACTACAGCATGTTCGAGCTGGCACGGGGCTACCGCGACCGGGGGATGGCCGCCTACTCGGAGCTGCAGCAAGCGGAGTTTTCCAGCGAAGTATACGGCTACACCGCCACCCGCCATCAGCGGGAGGTGGGCACCGGGTATTTCGACGAGGTCGCGCAGGTGATCGCCGGCGGCACTTCTTCGACAACCGCTTTGACCGGCTCTACCGAAGAGGAGCAGTTTACACATAATTGAACAAAGCTGTTGAAATACAAACAGAAGCGACAAGGAACCAGGGGCCAGGCTCACTGGTTCTTTGTTTGCAAAATGAGCAAAATCGCCCTATAATAAATGAAGAATAAACAAGTGAACGATGTCCCCGTAGCTCAGCAGGATAGAGCGTCAGTTTCCTAAACTGTAGGTCGGAGGTTCGAATCCTCTCGGGGACGCCATAAAAAAACCAAGAACAACGCAGGGTTAAGCCACACGGCTTCCTGCGTTGTTTTTGTATATTGACCCGTTTTTGAACACTCCCACACTTAGGCTAACGCCTTGAAGTGGAGGAATCTTGGGTAATCTCTCGTAACCGAGAGAAATTTACCAGACTATCCCCGTAGTTCCTACGGTTATTGGCAAAACTTGTATGTTTGTGGTATTTATTGTAAAATTGGTTAAACATTATAAAAACATTCAGTATATGAAATAAAATCATATTCACTATTTTGGTAGTTGGGAGGTGTATTTCTATGGCCCTGCAAGAAAATTTGCAAAGCTCGTTGCGGTTAGAAATCGAGAGGAAGCAAAGGCAGTACGGTTATACGTTAAGTAAACTAAGTAAATTGTCCGGCATTAATCATGGACATTTGAGTGATATTTTTCGTGGTAATCGACCGATGACTATAGGACAGCTTGACGCTTTAGCGGTGGTTTTTGGGCAGTCTCCTGGATGGCTCTATCAGTTGTACGTAGATGAGTGTTTTACAAACGAAAGAGTATCGCGTCCCCGCGTGATGCGTTATCTGATACGATGCGCCGAGATTGGTGAACAGAGCTGTGTGGAACAGGTTGTCTCAAAATTACTGGATAATCGAAAAAATGTGGACATTCTCTTTTCAGTGGCAGAAAAGTTATTTGAGAGCGGAAAGCGTAAAGAGTCTATCCCTTTCTATCAATTCGTAGTTGATAGTGAAAAAGATAGTCATTCTGATCGTTTTGTAATCAGTCAGTACCGATTGTTTCGGGCGATGCAAGGGGAAAACATGGAGGAAAATTGGAGAGCTATTATTCGCTTTGAGCCTTATCGAAATCGATTGCCGGAAAATTATCAATTGGACGGGCTGCTTCATTTGGCAAATGCATGTTTTATGTTACAAGAATGGAAGAAAGTTGAGAAGTATGCTGATGAGTTAAGATCACTAGCCATGAGGGTTTACCAAGAAGAGTTGAGTAAGCGAAAAAACGGTAAAATCTGTGGGCCTCTTCGAACGGAACGTCACCTGGTTGTGTATTATGGACAAGGATTCCTTGCAAAAGGCGTCGCGTTACAAATGCAAGGGTTGTATAGGGAAGCAAAGCTATATGTGAAAGGCTATGCCGATCTAGGATGGTTCGAGTTATTGGATGGCACGGGGTATAGAGAGGTTGAAAAGTTTAAAATTTGGGCAAAGGCCAATTCGTACACCTATGATTTGCTGATGGGGCAAACCAATGTTTTGCCTGAATACTTAGAGTTTCTAGCGAAGCATCCTGAGGAAATACCAGCCGGACTTTTAACGATTATGGAGGCGGCTAGTAAGTACGATATATTGATTAATCCTGTTTTAGAACAATATGCCGAAGAAATTGAGCGTTTTTATAACTACAATGACCAAGTTAATATTAGTAGACAATATCAATTCCGTTATCATAAAATGATATATGAGTTAAAAAATGGGTTTATCTCCAATGCAATAGAAGAAATATTATACTGTCTGGACCTATCGGATAAGCTGAGGAATCAACAAGCATTCAAAAGATGTACAGCATTGTTCTGGGAATACCGTCAACAAGCAACAGAGAAACAAAAACGAATATATCATGAAATAATTGGGAGGTACACAGAATGAAGTCGAGAATAATTTTATTAGCATTTGCATTGCTTTTGAGTTTATCAAGCGGAATTGTAAACAATGAAGGGTCATCTGCTAACCCACAAACGGTGACGATCTATACTCATGGAATGGGTGGTTGATAAAAGTCAGTATCCTTATAAAAGAATGGACAATGGGGCTATTCCGAAAGTCTAACATAGACTTAGGAAATGCCCCTTTTCTTTGTTTATCGGAAATATACCAAAAAAGATATTTCCTGTTATTTTGAATAGGGTAAATTTGGGAGATGGCTGTATAGTTATATTTGTACATCAATTACATAAAAAGGGAAATATGGAGACCTGAGCTGTGAAGAAGAAAATAAAAAAGGTTGATTCTCCCAAACGTATCCTGAAAAAAGAAACATCAAGAGCGGAATACATCGTTCCAAAAAATAAAGGCAAGGATCAAGAAATAAAACAGGGATTAAAAAAACGATATGAGAAAGCGGAATTGAGCAAGATTATTGAAAAATTACGAGGACAATTAGTCCTATTAGCAAAAGAGGAGGGTCTATCTAGCAATGAAGTTGTAGAATTAAGTCAGCAACTCGATAAGTATATTGTTTTATTCCAGAGTAGGATGCATGAAAAATCTGTAGATAAGTAAAAGCAGAAGAAAGTTTGAAGGAACCGGACGCTGTATGGCGCTGTCGGTTCTTTTTTTGTATCGTGATGTTGCAGGAGTTCGTCAAAATGAACAGGAACAATGGAACAACCTAGCACAAACTACCCCCAATGCCATACACGAAACCACCGCGAAACCAGGGCTTTTTTCGTATCATTCTTATGCGAACACACTCCGATAAAATAGGTGAACCCATGAAGGAGCGTGTTTGTCCGTGATATCCCCGACATTTTACTTCAAAGTACCCTGGCGAAAGGCAACGTCGATCCGCCGTGAATTAGCGAGAATCCCGGAAGAGATTCCGCACAGGCTGTCGTCATTTTCTACCGGTGAAATTGCGTTTATGTTTCCCGACCTGCCTGTTCACCAGTATGTTCGTGTCATCCGTATTTTCGGATCGAACGGTATCGAATTGATGATTTCGGAGAACGAGCAAATCATATAGCAGTGAGCGTTTGTAATAAGCCTTTGGGATTCCCAGACAAACCAGCCAGGCGCCATATCCTTTAAAACGATATCCTTTCGGTAAAAGGCATACCCTCCGGCGGAGAAATCCGGGAGGGTTTTTCGGCATGGAAACAATAATTTCGAAGCGTTTTGTTAATGCTTTTCGCAAAACACCGTATTAACATATGTAAATTTCCTTGATAGGACTGATGAATGAAAGGAGGAGGGGAGTTGGAGAGCGCTCGAGTAACTATGGAAATTTACCACAATAGAAAAGACAGGCTCCATGAGGACATTTTATCCGCAGATCAATTTTCTCAGTTATACGAACTGTACTTCGACCGCGTTTACAAGTATATCTGCTATCGGATTCACGATCAGTACGAAGCGGAAGACATCTGCAGCCAAGTTTTTGAAACGGTCATTTCCAAATACCACAGCTTCTCAGCGGAAAAAGCCAAATTTGATGTATGGCTGTTTGCGATTGTCAGAAATACGGTCACAGATTACTATCGCACCCGGAAAAAAAGATTCCATTTTTCACTGGATTCCATTACCGAGCTGATCCTGCCTAAGCCATCTCCCGAAGAGCTGGCCATTCGGGAGGATGATCATCAGGTATTGTTTCAAGCATTGGCAAAGCTGCGTGATAAAGAACGCAATATCATCGCAATGAAATACGCGGCCGGTCTGAAAAACGCTGAGATTGCCGTGCTCATGGGTGTAAGCGAGTCCAACATCGGTGTTGTGGTCTACAGGAGTTTAAAAAAGTTACAAAAAATCTTGGAGGCAGGTAGGTTCAGGGATGAGTGAAAAACATGATCCGAAAGCATATAAAGACGTCGTGGATCTCCTTGAAAATACGGAGACCGATAACACCTTGGCCAAAGAGCGGATTTACAAGCGTCTGGTAAACAAAATCGAGACGGGAAACATTCAACCTCAACATACAAAAAAGGATGGGATCACGATGATGAAAAGAAAATGGAAAACAGCCGCTGCGGCTGTGGCTGCGGTAGTTCTCATTGGCGGTGCGCTTTCGACGACCTCATACGCGCAAGAAATGATTCAATCGATTTTGGCACGTTTTCAGGTGGGCAATATGGAAATTGTCCAATATGACAAGGAACTGCCGGTTCCCGGAGCGAACGCATCCGCTGGACAGGATAGAGGAGCGGAATCCGGTGTGGTTGAATTGCCGGCAAGTCCCAAACTGACACTGCAAGAAGCTCGCTCCGCAATCGGCATGAATTTCCCGGCACCCTCCTGGGTAGCTGACTTTGAATACGTCAACACGGTCATTCACGGTAAAACCATGGTGGAAGCACAATACAAGCAAGGCGAAAAAACGGTTAATTTCCTGATCTCTCAGGGTGGTGAAAATGGCATCGGAACCACGGGCCCGGTCAAAACAGAGGTGATTGATGGAACTAAGGTCTATTTCGCGAACGGTATTGTCATCTGGGAGGAGAAAGGATTCACAGTAGAAATGTACGCACGGGATGATTTTGACACTGTCACACTAGGCAAAATCATCAACAGCTTTGCGGTGGGGGAACCGTTGACACAAGAGGAAATCGACAAAGCGAAAGCAAACTGGGACAGCACGGTTCAGACAGAAAAAGCTGGTCCCGCGCCTGCCCCCGCTGGTAACAATTGATGGGCGCTTGTCAGGAATCCTTTTGGAAAAGGCTTTGATATCATACAAAAGACACTCTCAATTTGAGGGTGTTTTTTTTGTTTCAAATGAATGGAGTAACAAGATGGCGAGGAAATTGAGTGGGGTCTGCGATTCGCAAAAAAAATGACAATTGGGGATGATTGGGAGAATAATACGACTAAAAGCAACAATTTTTGAGATTGCTTCGTTAAATGGATAGGAGCAACTACGTAGAGGAGTGAGACCATCTTGCATATTTCAAAAAGAGTGTTGATCGGAAGCTTGGCAGGAGCGTTATTGTTCACAGGAGGAATGCTGGCTGGAAGCAATAGCGCCGTTGCCAAAAAAGCAGCGGAATCGATTCGGGTCAACTTTGCCAATATCAAGCTCATCGCCAACGGCAAAGAGATTCAGAACAAGGCAGAGCCATTTACATACAATGGCAACGTGTATGTTCCGGCCGCTACCATTGCCAATATGTTTGGAATTGCTCAAACATGGGATAACAGTACGCCTGCGGTCCGTTTTGAAAGTGCTGACCGGGTAGCCAGCGCACCGCAGTATGCTGGAATGCAGGGGCAGCAGAATTACCCCCATCCTTTGGATTATGTATATGCGCTGCGTCCCAAGTTCGAAAAGGTTGTGAATATCGTAAATAACAAAGAACTTGTCATTCCGAAAATGGAAAACGACGGGACCTTGACCCCCATCTCACGGATGGTTCACGCAGACATGTTTTATATGTTAGAAACCAATTCCCAAGGGACATTCATTAACGGGTATCAGATTGACAAGGTGAAAATTGAAATATCGAAGTTATTTTCCCGCAAGATCGAACCGGTTACAGGCAGCCTTTCTTTCAACGAGGAAACTCGGGAATTCACCGAGAAAATGTTAAATCTAGACAGCAATAACAATCTCAAGCTTGTCGGAATAAAAATATACGGCATTAGCGATGAAAACGTGATCACCAAGAAGCATGAGTTGCTTACTCAGTAAGACAACGTTTGAATGGCTTTGAATGGGATACACAACGAAAGATATTGCGATTAGCAGCCCTCGGAATTTCCGGGGGTTTGTTTTTGGCCCAAAACAAAGAAAGGCCGCACCGTGAACGCTGGAAGCGGACACAATGCATGCCTATCTAAGCGGTTTTTCCTCTTGGAACCGGGCAGCCCTGGATCAGTCGATTCCTTTCGCTTCGCTCGTACAGTTCGAGCACACCAGCTTGCCTTTGAAGTAGGTTGTCATACCGGCGCTGCCGCAAAACACACAAGCAGGCTCGTACTTTTTCAAGATGATTTGCTCTCCGTCCACATAGATTTCGAGTGGATCTTTTATGTTGATATTAAAGATGTCCCGAAGCTCCTTTGGCAGAACAATACGTCCCAACTCATCCACTTTCCGCACAACTCCAGTAGCTTTCACGTCACAAATCCCCTTCGCAATTTTTGTAATATTATACCATGAATTTGGAAAAGAGAAGGGAGGAAAAGGGTTTCTTTGGCTATCTTTTGATCACAATGTGACCCAAGTCATGGTATTCTCTCATGTGGAATCATTCTAGAGGAAAATGATTAGGTACATACGACTATTCCATTTTTCGCAGTCGGGCGGTTTTGGGATATCGAGGTATAGTTATAATTGTACTATTTTGTAAGAAAAAGGGGGTGGGGCTCATGGTAGCAATTTTAAGTGATAAAGAGGTTCCTCTCTCTTACCTCGTCCAAGGAATGTCTCCAGGGGGAGCGCTGCATGCAACTCAAACCAAGTACGGTACAGAGCTGGCAGTTCAGCCCGGAGACACCCTTTTTCAAACGGTGGAGGACTTGAGACGACAACTTGTTCTGTTGGTCCAAGAAACAGGGAGTTTTACGAATGAGTCAGTAGTAAAATTAAGTCAGCTCCTGGACCAGCATGTGTATGAAATACAGTTGCGAAAATATAAGCATATAGAGAAGAATCTTTGTTCTTCATAAGACATATATCTCCTTCTTATTTTACGACTTGCTCCGGTGTTCGCAAGCTCAATGCATCGGAGGGATTCGTCAAAATCGGACATTTGTCAAAAGCTCTACTGCCTTTTGTTTTGGGCAAGTAGAGCTTTTTTGTTATTACCCGTTTGTATTGTGTGCCAGACAGGAGCACCATTTTATTTGCATGTTCGCATGTTGTTCGCATATAATAAGAACAAACGTTCCTGTTCAGGGGTGCTGACATGATTAATGAAATGAAGAAATACCTGTCTGCGGGTCAGTTGGTGGAGATCATCTACCAGGACCGATCCGGAAAAATCAGTAAGCGCACACTGCGCCTGCAAGCGATCATCGGCTCGAAGATTAAAGCATATTGCCTGACACGACGGGCGCCACGTGTTTTCGATATAGAGAATATCCTGGCTGTGTCTCCAGCAGGAATCGTCAAAAAAAGCGGTTGATACCCGGCCGGTGCGTTGACGAGGTTAATTCTGCCTGATTTTGACGGGCGTACCGATGGGCACTAATCTGGCCAGGGTATTTACGTCCTGGTTGTACATTCGTATGCATCCGTGTGACACATAGTGGCCGATCGATGCCGGGTTGTTCGTACCGTGAATGCCATAGTGGGGTTTGCTAAGCCCCAGCCAATAGGTGCCAAAAACAGAAAGCGGGCCCCCCGGATAGGAATTAGGGTACGGAACCTTGCTGATGATCGTAAAGTCGCCGTGAGGGGTAGAGGTGGCCAGCTTCCCCAGGCCGACCGGGAAAGAGCGGACCAGTCGATTGCCGTCATACAGGTCCAGGCGCAGCGCGTTGATTGAGATGCGTATCTGGTAGGACGGTATGAAAAGCACCTCCCTTGAAGTCTGTAGGGAACCGTTATTCTCTATACCATCCTATGCGCCGAAGCCCGAGCGGGTCCCCGGAAAGGCAGCTGCGAAAAGCCCTCCCATTTACACAGCAAAAACCTGCCGACCTATCTGACGGCAGGTTCCTCAGGTTCTATTGTCGGAGCCGGCCAGCAGCCTCACTAAGCTAAGGGGTCACGAGCGGGGGAACAGGCCGGAGCTGATCGAGAGCTTTGAATTCATAGCCTTGTTTGCGTGCTGCATCAATAATACTGCCCAAAGCGTCGGCATTGTCCTTGGAAACGGAATGAAGCAGGATTACCGCACCGGGATGGAGCTGGGCCGTCACGTTGTCGTAAGCGTACTTCCAGCCTCTTTGCGTCTTCGTATCCCAGTCCTTGTAGGCAATCGACCAGAAAACATTGGTATAGCCCAAGTCTTTGCTAACGGCCAGTGTCCGCTCGCTGAAAATTCCCCGAGGCGGACGCAAAAACTGCATCTCCTTTTGCCCGGTTACCTGGGTGACGGCTTCTTTTACCTTGTCCAGCTCTTCTTTAATCTTGGGATTGGCTACTTTGGTCATATCGGGATGGCTCCAGGAATGATTACCGATCAGATGTCCCTCGGCACGCATCCGTTTCAGCAATTCTGGCTGATCCTTCACATAATGACCGGTCACAAAAAAAATAGCTGGTACCTTTTTTTCCTTCAACGTATCGAGAATGCGGGCGGTGTACCCATTTTCATAGCCATTGTCAAACGTAAGAAACAGCTCTTTTTTGGAGGTATCTCCCGTAAAAATAGCGCCGTGTTTATCAATAATGTTCTTAAAGCCCTCTTGGTCAATCGAGGGAAGCTGCCCGCCTTTGCTCTTTTTAAACCCGAAATGGTGGGGAACCTCCTGGTAGGCAGCCGCTTGCAGGGTAAACAGAGACAAGAGCAAGACAAAAACGGTGAGTATCGATATGCGTTTCAGAGTAAAGCCCTCCTGATGGATTGGATGTGTGGTTCATCTCGCTATGCTCAAACAGTTTCTGCAGCAACCTCAAACGGTTTCTCCAGCAACTCTATGTAAGGACGAAAGGGACGACCTAGTCCTCCTGCCAAGGAACAGGATGAGGACGGGGGAGAGGATACAGCTCGTCTGACGGCAATCTTCTCACTTTTCGCTTGTCGGTCGAACCCACGGGCACTTTGGTTTCCGTATGAAAAATGATTTCACTCCGATTTTGTTGATCAGACATCGAGAACTCACCTCCTTCTCGTTACTAGCATGTGTCGGGAAGCCAAAGAACATGCCAGATTAGAAAGAGATTGTCCAATAACTCTCACGAAAAAAACGAATGCCCCGTTAATCCCCGGGAGCATTCGGTTTTTACCTGATAAAACAAGGATTTACTTGTGGGTGCGAGCCTTGCTTGCAAATACGTGATCAAGCGAAAAGGCAGAACGCTTGGCAAGAACCAGAAGCAGCAGCATCGCCAGAAGCAGGAGCTCCAGTTCATAGCCGGGACCGCTCTCTCCGCCCAAAAAGCCATTAGCAATCTTTACCTTGAATGTAGCCACGGCGATGACGACGGCCAATAATGCAGCCCAGACCCGGGTCCCTGCCCCGAGAATCAAGCCGATGCCGCCAATCAGCTCCACAAACGCAACTGCGTAGGCCAAAAAACCGGGAATGCCCATGCTTGCAAACCAACCAGCTACTTGATCAAGCCCCATCTGAAATTTGGACAATCCGTGCAAGACAAATGATATCCCGACAACCACACGCACCAGCAAGAGTCCCCACTCCGTGCGTCGATCGAATGAACTTTCCATAAAAGCTACCTCCCGAAATATACAATTAGTAATCTAATTACTTATAGTAAGTTAGTTTACATTAATAATCTTATTCCGTCAATCCTTTGAAGGAATAGAAAAAGAGCGGTATACTGGAAATGAATCGAGGTGATGACAATGAAGCAGTCCTCTCTCTGTCCGAAGTTTGAAAAAGGTATGCAGCTCCTGGGGAAGCGCTGGACGGGTTTGATTCTGCATCAACTGCTTTTGGGCCCCCAGCGATTTTGTGCGATTGAAGAGGCGCTTCCCATCAGCGGAAGACTATTGTCTGAGCGTTTGAAGGATTTGGAAAAGGAAGGAATGGTACATCGACATGTGTACACCGATTCCGCGCCAATCCGGGTAGAGTATTCGCTTACGGAAAAGGGGCAAGCCCTTAAACCGGTTCTTCTGGGGATTGAGCAATGGTCTCAGACGTGGATGGAGCTGGATGATCATACATCGCTGTGATGTCGTTGCCAATTTTCTACACGATAAATAAGGTGCTGGATCGAATCGTCCAGCACCTTTTCTCATTCCTTTTTCATTACGCAAGCGGTATCCCCAGGCAAAAGCGTACGCTCTCTTATTTTTCGGGATGAAGAGCTTTCCACTTGAGGTAGGCAATATGCTTTTTCACTTCTTCTATTTCTGCGTCTGTAAGCCCCTCTACATCCAGGTACGAGGCATGTTCTTCTGATATCGTCACTTTCTTTGTCCAATACGGAGCAGGGTTGTCCGTTTTTCCCAGCAAAAAGTCGGTTGTCACCTCAAAGACGTCTGCCGCTTTGGATATCAGGTAGTTATCCACGCTTTTCTTCTCCCCTGACTCAATCCGGGACAGTACGGTATTATGGATGCCCAGCTTCTCGGCCAATTGGATTTGGGACCATTTGCATCTTTCCCGCAGGTATTTAATCCGTTGACCGACAATTGACATACCACCCACAACCTTTCGATTTATGCAACTATATTCTACCAATTTTCCATTATGGAAAACAGTTTTTTGTCGAAATGACAAGGTTGTACTTGACTTTGCTGAATATGAAAAGGTAATATATGGATGAGATCAATTTGCTAAATTGGCAAATAGAGGGGGTTTTCCGTTGGAGAGGATAAACCTGAAGTTCATCGCGCGAAGGAGGATCGAAATCGGCATTACGTTAAAAGAGATGGCGGAATCGCTGGGATTTAAAAACGCATCGACGTACCTGAAATACGAAAAGGGGGATTATGATTTCAAGGCAAATCATCTCCCCATACTGGCACGCAAACTGAATTGTCAGCTTCGCGATTTGTTCATTTGTCTATATTTGCTGTTATAACAAAGAGAAAATGGAATGGTATCAATCATGTAGTCAATGATGTCGCGAGGGGTGGAAAGAGGTGAATGTTCAAGAAGCCAATCGAAGACAGCTAGAAATATGGAAAAGAACGATTGCCTATGAGCTCGGTATGATGGCACCGAAAAGTGTGCCGGCCTGCAACGAATTTCTCCAGCGTCTGGAGCGGTTTGAAAAGCAGGTTGAAGAAAAGGAGCAGATGGCCGAAACGTGGATCAGGTAGAAGGAGTTACTGAAAGAATCACCAGCTAACAAAAGCTGTGGCAGATGCGCTGGAATTTGGTTTGAACTGAATAGCGCGAACAGAGCAAACAGAGCGAAACAGAGCGAATAGAAAAAGGCGGTTCTCTCAGAAGAACCGCTTTAAAAAACAATCACATGTCAATTTGTAATCCTGTTAGTCATTTGAAACAAAGACCTGTCTGTTTCTAACGGATAACCGACGAGGCCATGCGGACATACGTGTGGCGCTTGCCCCGGACGGTTATGGAGTAATGCATGATATTTTCCGGGATCGCAATCCCGCTGTACCCGGCATCTCCGATGTGATACAGATCGGCGCCGGCCATTTTGCTGTGAAGGGCGATTTGACGAATGGTCGCTTCATCGGAGCCTTCCTGACTGGTTCCCGTCGCCAACAGAGCCAT
The DNA here is from genome assembly GCF_023746555.1 of Brevibacillus ruminantium. Lineage (NCBI taxonomy): Bacteria > Bacillati > Bacillota > Bacilli > Caryophanales > Paenibacillaceae > Brevibacillus > Brevibacillus ruminantium. The sequence continues at coordinate 45,010 of NZ_CP098755.1, forward strand.
AGCCCCTTGTGCATGGACCAGATCCACCAGCTTTTTGGCGACATCCAGTGTGATACCGGGAATGGTGCCGGGAGAAGGAAGCAGGATGATATCCGCTCCTGCTTCCGCAAAGCGTTGAATCGCCTCCTCTGCCACCAGACAACCACCCGTTTCTCCTTCTACACCAGCCCCATGCATTTTCCCCGCGATCACCAGCATTTCTGCGCCCATCACTGCACGGGCGGTACGGATCGCTCCCTCAATTTCGCTGTTGGTCACCCCTGTTTTGGGATTCCCGGTCAGACAGACAAAATCAAAGCCCAACTGTTTCGCCAGCGAAAAGGTTTCCGCAGTAGCCAGTCTGCCCGGCGGGAGCACGGAAAGCTCTTCCGCTTGTCTGGCGTGCGGATCAACCGGTTCCAGATTGAGTCCAACCGGTCTGCCAGTCAGCCGTTTTAGCAGGTGCACTACTTCCTTCGGCCGGCAGTCCGGCAGCCCTTTTATGCAAGGAGATTGTACGTCAAAGAAATTGAGCAGGATCATGTCCGCGCCAAAAGCTGCAGCCAGCTCCGCATTGGTCACGCTGGGATAGAGGGGCGGGGTGGCGCTGATGACTTCGGCTATCAGGCTGCGTCCCTCGGATGCTTTGATCGCTTGTTTCAAATCCTGCCCGGTCATCTGCGCAAAGTCAGATGCCGTGCAATCCAGTAATCGCTTGCTGACCATGATTCCCGTCCTTTCTGGTCTACAGTTTGTTGATCTCGTCTTTTAACGCCTCCGACTGTGTCCCAAACACCACCTGTACACTGCCTTGACCCAGCTTGATTACCCCGGCTGCTCCCAGCTCCCGCAGCCCTTTTTCATTGATCCCTTTGTCATTCTTCAGAACCAGACGGAGACGGGTGATGCAGGCGTCTACGCTGACCACGTTTTCCTTGCCGCCGATGCAGGCCAGCACATTCCGCGCCTTCTCCTGAATGCTGGTGTTGGCCGATGCGGTTTCATGCTCTTCGTCGTCATCCTCCCGACCCAGCGTTTTCAGATTGAACTTTACGATGATGATGCGGAACAGGACGTAGTAAACGATGGCAAAGCAAAGACCGACAGGAATGATGAGCAGTGCGTTGGTAGAGAAGTGATAATTGACGAGATAGTCGATGAGACCGGCTGAAAAACTGAAGCCGTGCTTGATACCGAGGGATGTCACGATCACGCCGGAGATTCCTGTCAAGAGGGCGTGAACCACATAGAGGATTGGTGCGGCAAACATGAAGGCAAATTCGAGCGGCTCCGTAATTCCCGTGAGGATAGAGGAAAGAGCAGCGGCCATGAAGACAGAAGCAATCAATTTCCGTTTTCCCGGCTTGGCGGTGTGAATCATCGCCAGAGCGGCACCCGGCAAGGCAAACATCATGATCGGGAAGAAGCCAGCCATAAACATCCCGGCGGAGGGATCACCGGCAAAGAATCGGTGCAAATCGCCATGAACGACGTTGCCTGCCGCATCGGTATACGAGCCGATCTGAAACCAGGCGATGGCGTTCAGCACGTGGTGAAGTCCGAGCGGGATGAGCAGCCGGTTAAAGAACAGAAAGATTCCGGAGCCAATCGCTCCCAGGCTGACCACCCAGTTTCCGAAAGCATCCAGTACTTCTTGAATGGGAGCCCAGACCATGCCGATTACAAAAGCAATGACGACCATGCTCAGAGAGGTAACGATCGGAACAAACCGTTTTCCGCTAAAGAATCCCAGCCATTCAGGCATTTTCACATCGTGATACTTGTTATAGCAGTAGGCAGCCACGCCTCCCGCCAGAATCCCGCCAAACACTCCCATCTTCAGTACGACGTTGTCATCAATGAATGGCATAGCCGCCGGCACCCTTGCCAAAATCGCCAACAGTACGTGATAGGCCATAACAGCTGCCAGAGCGGCAACCGCATCGCGGGCCAGACCAATGGCGACGCCTACGGCGAAAATCAACGCGAGGTTATCGAGGATCGCCAAGCCGCCTGCCAGTAAAAAGGGTGCGACGTACTGATTGAGGAAGCCGCCTAATGCCGCCCCGAGCGGGATGTTCTTTTCGTAATCCAGAAGACCGAAGGAAACCAACAGGGCGGCAGCCGGAAGTGTCGCGACCGGGAGCATGAGCGCTTTCCCGATCCGTTGCAAAAAAGCCAGCATAACAAAACCTCCTTTTCCATCTTGTTTGATCTATCAGATCGCTGCCCGCCGGTAGGATGAATGAGGGATGGAAAAAGACAATCGGTAGCGGGAGCAGCATGTCTGACCAAAGATAGAAAACAACAAGCCCGTTTCGTTTGTGCAGGACGTGTTCGCAAATGATTTGAAATGCTTCGATTATTGGAAGGGATTTGAGATGCTTCGACTATGGAGTTGCCTATGTTCCGCCTACGACTCTTCAAACAATTCCCGAATCGCCTCGGACACTTGCGCCTCATCGGGTCCGTCAATTTCAATCAAAAGCTGATCTCCTTGAACCGTACCCAGCGTCATAATGCCCAGGATGCTTCTTGCGTCGACCCGCTTTTGATCCTGCTTGCGAATCAGGAATACTTTTGACTGTGATTGGGCGACACAATTGACGAGGAGGGCAGCCGGACGTGCATGCAGTCCGCCCTCCGCTTTGATGATGACCTCAAACTGGATCATGATGAGCCTCCTTTGACCACGACTTTTAACAGTGATTCCTGTCCTGCCTGTACATGGGCGGGAGCCACAATCATTTGTTGCATCACCAGCTCCATGTTTGTAATGACAATCGGGGTAACGATCGGGCAACCGGCTTTTCGCAGAACCTCCAGGTCAAAGGAAATCAGCTTGTCGCCGGCGTTTACTTTGTCCCCTTTGCCTACATGGGCGGTAAATCCGCTTCCTTTCAATTTGACTGTATCGATTCCGATGTGAAGCAAAATTTCCAAGCCGCTTTCGCTCGTCAGGGCTATGGCGTGATAGGTTGGGAACAGGTGAGTGACGGTCCCGTTCAGGGGAGACAGCAGCAGACCTTCGCTGGGCAAAATGGCAACGCCGTCCCCCGCCACCCTTTGGGCAAAGACGGGATCAGGTACTTTTTCCAAAGGAATGACCTGGCCTGTCAGCGGGGCGAGGAGCGTCAATTCTTGCTGCTGTTTTTTCCGGGAAAAGAAACTGCGTAACATAGGCGCCTCCTTTTCTAGATGGAAGTACGAAAAAAGCATGAACGGACCAAGATACAGCAGCCTTTCGTGTGCTGTACCGTTTTCTCCGCTCATGCCTAGTCGAACTAGTAACACGCTGAATGATGATGAAGTTGTAAAAAGCCTTATTCGGGCGGCTGATTGGTCAGCCGGAATACGTGCATGGCCATGTAGCCGATCTCATCCTCCGGTACGATCACATCCAGCTTGGTTGCGATATGCCCGGCAAGCTCCTCTGCCAGCCGGTAGGACTCGGGGATCGATCCCTTGACGCGGTCCAGCAGCGGATGGTGGATCGATTTTTGCTGGCGGATACGCTCACAGGCAAATCGCAAATGTGTGATCAGTCGAACATAGTCCACTGTACTGCGCTCCACTGCTTTGCCGATCCGTTGTTCGATCAGCCCGACAAGCTCCTTTAACAGATTGGTAAATCTGACCGCTTTGCTCACCGGCGTGTAGCTGACAGCAGAATGAATATGCAGGGCCAAAAATCCGATTTCGCTTTCGGGAATTTCCAGGGAAAACGAGTCTCTGATCATCTCAGCCGCCCGTTTGGCTAGCGCAAATTCCTTGTTGTACAGCGTTTGAATCTCAAAGAGGAACGGGTTGACGATTTCCATGCCGTTTTTCAGGCGATAGATGGCGAACTGGATGTGATCAGGCAGGGCGACATGGACGTGCTCGTTCAACGTGGGTGTAATTTCCTTCGCAATCAGGGCAATGATCTCTTCCGCGATACCGACAATTGCCGGGTCCACCTGATTCAAAACCGTCTGGTATTGCTGTTGGTGACTCTCATTTTCCAAGCGGAATCGCTTTTCGACGCGAGCGTCATAGGGAAAAATCATGTTTCCTGCTTTTGCTCCAAAGCCGATCCCCTTTCCAAACAGGACAATCTCTTGGCAAGAGACCGGATCTTTGGCCATCAGAACATTGTGATTGAAAACCCGTGTGATCGTGTGCGGGACATCCTGTTCGCGAGACAACCTCCACCACCTGCCTTGTCTAACAAAAAGAGCCGAAAAAACCTTTTTTAGAAAAAAAGATCTCTTCGGCTCGTGCCTGCTTTACCAGTAACACGCCATTATGAAAGCGCTTAAATTTACCCTAATGATAAGTCAGGGAAAAGGGGATGTCAATGGATTTCGAAACTGCTTTTTGGCCCATATCGAGGAAGGAATGAAACGGCATCAAAACGAATATGACAAAGAAAGGAAGCAAACCAAAGCACCGGGCAGGGTTCCCGCGAACAAAAAATGCGGAACGCACGAGCGCGATCCGCAAGGCTGACCCAACCGGCTATTTGGTGAATTTGTCGGCGATGGTCGAGGCGCAGAATGAATGCGGCTTGATCTCTGCCCGAAAATGGTTGGTTTCTGCTAGGCTGAGCAGCGAATGGATAAACTTGCGAGTAGGACCGTTTTTTCCAATGTCAAAATGGAGCCGTATCGGGATGTCGATCTCGTGTTCATGCAAATATTGCCGCAGCTCAGTAGCCAGCCCTACTGCATACATCGCCTCTTGGAAGATGCGCTGCTGCAGGGAGGGATAGCGTCGCTCCTGAAATTTGTGGTAAAAAAACATACCGCCGCGGCCTTGCCGGATCAGTGTAATGACGATTGCAAAAAACGTCCCCCTGCTGCGCAGTTGGGAATCTGCTCCCACAATCAACTCATAGCTATCGTTACTGGTGGCTACCGTTTGCTCAATGTTGGAAAAAACATCGGCCTTGTCCAAAAGCCCTCGCGATGGACTGTGAAATCGTTCGAACATATCGGGGCTTTCATCGGTTAATCCCACTCACATCCCCCCTCGGGTGAGCTTAGATGACAATCACGCTGCTTACACTGTTAATGTATGTAATCAGGCGGAGAGTATGTGAGTGGCGATAGACAAAACTGTTCCTGCTAAAACCATGATCAATCCAACACTACATTCGGGAGGTTGAAAGCATGACCAAAAGTTATTTGCCTCAGGTAGAAGAGCATCGTACAGCCGCATACGAGATCGATCCTGTTTTTCTGAACAGATGGTCTCCTCGTTCTTATAAGGAGGATCAAATAGCAGATGAGGTGCTGTTTAGTCTGTTTGAAGCGGCACGCTGGGCACCCTCCGGAAGCAATGAGCAGCCGTGGAGGTTTATGATTGCGCGTACGCCGGAGGACAAGCAGCGTTTTTATTCCTTTATTGCGGAGGGAAATCGCATCTGGTGTGAAAAAGCACCCGTGCTTGCGCTGATTTTGTCCAAAACCATCAATAGCCGGGGCGATCATTTGCGCTCGCATGCATTTGATGCGGGGGCAGCTTGGGGCTATCTGGCGCTGGAAGCCACGAAAAAAGGCTTGGTTACCCATGCCATGGGCGGCTTTGACCCGGAAAAAGCGCGTGAGGTGCTGAGTGTCCCTGCTGACTATGAGCTGCATGCCGTCATTGCGATTGGTTACCAAGGGGAGAAGGAAGCCCTGCCGGAAGCGTTGCAGGAGAGGGAGAAGCCATCCAGCCGCCGGGAGTTGTCCGAAACCGTCTTTGAGGGAGTTTTTGAAGCAAAGTGAACGTAGAGAATAAGAAAGAGTGGTTAAATCAGCAAGATCAGCAGAAGCAGCACCCGCAAGACAGGCAAGACCCACAAGATCCACAAGTCCCGCAAGACTTGCCCGATCAGGAAGCCATTCATGAAAGATACATGAGAGCGGCGATGGAAGAGGCCCAAAAAGCGGCTGCGCTGGGTGAAGTGCCGATTGGGGCGGTGATTGTACGAAACGGAGAAATCGTGGGGCGCGGGTACAACCTGCGAGAGACAAAGAAGGACCCGACCCTGCATGCAGAGATGATCGCGATCCGCGAGGCAAGTGCCCGTCTCGGCGGCTGGCGGCTGATCGGGTGTACGCTCTACGTTACGCTGGAGCCTTGCCCCATGTGTGCTGGGGCGCTCGTCCAAAGCCGGGTGGAACAGGTCGTTTTCGGGGCAAGCGATCCCAAAGCAGGCTGTGCCGGCACCTTGATGAATCTGCTTCATGAGGAACGCTTCAACCATCAGGTTCCGGTGATCCCGGGAGTACTGGCCGACGAATGCGGTCAACTGCTGAAAGATTTTTTTCGCGGATTGCGCAAGAAGAAAGAGCCCGCTCAAGATTGAGCCGGGCTCTCCTTTTGGTGCGCCCAGCATGGGCGATAGCTATAGGGTGGAAGTCCCGAACGGGGGGTGGCTGTCCCAACCGTTAGCTCAAGGCAAGGGTGTCGACCGTGAGGTCGAATCTGAAGGAAGCCAGCGGCAAAATCCCGACCTGAGGTACACGAACCCAATTTGAGGCTGTTGTATTCGGGCGAGTCTGCTAAACAAGACAAAGCCCCATACAGCCAAGGGATACAGCAGTAAACTTGGGCAGGTACATGGGATGAAAGTTATCGTTCTTACCTGGGGAGGTCTGCATGGAACGCCTTCAACTGTTGGTAACCGCCTCCGTAAGGAGGCGCTGAACATGCAGAAGTCAGCAGAGGCCATAGTACCCGAGTAGAGGACGCTTGAATGGGGAAGGGCTGAACATCAAGTCAGCACGCGATCCATGTCTTTTGTTACGATACGTCGAAGCAGAATTCCAGAAAGGAACTACTTTTGAAGAGCAGGGGTGAAGCCCCGAGGGTACAAAAGAGGGCTGAGTATCGTTCAGCAAACACGGAACCCGCATGTGCGAAGGAAGGAATATCGTTATGGACTTGCTGGAGAAAGTTTTATCACGGGAAAACTTACGGATGGCACTTCAACGAGTAGAAGCAAACAAAGGTGTTGGTGGAGTCGATGGTGTTTCAACCGAACAACTACGCGACTATCTACACGAACACTGGCAAACTATCCGTGAGGAATTGGAAAGAGGAACCTATCGACCTTCACCTGTCCGCAGAGTCGAAATCCCGAAACCTGACGGAGGCGTAAGGTTATTAGGCATTCCCACCGTGGTGGACCGCTTCATCCAGCAAGCCATCCTCCAAGTATTAACACCGATCTTCGATCCCACCTTCTCGGAGTCCAGTTACGGATTTCGCCCGAAACGTAGCGCCCACATGGCAGTAAGGAAAGCGCAAGCGTATATCAGGGAAGGATACAGATTCGTGGTGGACATCGATCTAGAGAAATTCTTTGATCGTGTCAACCATGATATCCTGATGAGCCGCGTGGCTCGTAAAATCCAAGACAAGCGCCTTCTAAAGCTGATTCGATCCTATCTAAACGCAGGTGTCATGATAAAAGGAATCTGTACTACCTCAAGTGAGGGGACACCGCAAGGTGGACCGCTAAGCCCACTATTAGCAAATATCTTGCTTGATGATCTGGATAAGGAATTAGAAAAGAGGGGACATCGCTTTTGCCGCTATGCGGACGATTGCAACGTCTACGTGAAAACAAGACGAGCAGGAGAACGGGTTAAGAAGAGCATGAAAGATTACTTGGAAAAGGTGCTTAGGCTAAAAGTAAATGAGGAGAAAAGTGCGGTGGACCGGCCGTGGAAACGTAAATTCCTTGGCTTTAGTTTTACTTTCGTTAAACAGACAACGGTTCGTATCCACCCAAAATCCCTTCTCAAGTTAAAAGAGAAAATCCGCACGATCACGAATCCAGTGTGGAGTATCTCGCTTGAGGAACGGGTTGAAAGGTTAAACCAGTATCTCATGGGTTGGATTGGATATTTTGCCCTTGCAGACGCAAAGGGAATCTTACAATCCATTGAGGAATGGACAAGGCGTAGGCTCCGTCTTTGCTTGTGGACGCAGTGGAAACGAGTGAGAACCAGATATCGAGAACTCCGTTCTCTTGGTATATCTCACACAAAAGCAATTGAAATTGCAAACACCCGCAAGGGGGCATGGCGTACTACAAAGACTCCGCATATACACAAAGCCCTCGGCATTGCCTACTGGCAACAACAAGGGCTCAAAAGCTTAACACAGCGATATTTTGACATTCGTCAAGCTTGGTGAACCGCCGTATACCGAACGGTACGTACGGTGGTGTGAGAGGACGGGGGTTAGCCACCCCCTCCTACTCGATTGTGTAGCCTTGCAGGAATTCCATTTCTTCCTCGGTCAGTTCCCGGTATTCACCTGGGTTGAGTGAGCCATCCAGATGAATCGGACCGATCCGAATGCGCTGCAGGTAGATCACTTCCAGGTCAAAAGCAGCGAACATCCGTTTTACCTGATGGAACTTTCCTTCCATAATCGTCACGCGGATTTCGGAGATTTCACCGGAGGAGAGAATCTCCAGTTTGGCCGGGAGGGTCGTAAAATCCTCCAGCTCCACCCCGCAGGCGAACTCCTCGACGTGTCTCTCAGTCACACGTCCCTTGATGCGGGCAAAATACTCCTTGTCCACTTTCTTTTTAGGAGAGAGCAGGTTGTGGGAGAGCTGGCCATCGTTGGTTAACAGCAGCAGACCTTCGGTATCAATATCCAGGCGGCCGACGGGGAAAACCTTAATCGCCCATTCGTACGGCAAGAGATCAACGACCGTCTCATGCAGATTGTCTTCGGTAGCGGAGACGACGCCAGGCGGCTTGTTCAGCATGATATAGAGCCAGCGTTTGAAGTTGATCGGCTCGCCGTCTACGGTGATCTCCTGCTCCTCCGGGATGACGTGCATGCCCGGATCAGTAGCGACGACACCGTCTACGACAACCTGCTTTTGTTTCACTAGTGCCTTTACTTCCTTGCGGGTACCGAAGCCCATATTGGCCAATACCTTATCTAAACGTTCTCGCTTCATGCGAATTCCCCGTTTCTCTTCATAATTCAGATGTGCTTTTCTTATATTGGCCCAAGCAACAACGCAAATCAAGGGGTGCCAAGGATTTACTCTTGCGAAAGGAGAAAACATCTGCTATATTTATTTTTGTTTCGAATGAAAATATGGAGAGATACCCAAGTGGTCATAAGGGGACGCACTCGAAATGCGTTAGGCGTCGTGAGGCGTGCGTGGGTTCGAATCCCACTCTCTCCGCCATACATAAAAATCAAGGGATTAGCCAGTCAGGCTGATCTCTTTTTTTGTTATTTATTTAACTATACGAATGTTAGTGGCTTGACAAAGGAAATCGTATAAATGTAATATACTAACATAAGGTAAGTTATTTTCCTTTTTTGGAACTCGGGTTGCAGGAGGGGCAAACAAAGCCGAGGGTTTAAAAAAATTCTATGAGGAAATAATGATTCCCGACTAGGCAACGAACGAACAAAAACAGGAAAACCATCAGGAATTGCTGGCTTATTGCGCTTTTGGTTTTTTGTTTGGTACTACACGAAAAAAGGAGATTGAAAAATGTCAAACGTAAATCTTGCCGTCATTTATTACAGCTCCACCGGTACCAACTACCAACTGGCCCAGTGGGCTGCCGAAGGGGCCCGGGAAGCTGGAGCGGAAGTAAAAGTCGTAAAAGTTCCTGAGCTTGCGCCGCAGGCTGCCATTGATTCAAACCCGGCGTGGAAGGCTCACGTGGAAGCGACCAAAGATGTTCCCGAAGTAACGCTTGGGGATCTGGAGTGGGCAGATGCAATTATTTTCAGCATTCCTACCCGATTTGGCAATGTTCCTGGACAGGTAAAGCAATTTCTGGATACCACAGGCGGCTTGTGGTTCCATGGCAAGCTGGCCAATAAAGTGGTGAGTGCCATGACTTCCGCACAAAACCCGCATGGCGGGCAAGAGCAGACGATTCTTCAACTCTACACAACCATGTATCACTGGGGAGCGATCATTGCTGCGCCAGGCTATACAGACCCGGCAATCTTCGGAGCTGGCGGCAACCCGTACGGCACCAGCGTCACCGTTGACCAAAACGGAAACCTGGTGGAAGATGTCCAAAACGCGGTCAAACATCAAGCGAAGCGCACAGCGACCGTAGCCCAATGGGTGAAAAACGGTCTGAAATAATAGAGAAGAAAGGAAAAGGCGACAGTAACGGCTGGTTATTGCTTCGCCTTTCTTTATTTTGTGACCAGAACGAATTTGACCAATGTGGGCAGCAGAATGATCCTCTACGGGATTGACTATGGAAAAGAGAACGGTGGAAAAACGGATTCGTGTTGACAAAAGAAATCACAGTCGATACAATTATCTCAAATTAAAGATACTTGATTTCGAAACAAGATCGCCCAAGCAGATAAAGGGACGTACATTTTGAACGCAGACGAAGGACATCGTAATAATAAGGAGTGAGTGCTCATGAAGCTGCAAACGGCAGGAATTCATCACATTACCGCTTTTGTCGGGGATGCGCAGCAGAACGTAGATTTTTACGCAGGCATTCTCGGGCTGAGATTGGTTAAAAAGACCGTTAATTTCGATCAGCCCGATGTGTATCACCTGTATTTCGGAGACGAGCTGGGCCAGCCGGGAACGATCATCACCTTTTTCCCGTGGCCTCAAGGACAAAAAGGGAAAGTCGGAGGCGGACAGGTCGGCATTACGACATATGCCGTCCCGCCAGGTTCTTTGACGTTCTGGAGCGATCGTCTGACATCGTATGGAATTCCCTTTACGCAAACCACCCGTTTTTCAGAGACCTATCTGTCTTTTGAAGACCATGACGGCCTGCAACTGGAGATCGTGGAACGGGAAGCGGGGGCGAAAAGTACCTGGTCCTTCGCAGGTATTCCAAGAGACGAAGCCATTAAAGGCTTTGGAGGTGCCGTTCTGTACAGCGGTGCACCGGTGAAAACGGAAAACCTGCTGACTGGCTCGCTAGGTATGGAAAAAGTGGCTGAGCAAGACGGGTTTATCCGGTTCAAAACGCCCGCCGATCTGGGGAATATCATAGATTTGCGAAAAGACCCTGTACCGTTTGGAACCGAGGGAACGGGGACAGTCCATCACATCGCCTGGAGAACAAAAGATGACGCTGAGCAGCTTGAGTGGTTAGATCAACTCCAAAATCGCGGGTATCACCCGACGCCCGTTCAACCGCGGCAGTATTTTAATTCGATTTATTTCCGGGAAAGCGGCGGTATCCTGTTTGAAATCGCTACAGATCCGCCGGGCTTTGGACTCGATGAGGAACTGAACGCGTTGGGAGAAAAGCTGATGCTGCCCGAATGGTATGAGCCGTATCGCAGCCAGATCGAGCGCAACCTGGCTCCTATCCAAGTTCGCGTACCCGAGGTGAAAAAACCATGATCCACTTGTTTAAAAAGGGCGAGGATGCCAGTGCTCCCACTTTGGTTCTCTTTCATGGCACGGGAGGAACGGAGCAGGATTTGTTGCCGCTTGCTGAACTGATTTCCCCTGGCTCCTCTGTTTTGAGCGTACGGGGAAATGTGCTGGAGAACGGAATGCCCCGTTTCTTCCGCCGGCTTGCGGAAGGTGTCTTTGATGAAGTGGATTTGGTGGAAAGGACGAAGGAGTTAAAAGATTTTTTGGATGATTGCGTGGAGAAGTACCAGCTGGACAAAAACAATCTGGTTGCGGTCGGCTATTCAAATGGCGCAAACATCATCGGGAGTCTGCTCTTCCATTATGAAAATGTATTTCGAGCCGCCATCTTGCATCATCCGATGGTGCCTCTCCGAAACAAGGAGCTTCCGAACATGTCCCGTTTGGCCGTGTTTATCGGAGCCGGAGCGAATGATCCGATTTGTTCGCCCCAAGAGACAGATGAGCTGAAAATACTTTTGGCTTCTGCAGGTGCACAGGTAGAGGTGCACTGGGAACAGCGCGGACATCAATTAACAATGACCGAGGCTGAGGCAGCTGCCGAGTGGTTTCAAAATATCAAGTAAACGCAGGTTAATACAGATCAAACATGTTTACTTCGTGACCGAGCTGTTTAAGATACGTAAACAATTGCGCGCGATGATGCTGCGCGTGGGTGACAATCTCGATCAACCATTTTGCCTGAACCGTTCCGTGTTCCAGGTAAAATGGTTTTGTTTTCTTTTGCAGAAAATCCTCGTCTGACAATCCTTCCATGTACGCCTTTAGATCGTTCGTGCCGGTCACCATCTGTTCGATCAAGGCTTCCTGATCCGGAAGTTCAGCGATTTTTGCCTCCAGTTGGCGTATGTCTGCTTCCGTTTTTTCCTGAAGGATCAAAAGATCAACGGAGGGAACCGCGACCAGATGCTCGACCAGCTCTCTCAAGGTTCTCATTTGTTCAATGGGCCTGTACTCCCATTGATCGGATGGAATGCGACGGACCAATCCGGCAGTGGTTCGCACAATCAAGTCCAGTTCTTCGAAAAGCAAGGCTTTCATTTCATGGGTTGCGTTCATTTTGTGATCCTCCTACTCAATATTTGACAAAGCTTGTTTGCAGAATCAATCCGTATTTCTTATAGCTCTTCACCGTAAAACGTGCTTGATCTCCCTCTATCGCAGTTTTTCGTAGTTATGTAGCCGGTTTACACTCCAGTCTAATGCGAATCTTGAATCTCTCTAGATTGCGGTAGCCGTAGGCTCTTCGTTTGATCACCTTCACTTTGTTGTGTGTCCCTTCAATCTTGGCATTCGTTACCCGAAAGGAGAAATAATTCTGAATGGGCTCTCGCCACTGGACAATCGTTTTGGCAATGGAACGAACCGCAGGAGTCGGAGAATAGAGATGGTCGTCAATCCATTTCTGAAGTGCTTCCTCGCCTGCCTCTTGGGTTTGAACGGCATACACGGTTCTTATGTCTTGAAGCGCAAAGTAGAGTCGTTTGAGGTGTGGATCTTCTGCTAACCAATTCTTCAGTTCCTGAAGCTCTTCGGGCTTCAGCTTGTCAGGGATCGTATGGAGCAGGCGTTGCTCATGTCTGCCCCGACGATGTGTTCCACGAGCATGAGTGCGTTTTCGGGTAGCTTCCAACGCTTTCGAGAAAAGCTGGATCACGTGAAATTTATCTGCTACCACAAGGGTATGCTTCCAGACTTGGCGTACTGTTTCAGCCATTCCTGGAGCCAAATCCGTGACAACTACATGGGGAGCCTTACGAAAGGGCCATTGCTGCAGGGCGTTTCGTACCTGTTCACGTGAACGTCCTTCTGTGACTTGCCAGATATGACCGGTTTGAGCATCCATGAGGTTCACGCCGTACTTATGTCCTTTTTGCAACGCAAACTCATCCAGACAGACCACTTCAGGAGCTTCATGTTCTTTTGGTTGAGCAAGGCGTTGGGGGGCCAGTTGGTAGTACCAGCGTTCGAGTGTCGAGTAGGCCACACTCAATTGCTTGGCAACCGAGAGCAAATCCCGGCCGCGGCACATATCCACCGCCATCTCTTGAAAAGCAGAGGTGACCAATCCTCGAGGCGGGATACCGTTCCATTCCACTGTCCATGTAAGCCCACAACTCGCACAGCGCTGGCGATACACGGGAACGGATACCCAGACGGTCCCCCAAGAAGGAACGAAACGATGACGAAGAATACGCCGTCCAGGACGGGCATGGTTGGTACTGGCTCGGAGACAGATCGGACAAAGATAACAAGCAGAATTCGGTTCCAGAACAGCGATCCAATCCGTTTCCGTTGTTTTTTCCCAATGAGTGAGATGGAATGATGGAAGTCTGACAAAGTCTGTGCTAAAATCAAGGCACAACGCAGATTTCCTCCTTTTCAGTGGTTGTCTCGACAACTCCCACGATAGAGGAACATCTGCGTTTTTTCAATGTCTAGCACGGGTTATGGTGATGAATCTTTCTTATATTTTTTTGATTTTCCTTCTTGATTCAGGAGCCTAAAATCGCTATACTACACTTTGTCGAATTCGTTTACGCCAACTACATTCTTTAAGTTCGATTGAAAAAACTTTAAGAGTGATTGAAAAAAACTATTGATTTTTAACGGAAACCATGCTAGTATAGGAATTCCGTGAGGGGTTAACGGCTGGCTAGATGATTCGCCCGCCTTTTCCGGATTCTCAAGATGGATGGATGTCCGAGCGGCCGAAGGAGCACGATTGGAAATCGTGTAGACGGGGATGACTCGTCTCGTGGGTTCAAATCCCACTCCATCCGCCATAGATATGGCCCGTTGGTGAAGCGGTTTAACACAGCAGCCTTTCACGCTGTCATACAGGGGTTCGAATCCCCTATGGGTCACCATACTACCCCGCAAAGCAAAGTGAACGCCTTGTAGCAACATTAGGCACTTTGCGGGGGCCCCAAAACAACTGTTGAGGGGTATTTGGAGGCTTAGCTCAGCTGGGAGAGCATCTGCCTTACAAGCAGAGGGTCGGCGGTTCGATCCCGTCAGCCTCCACCATTCTTTCTTCGCAGCTTTCGATACGGGATCTCACGTAACGGTTCACCCTCGAAGAAAGACCAGGAAGCAGAGTATTATATCGTCGCGGGATGGAGCAGTCTGGCAGCTCGTCGGGCTCATAACCCGAAGGTCGCAGGTTCAAATCCTGCTCCCGCAACCAAATTTTCTGCTGAACAGCCTTGATATTACTTGATATTATATCTTGGCCCAGGTAGAATCAGAGTACCCGTCGGGTGCAAACGATTTTTTTATCGAAACATGGAGCTGTGGTGAAGTTGGAGTTCACGCCGGTCTGTCACACCGGAGGTCGCGGGTTCGAGTCCCGTCAGCTCCGCCATTTCTAAAGAAGTCATGGGCCTCTCACCCTTGATGACGCAGGGGTCGATGGCACCCAATAGCTTGGCTCGGTAGCTCAGTCGGTAGAGCAGAGGACTGAAAATCCTCGTGTCGGCGGTTCGATTCCGTCCCGAGCCACCTTTTCAAAAAAAATACGCCGGTGTAGCTCAATTGGTAGAGCACCTGACTTGTAATCAGGGGGTTGTGGGTTCAAGTCCTATCGCCGGCACCACCATATGACTGGGGAGATAGCGAAGTGGCTAAACGCGGCAGACTGTAAATCTGCTCCCTCTGGGTTCGGCGGTTCGAATCCGTCTCTCCCCACCAGTTGTATGAGCCATTAGCTCAGTTGGTAGAGCATCTGACTTTTAATCAGAGGGTCGAAGGTTCGAGTCCTTCATGGCTCACCAGTTTTTTAAAGGGAATATGCGGTCGTGGCGGAATTGGCAGACGCGCTAGATTCAGGTTCTAGTGGTGGCAACACCGTGGAGGTTCAAGTCCTCTCGACCGCACCATATTACCTCAAAAGGCAAAGAGAAAGCTTTGCAGTATAAAGGCACACCTTTTCAGGGAAATATATGAAACAGCATGCGGACGTAGCTCAATTGGTAGAGCGTCGCCTTGCCAAGGCGAAGGTCGCGGGTTCGAGACCCGTCGTCCGCTCCATTGAAGTTATTCAGTCTCTCACCCGTTCCGGGTTCACCCTCGGGGACAGACACCTTATCCATTATGTGCCCTTAGCTCAGCTGGATAGAGCGTTTGACTACGAATCAAAAGGTCGGGAGTTCGAATCTCTCAGGGCACGCCACTTTACCCCAAAAGTAAAGTGAAGCGTAATAGTGTAGACCGAATAGTATTCGGGGCCGCACTACAAAAAAGATAGTATCGGGAAGTAGCTCAGCTTGGTAGAGTACTTGGCTTGGGACCAAGGGGTCGCAGGTTCGAATCCTGTCTTCCCGACCATGTAATTTCATAGATGCCGGTATGGCGGAATTGGCAGACGCGCGCGACTCAAAATCGTGAGGGAAACCGTGGGGGTTCAAGTCCCTCTACCGGCACCATATTTGCGGGTGTAGTTCAATGGTAGAACTCCAGCCTTCCAAGCTGGTCGCGTGGGTTCGATTCCCATCACCCGCTCCATTTATATCTAATGGGCTTACAAAAAGCCTGTTTTCTATTGCGGAGGGATACCGAAGTGGTCATAACGGGGCGGTCTTGAAAACCGTTAGGGTGCAAGCCCACGGGGGTTCGAA
Source organism: Brevibacillus ruminantium (assembly GCF_023746555.1). NCBI lineage: Bacteria > Bacillati > Bacillota > Bacilli > Caryophanales > Paenibacillaceae > Brevibacillus > Brevibacillus ruminantium. Next base: position 61,009 of record NZ_CP098755.1, read on the forward strand.
TCCCTCTCCCTCCGCCATTACTTTCTATAGCTTGATTTGTGGCGGCGTAGCTCAGCTGGCTAGAGCGTTCGGTTCATACCCGAAAGGTCGGGGGTTCGAGCCCCTCCACCGCTACCATAGGGGCATAGTTTAAAGGTAGAACGAAGGTCTCCAAAACCTTTGGTGTGGGTTCGATTCCTACTGCCCCTGCCAGACGAACTGAATAACTCTCATTTATATGGCGGTCGTGGCGAAGGGGTTAACGCACCGGATTGTGGCTCCGGCACTCGTGGGTTCAAGTCCCATCGATCGCCCCATGAATTTGAGCCTATAGCTCAGAGGATAGAGCACTGGTCTCCGGAACCAGGTGCCCAGGTTCGAGTCCTGGTAGGCTCGCCATTATGATTTGCGGTCGTGGTGGAATTGGCAGACACACCATCTTGAGGGGGTGGCGGGGCGACCCGTGCGAGTTCGAGTCTCGCCGACCGCACCAAATTTCCAACAAATTCATTTGACTGTAGTTAACGAGTTTGTTAGAATGAATTTCTGTCCTTAATGGACCCTTTCAAATAAGGGACTCTTCAAAAAGTAACAAGTGAACAGGCAGCAAAAAAAGGTTGACTTGTCCGCTGCGAAATGTTACGATGAAATTCCTGACTCAAAGTAGTCGGGCTGAAGGCCATGACAGGTTGCATTAAAAAAGTTTACAAGCACTAAAAAAGCTGTTGACTTTTAAAACGCAACATGATATACCGGAATGGTTGAAAAGAAATGCTCTTTGAAAACTGAACAGCGAAGCGTTTTAATAGTGAGTAAATCACAAGCCTAGCAAAATGTTTTGAAGCTAATGAATCAACTCAACTTTATTGGAGAGTTTGATCCTGGCTCAGGACGAACGCTGGCGGCGTGCCTAATACATGCAAGTCGAGCGAGTCCCTTCGGGGGCTAGCGGCGGACGGGTGAGTAACACGTAGGCAACCTGCCTGTAAGCTCGGGATAACATGGGGAAACTCATGCTAATACCGGATAGGATTCTCTCTCGCATGAGAGGGAATGGAAAGATGGCGCAAGCTATCACTTGCAGATGGGCCTGCGGCGCATTAGCTAGTTGGTGGGGTAACGGCCTACCAAGGCGACGATGCGTAGCCGACCTGAGAGGGTGACCGGCCACACTGGGACTGAGACACGGCCCAGACTCCTACGGGAGGCAGCAGTAGGGAATTTTCCACAATGGACGAAAGTCTGATGGAGCAACGCCGCGTGAACGATGAAGGTCTTCGGATTGTAAAGTTCTGTTGTCAGGGACGAATAAGTACCGTTCGAACAGGGCGGTACCTTGACGGTACCTGACGAGGAAGCCACGGCTAACTACGTGCCAGCAGCCGCGGTAATACGTAGGTGGCAAGCGTTGTCCGGAATTATTGGGCGTAAAGCGCGCGCAGGCGGCTATGTAAGTCTGGTGTTAAAGCCCGGGGCTCAACCCCGGTTCGCATCGGAAACTGTGTAGCTTGAGTGCAGAAGAGGAAAGCGGTATTCCACGTGTAGCGGTGAAATGCGTAGAGATGTGGAGGAACACCAGTGGCGAAGGCGGCTTTCTGGTCTGTAACTGACGCTGAGGCGCGAAAGCGTGGGGAGCAAACAGGATTAGATACCCTGGTAGTCCACGCCGTAAACGATGAGTGCTAGGTGTTGGGGGTTTCAATACCCTCAGTGCCGCAGCTAACGCAATAAGCACTCCGCCTGGGGAGTACGGTCGCAAGACTGAAACTCAAAGGAATTGACGGGGGCCCGCACAAGCGGTGGAGCATGTGGTTTAATTCGAAGCAACGCGAAGAACCTTACCAGGTCTTGACATCCCGCTGACCGTCCTAGAGATAGGGCTTCCCTTCGGGGCAGCGGTGACAGGTGGTGCATGGTTGTCGTCAGCTCGTGTCGTGAGATGTTGGGTTAAGTCCCGCAACGAGCGCAACCCTTATCTTTAGTTGCCAGCATTCAGTTGGGCACTCTAGAGAGACTGCCGTCGACAAGACGGAGGAAGGCGGGGATGACGTCAAATCATCATGCCCCTTATGACCTGGGCTACACACGTGCTACAATGGCTGGTACAACGGGATGCTAGCTCGCGAGAGTATGCCAATCTCTTAAAACCAGTCTCAGTTCGGATTGCAGGCTGCAACTCGCCTGCATGAAGTCGGAATCGCTAGTAATCGCGGATCAGCATGCCGCGGTGAATACGTTCCCGGGCCTTGTACACACCGCCCGTCACACCACGGGAGTTTGCAACACCCGAAGTCGGTGAGGTAACCGCAAGGAGCCAGCCGCCGAAGGTGGGGTAGATGACTGGGGTGAAGTCGTAACAAGGTATCCGTACCGGAAGGTGCGGATGGATCACCTCCTTTCTATGGAGATATCTGTTCTCTCCCTCGAGAGAGGCAGTATCAAATCGGCTAGGAAAAACGCCCGTTCGCTGTTCAGTTTTGAAGGATGCATTTCCTTCAAGTTCATAAGCATGGATGCCTTTTTATAAGGAGGTTCTGCTAAAAGCACCGACGTCCTGTCGGAACGCAGAACGACCCGCATCCTACGAGTCTGGCGATGATGGCGGAGGGGACACACCCGTTCCCATACCGAACACGGCCGTTAAGCCCTCCAGCGCCGATGGTACTTGTCCCGCAGGGGACCGGGAGAGTAGGACGTTGCCAGGCGGACGCAAAGGACCGTCTGCTAAAAGCACCTCGTCCTGAGGTAACGCAGACGCTAGCACATCCTGTGCGTCGTCGTTCTTTGAAAACTGGATAATGCATGTAATTGCTAAGGATATTTAAAGTGTAAGTACTATTAGTACGAACCAAATGTGGTTAAGTTACTAAGGGCACACGGTGGATGCCTTGGCGCTAGGAGCCGAAGAAGGACGCAGCGAACTGCGATAAGCCTCGGGGAGCGGTAAGCACGCTTTGATCCGGGGATCTCCGAATGGGGAAACCCACCATTCGTAATGGGATGGTATCCGTCACTGAATACATAGGTGGCGAGAAGGCAGACCCGGTGAACTGAAACATCTAAGTAGCCGGAGGAAGAGAAAACAATAGTGATTCCGTCAGTAGCGGCGAGCGAACGCGGAAGAGCCTAAACCGTCAGGTTTACCTGGCGGGGTTGTGGGGCGTCTCACATGGAGTTACAAAAGACGCGCGTAGGTGAACAGTTTGGGAAAGCTGACCATAGAGCGTGACAGTCGCGTAGCCCAAACGCGCGTCTCTCCGAGACCCACCCCGAGTAGCGCGGGACACGTGAAATCCCGTGTGAATCTGGCAGGACCATCTGCTAAGGCTAAATACTACCTAGCGACCGATAGTGAACCAGTACCGTGAGGGAAAGGTGAAAAGCACCCCGGGAGGGGAGTGAAATAGTACCTGAAACCGTGTGCTTACAAATAGTCGGAGCCCGATCTATGGGTGACGGCGTGCCTTTTGTAGAATGAACCGGCGAGTTACGGTAGCGTGCGAGGTTAAGTCGAAGAGACGGAGCCGCAGCGAAAGCGAGTCTGAATAGGGCGCAAGTACGTTGCCGTAGACCCGAAACCGTGTGATCTAGCCATGTCCAGGGTGAAGGTAGGGTAACACCTACTGGAGGCCCGAACCCACGCACGTTGAAAAGTGCGGGGATGAGGTGTGGCTAGCGGTGAAATTCCAATCGAACTCGGAGATAGCTGGTTCTCCCCGAAATAGCTTTAGGGCTAGCCTCGGAATTAGAGTCTTGGAGGTAGAGCACTGATTGGGCTAGGGGCCCTCATCGGGTTACCGAACTCAGTCAAACTCCGAATGCCAATGACTTATGTCCGGGAGTCAGACGATGAGTGCTAAGATCCATCGTCAAGAGGGAAACAGCCCAGACCATCAGCTAAGGTCCCCAAGTGTATGTTAAGTGGGAAACGATGTGGAGTTGCCCAGACAACCAGGATGTTGGCTTAGAAGCAGCCACCATTTAAAGAGTGCGTAATAGCTCACTGGTCGAGTGACTCTGCGCGGAAAATGTAACGGGGCTAAACATACCACCGAAGCTATGGCAGTCCTTACGGACTGGGTAGGGGAGCGTTCCAAGCAGCAGTGAAGCCGTACCGGAAGGAGCGGTGGAGCGCTTGGAAGTGAGAATGCCGGTGTAAGTAGCGAAAAGACAAGTGAGAATCTTGTCCACCGAAAGCCTAAGGTTTCCTGGGGAAGGCTCGTCCTCCCAGGGTTAGTCGGGACCTAAGCTGAGGCCGAAAGGCGTAGGCGATGGACAACAGGTTGATATTCCTGTACCACCTCTGTACCGTTTGAGCAATGGCGTGACGCAGGAGGATAGGGTGAGCGGCCTACTGGATGGCCGTCCAAGCAGCAAGCCTGGTGTGTAGGCAAATCCGCACACTATCAAGGGCAAGCTGTGATGGCGAGGGAAATTTTAGTACCGAAGTCCCTGATTTCACACTGCCAAGAAAAGCGTCTAGCGAGGAACAAGGTGCCCGTACCGCAAACCGACACAGGTAGGCGAGGAGAGAATCCTAAGGTGCGCGGGATAACTCTTGCTAAGGAACTCGGCAAAATGGCCCCGTAACTTCGGGAGAAGGGGCGCCCCGGTAGGGTTTATAGCCCGAGGGGGCCGCAGTGAAAAGGCCCAAGCGACTGTTTAGCAAAAACACAGGTCTCTGCGAAGCCGCAAGGCGAAGTATAGGGGCTGACGCCTGCCCGGTGCTGGAAGGTTAAGGGGATGGGTTAGCGCAAGCGAAGCTTTGAACCGAAGCCCCAGTAAACGGCGGCCGTAACTATAACGGTCCTAAGGTAGCGAAATTCCTTGTCGGGTAAGTTCCGACCCGCACGAAAGGCGTAACGACTTGGGCGCTGTCTCGGCAAGAGACCCGGTGAAATCATAATACCTGTGAAGATGCAGGTTACCCGCGACAAGACGGAAAGACCCCATGGAGCTTTACTGTAGCCTGGTATTGGAACTTTGTGCATCATGTACAGGATAGGTGGGAAGCTGAGAAGCAGGGGCGCCAGCCTCTGTGGAGCTGTCGGTGGGATACCACCCTTGATGTACGGAGTTTCTAACTCGTCACCCTGATCGGGTGAGAGGACCATGCCAGGTGGGCAGTTTGACTGGGGCGGTCGCCTCCTAAAAGGTAACGGAGGCGCCCAAAGGTTCCCTCAGAATGGTCGGAAATCATTCGTAGAGTGTAAAGGCAGAAGGGAGCTTGACTGCGAGACCTACAAGTCGAGCAGGGACGAAAGTCGGGCTTAGTGATCCGGTGGTTCCGCATGGAAGGGCCATCGCTCAACGGATAAAAGCTACCCTGGGGATAACAGGCTTATCTCCCCCAAGAGTCCACATCGACGGGGAGGTTTGGCACCTCGATGTCGGCTCATCGCATCCTGGGGCTGAAGTAGGTCCCAAGGGTTGGGCTGTTCGCCCATTAAAGCGGTACGCGAGCTGGGTTCAGAACGTCGTGAGACAGTTCGGTCCCTATCTGTCGCGGGCGCAGGAAGTTTGAGGAGAGCTGTCCTTAGTACGAGAGGACCGGGATGGACGCACCGCTGGTGCACCAGTTGTCACGCCAGTGGCACAGCTGGGTAGCTATGTGCGGAAGGGATAAGCGCTGAAAGCATCTAAGCGTGAAGCCCCCTCCAAGATGAGACTTCCCACAGCGCAAGCTGGTAAGACCCCTCATAGACGATGAGGTTGATAGGTTCGGTGTGGAAGCGCGGCAACGCGTGGAGCTGACGAATACTAATCGGTCGAGGACTTATCCACAAAACCCTTTAGCAAACATGCATATCCAGTTTTCAAGGCGCGAAGAAAGCCATCCGATTGGATGGCTTTTTGTCTTTCTTTCTCAAAAGGTTTATAATTTCATTGAAAAAGATTTCCATTATCAGTCGTTTAGCCATAACCTGCTAAGTTTTTTCATAGGGTTAGAAATAAGTTTCACCAAGAGAGGTGCCTGCGCTTGTGGAAGCTACTGATTTACCTGAAAAGATACTGGAGGGCAGTAGTAGCGGCTCCGCTTTTCATGCTTCTGGAAGTCTGTATGGATTTGCTTCAGCCGCTCTTCATGGCCCAAATCATCAACGAAGGAGTCATGGCCGGAGATCTTGAGCTGATTCAAAAGACCGGAGGCATAATGCTTGGGGTTGCTCTGATTGGATTGCTCGGGGGGATTGGTTGCACGATCTTTTCAAGCTATGCGGCACAAGGGTTTGGAGCGGATTTGCGATACAGTCTGTTTCAAAAAGTGCAAACCTTCTCTTTCGGCAATCTGGATCGCATTCAAACCGGTTCGTTGATTACGCGGCTGACAAATGATGTGGGGCAGCTTCAGACGCTGGTACAGATGACGTTGCGAATACTGGTGAGAGCTCCGTTGATGGTACTGGGCAGTCTCGTCATGGCGATCCGTATCAGTCCGTTGCTGGCACTGATCCTAGCGGTCATGATGCCCCTCTTGGTCGTTTTTATGACCATTCTGATGAGAATGGCTTTTCGCCTTTATTCCAAGGTTCAGGCCAAACTGGACGATGTTAACAACGTTGTTCAGGAGAATCTGACCGGGATTCGCGTCATCAAGGCCTTTGTCCGTTCTGCATTTGAAATCAATCGTTTTGAAAAAGCCAATGAAGCCTACCGGAAGACAGCCTTGAAGGCAGCCAGAACAATCGCTCTGAATATGCCTGTCATGATGTTCATTTTGAATATGAGCATTGTGGCTGTGTTGTGGTTCGGAGGGGCACGCGTTGGGAATCAGACGATGAATATCGGAGAGTTGATCGCGTTTATCAATTACGTGACACAAGTGCTCTTCTCCCTTTTGCTGATCGGGATGATGATGCCTTTTGTTTCGCGGGCGAAGTCCTCTGCGGAACGGATCAACGAAGTCATGGAGCTCCAACCGGAGATTGTCGATCCCGAAAGAGCCAAAACGGGTGTGCTTCACTCCGGTGAGGTTGAATTTGAAGATGTCAGCTTTTCTTATGAGGGGAACATCGCATCTTCAGTGATCAGAAATATTTCCTTTACTGCACAATCTGGTCAAACGGTTGCCATCCTGGGAGCTACGGGTTCAGGTAAAACCTCCTTGGTGAGCCTCATTCCGCGGCTGTATGACGTGACGCAGGGCAGTGTCCGCATTGATGGAGTCGATGTTCGGGATATGCAGCTGCACGACCTCAGAAGCCGCATCGGGATGGTATTGCAGCAGCCCACTTTGTTCAGCGGGAGCATTCGAGATAATATCTGTTTTGGAAAGCCGGATGCTACCGAGGAAGAAATCGTAGCTGCAGCGAAGGCTGCAGATGCCCACACCTTTATCATGGGCTTGCCGGACGGCTACGATTCCATCATTGGACAAAGGGGCGTCACGTTGTCGGGAGGGCAGAAGCAGCGGCTTTCGATAGCCCGGGCTTTGCTCGTAAGACCGGCTATTTTGATTTTGGATGACAGTACCAGTGCTGTTGATTTCCGCACGGAAGCACGGATTCAGAAGGCTTTGAAAGAATTAATGGGTACCTGCACCAGCTTTATCATTGCCCAGCGGATTTCTTCGGTGCGAGGAGCGGATCATATACTGGTTCTCGAGGATGGGGAACTGGTTGCCCAAGGTACTCACGAACAGTTGCTTCATACGAGCAGGATTTATCAGGAGATCTACCAATCTCAGCGGGGAAGGGAGGAGTCGCTGCATGGATGAACAACAGCAACATCCGCGAGGCTCTTCACCGATGAGAGGGGCAGGTGCGTCCATAGGGATGGGGCGCGGCCGGATGCCGGGGATGGGCCCAAAGGTAAAGGCGAAAAATACCAATAAAACGCTAATAAGAATCTGGAGCTACCTGGCGGAGCAGCGGCGCAAGTTGGTATTGGTTTTTGCCTTGTCGATTCTCTGCTCCGGTTTTGCCCTCGCTGGTCCTTATCTGATCGGAAAGGCGATTGATGCGTACATTCTTCCGGGCGATTATGCCGGACTTGCGAAGCTTTGCCTGGGGCTTGTGGCTATCTACCTGTTCAGCAGCTTGATGTCCTGGCTTCAATCCTATGTGATGTCAGGCGTCACCCAGCAAACAGTCTGGAAACTGCGGAAGGATCTCTTTTCCCGTTACCAGCAGCTCTCTATCCGTTTTTTTGACAGCCGTCAGCACGGCGAGCTGATGAGCCGGATGACCAATGATATCGACAATGTTTCCAATACGCTCAATCAGAATGTGATTCAACTGGCGATGAGTCTGATCACGATTACAGGATCACTGATCATCATGCTGAGTCTCAACGTCTGGCTCACCTTGGTGAGTCTGATCAGCATACCGCTTGTCATACTGTTCACCAAACTGATTGCCAGCTATACACGGAATTTTTTTAAGGGACAGCAGCAGCAGCTGGGTGAACTCAACAGCTTTATCGAAGAGACAATCTCCGGACAAAAAGTAGTGAAGCTTTTTTGCCGCGAGTCGATCTCTACAGAACAGTTTCAAGAGATCAACAACAAACTAAAGCGTGTCGGGAATCAGGCACAAATCCTCTCCGGGCTGTTCGGTCCGGTGATGAACGTGGTGAATAACCTCAGTTTTGCCTTGCTGGCAGCGGTAGGCGGATGGATGGCTTTCAACGGTTGGACATCTGTAGGGATTATCGTGAGCTTTCTTCACTACTCCAAACAGTTTGGCCGCCCAATCAATGAACTGGCAAACCAGTACAACCTGATTCAATCCACCATTGCGGGAGCAGAGCGCGTATTTGAGATCCTCGATCTGGATTCGGAATTCAGCGATGATACAAAGCCCCAATCTGGACAGCCAATCAAAGGTGAGGTCTCTTTTGACCGCGTCTCGTTTGGCTATCAAGCGGAGGTACCTGTCCTTCATGATGTGACATTTGCGGCAAAGCCAGGTGAAATGATCGCGCTGGTCGGACCGACGGGCACGGGAAAAACAACGATCGTCAATCTGTTAACCCGCTTTTATGAAATTGACCAGGGAGCGATTCTCATCGATGGTCAGGATATCAGGACGATGGATAAGCGATATCTACGCAAGCAACTGGCCATCGTGCTGCAGGATGCCTACCTGTTTGCCGGAACGATTCGGGAAAACATACGCTTTGGCCGTCTTGATGCAACCGATGAGGAGGTAGAGGCGGCTGCCAGGTTGGCCAATGCAGACAGCTTCATCAAAAAGCTGTCCCGGGGGTATGAGACGATGCTGACCGCCGAAGGAAGCAACCTCTCTCACGGTCAGCGGCAATTGCTCACGATTGCTCGGGCGATTCTGGCAGATCCCGCGATTCTGATTTTGGACGAAGCGACCAGCAACGTAGATACGCGCACAGAGATGCATATACAGACCGCGATGAAAAATCTGATGAGGGGACGAACCAGCTTCGTCATTGCCCATCGGCTCAGTACAATCCGGGAAGCAGACCAGATTCTGGTTATGAATGAGGGGCGTATTATTGAGCGGGGAAGACATGAGACGCTGCTGGAACAGAAAGGCTTTTACCACGAACTGTATCATAGCCAATTTGGCCGTACGGAAGAAACGGGTTCATAACGAAACATTTCCCATGCAAAATAGAAAAGGGCAGGCAATCAGCCGGGCGGACAGGAGTTTCCTGTAGCGCCCGGTTTTTGTTTTTTGTTTCACAAACAAGATTGGACATTTGTTTCTTTTTTTGCCATTTTTCCTAGCCCGGATGAGTCATTTCAAAACAGGGTGTGCCTGTTATGCTGGTCATAGTTGGAAAAGGGGCAAAGGGGGGAGACATCTGTTTACGGCGAAAAAATGTCAGATAAAGAGGCTATTCATGCGATGCCTGATCGCCAGTTTTGTCTTGGCAGTGATTCCTTTCCCTGTGACAATCAGTGCAGCTCCGCTCCAGGATCAGAAAGGCTTGCAGAGCATGATTGACCAGGCAAAGCCGGGTGAGACCGTCACGATTCCCCAAGGAGCCTATGAGGGACCGATTCGGATAGCCAAACCGCTCATCCTGCGCGGAGAGGGAAACGTAGTGATCAATAGCACAGGCCAGGAGGCGGTTCTGACAATTGAGTCCGATCAGGCGACGGTTCGAGACCTGCGTATTATCGACAAACGCATCAATGAACCGGACGCGTCTGTGGTTGTCCGGGGAAGTAATAACCTGCTGGAGAAGATCACGATTGAGACAATGGGAACGGGTGTACAGCTGATCCAGGCCCATCACAATACGCTCAGGGAGATGGTCATCGTGGGTGGCGTAAACGAACCTGAGACCGATACAGATACAGAGATTGACCATAGCAAACACAAGTTTCTCGCCCCGGTCAACACGGGCCCGGAACCCAAAAAGGGAAACGGCATTCACCTGGATCGAGCCAATTCCAACTGGATAGAAGCAAACCGGATTGAAAATATGTTTGACGGGATCTACGTAGAAAACAGCAATGCAAACCACATGACACAGAACTACGTCGAGAAGTCGCGGTACGGGTACCATTTCATGGGGACATCGGATTCAGCTTTGCTCGGCAACACAGGGAGTGCCAATGTAACCGGAGCGATGCTGATGGAAACGACGAGAGCAGATGTGCGGGAGAATCAGTTTATCAAGCAGCGGGAAAATCCCAATTCGCAGGGCATTCTGCTGTTTGACGTGACGGCGTCGACGATTCAAAACAATCTGATCGAAGGAAACCGGGTCGGTCTGTTTATGGAAAAATCAACGCAAAATGTCGTTTCCGGGAATCGTCTGGAGAAAAACTTCATCGGCATGCAACTGAAAGGTGCCGAACAGAATCAGGTTACAGCCAATCAGTTTATCGCCAATGTGATTCAGGGACAGGCGCAGACCAGCGCAGCCAATCGGTTGGAGGGCAACTATTGGGACACGATGCAGGGCATTGATCTGGACGGGGATCAACACAGTGACTTGCCCTATGAGATGAATCCGTTTTTTCTGGCGCTGACAGGTGCAGTACCGCCGTATCAGCTATTCTTTCAGTCACCGGGATTTGTCTTTCTGGAGGGGTTGTTCACAGCCAGCGCGGCAACCTCGATCCGGGACGAACGTCCGCTGATGGCTCCGGTTCATGCGGTGATGTCCTCTGCTGACAACGGACAGCCAACAGAGCGTTTGACAGTGATGGGCATCAGCGCAGCATTGCTGGCCTTAACGATACTATTAATTTATCTGGGAGTGAGACAAAAATGAAAAAATGGTCGTTTGCAGCAGGGATGATGATGATTTTATCGGCGGTGATGATTGGATGCGGAAAAGAGGCAGCGCAGCCGGTAGACATTGCCGAGGGTGTAGACAAGTGTGAAATTTGTCACATGGGCGTAGCCAATGACCAGCATGCCACGGAAATCCTCATGACAGACGGAAAGGCTTTGAAATTTGACGACATCGGCTGCATGTACCAGTGGATTGCAGAAAACGGAACTGAACAGATCGATGTCCAATATGTCCGCGATTACCTCTCCAAGGAGTGGGTGCAGGGTGAGCAAGCGACTTATGTCTACGATGAAAACTTCAAAACCCCGATGGGATATGGCATCTATTCCTTTAAAGAAAAATCAGCAGCGGATGCCTTCACCAAGGAGCAACAGGCAGGTACCGTGATGGTTGCTCAAGATTTGAAAAACCACACCTGGGAGTCGAGCATGAAAAAGCATAAAGCTGGCCACGGCGAAGGACATGGCGGGGGCCAAGCAGAAAATCATGGAGCAAGCCATGGAGAGGGTCACGGGGATGCCGGAAAAACCGGAGAACACACGCCAAGCACTGCAAATCACAACTAATCGATAACAGAGGAAGTGGCGAACGTGCATATCGATAAAATCGCCAAACGAGAGATCAAGATAGGCTTTCGAAATCCTTGGGCTTATTCGTTTATGGCCCTTTTTTCTTTGTTCAGCCTGGCGTTGCTGCTCATCCAATCACAAACCTACATGGAAGGGTATACGTACACGACAGGGACAATGCTCAACCTGATTTTGTATCTGCTGCCCCTGATGACCATGCTGTTGGCTTCCTTTTCTCTAACGGCAGAGAAGGAGGAAGGGAGCTGGCAGCTGCTGTCCACCTACGCCTTGACCACGACCGCATTTTTATGGGGAAAGTACTTTGGACTGGCTGTGGTGCTCGTCTCGATTGTCTGCTTTGGATACGGCTTTTCCGGCCTGATCGGTTCTTTCCTGGGGACGGGGTTTACGTTGTCAGCGCTTCTCTTTTTCCTGTTCTTTTCCATTTGCATCGTCCTGTTGTTTCTGGGGATCGCCATCGTCGTCGGGACGTTGAGCAGAAACCGCTGGCAAGCCCTGACGATTGGCGTCAGCATCTGGTTTTTCTACATTTTGGCCTGGCCGACCCTTCTCATCTCGGCGATGAGCTTTCTGCCCTACAAATGGATCAAACCGGTTATGCAGATCGCAACCTGCCTCAACCCTGCTGAGTTTGTCAGGATCTTTTCGGTCGTCAAAATGGGGGGCGGTTCCATTTTTGGCCCGGAATATTACAACTGGATCACCTGGATGCAATCTCCGTTCGGCATCATCGGGTTCATCGCCCTTTCTGTGATGTGGATTGTGTGTACGATGGCGATTGCCACATTGGTCTGGGAAAGAGGGAGATACCGTGACTAATACCGGACTGGAAATGGTACAAGTGATGAAGCGGATCAAGGGAAAAACGATCGTCCATCCCTTTGATCTGAAGATTGCTCCCGGGCAAGTGGTAGCTCTCTGTGGAGGCAATGGAGCAGGAAAAAGCACCATTCTGCGGATGATTGTCGGACTCTTGCAGCCTACCTCCGGGACGATTGAGCTAAATGGACTGAACCGGAAGCTGGACAAGGAGTATTATTTGCGGCAAATTGGCTATATGCCCGATCATTTTCATTTTGGAGCGGGTTTGACGGCGAGCGAAACGATTCGGTTTTTTGCCTCCCTCCGGGGGAGAACGGCCGCAGAAGCAGAGGAAGCACTTATTGCGGTAGGGCTTCATGAAGCGCGCAACAAACGGGTCTCAGTCTTTTCCAAAGGAATGCAGCAGCGCCTTTTGTTTGCCCAGGCGATTCTCGATAAGCCAGCCCTGGTCGTACTGGATGAGCCGACAAATGGTCTTGATCCCTACTGGATGGATGCCTTCGTCGATCTGGTCAGGAGCGTAAAGCAGGCCGGGCAAACGGTTATTTTCTCGACTCACCAGCTTCAGGTAGCGGAAGCAGTAGCGGATCAGGCAATTTTCCTGATGAATGGGAAAATAGCCCGCATGGGAACGATCGAAGAATACCGGGCTGAGTACGGAGCGTTAGGGCTGCAAGCAGCCTTTTCCAGCCTGGTGACACAGCAATTGCAAGGGCAGTTTGACGATCATGCAGGTGATAGCCTTAGCAAGATTCCTCCTTCAAGCCAAGGCTCAGATTCAGACGCAAGCCCCGGCTCAGTTACCTGCACAGTTGAAAGTGAGAATCGCCCGCCCGCATTCGTAAATATCACCATCAGAAAGCGTGAGAGTAAAGATGAACCATCCTAAAAAGCAAACGCCCCGTCTTATTACAGGCGGGGTTGTCGCAGTGGCGGCCATCGTCGTGATATTCTCTTTCGTCAAGGTTCCGTTCGGTCCCCACGGGGACACCAGGATCATCCTGGAGCATACACACCTGACTTATATTTCGCCCCCCTGTTATGAACAGGCGGAAAAAACCAATAATCTTGCAGAAACCACATGGGAAAAGGCGCAGGAGCTCTCGTACACCCCCGAATCAGCTTGCACTGAGCAATCCTTGAAGCCCATTGAGGTGCCGCTCTCCTACTGGCTGATGGAAAAGCTGGGAATGGCAAAGAGCAAATGGGACTGGTAAATTTGGTCAGCGGAAAAGCGAACCAAGGATCGGGTATGCAAACGGTCTGCCGCTCAACGAGTACAGAATGCCTTTGATCGGGTAGTACAAGGCCACCAGGCTAAACACAATAAAGAACGGAATGCCGATCAGGATGTAGCAGAAAGGGATCGAGATGGCAATCAAGACACCCATAATGATGTGAAAAAACAATGCTTGCAAAGCCGTGTTTTTCACATATCGATCGGAAATCAACAGCCAAACCAGCAGCGGAACGAGAATCGGAGCAAAAAAAGTACTCGCGTGTGTAATAGCTTTGATGCCTCTGTGATCCATCAGAGATCCTCCTAAATGAACAAATAATCATGTCAATACTATTATAATACAAAGACAGGACAGCTTTTGTAACGGTCATAAGCTCGATTTGAACATCCGGCTTAAGACGGAGGGCGTCGGCTCTACCTGATAACGCATGGGGAGCTGTTCACAAACCCTCCACGATTGATGTGACTCGAATCACAGAGGAAACCCTGCATACCTCCTTATACTGAGACATGTACAGGAAATGATCTCGGAAAAAGGAGGGCTAGCATGCTTAGCCAACAAACAATCGACATCATCAAATCAACCGTACCCGTCCTGGAAATGCACGGCAAGGCGATTACCACCAGGTTCTACCAAATATTGTTTGCCAAGCATCCAGAACTGCTCCATATATTTAACCACGCCAATCAAAAACAGGGACGGCAGCAAACAGCCCTGGCCAATGCGGTCTATGCGGCTGCTGCTCACATTGATAATCTGGAAGCGATTTTGCCTGCCGTCAAGCAGATTGCTTACAAGCACCGCAGCCTGGGCATCAAACCGGAGCACTATCCGATTGTCGGAGAAAATCTGCTGGCTGCCATCAAAGATGTGCTGGGAGATGCAGCGACGAAGGAGATTATCAACGCTTGGGCAGAAGCCTACGGCGTGATCGCCGACGCTTTTATCAGCGTCGAAGAAGGCATGTACCGCGAAGCCGAAGAGGCAGAGGGTGGCTGGAGAGATTTCCGGCCGTTTGAAGTGGTCCAAAAAGTGAAGGAAAGCGAGGTCATTACCTCCTTTTATCTGAAACCGCTGGATGGAGGCAAGCTTCCGTCATTTCTGCCTGGTCAATACATCAGCGTAAAGATGACCATACCGGGTCAAGCGTATACGCATATCCGTCAGTACAGCCTGTCAGATCGCCCAGGGAAAGAGTATTACCGCATCAGCGTAAAACGAGAGGATGGCGCAGGAGAAACCCCGGCGGGGATCGTCTCTCAGTATCTCCATGAACAAGTGAAAGAGGGAGATATTTTGCCAATCAGCGCGCCAGCCGGTGATTTTACGCTCGACATGACAAAAGAGACACCTGTGGTCCTGCTGAGCGGGGGTGTCGGGCTTACGCCTATGATGAGCATGCTGCAGGCGATTGTCGAATGCCAGCCAAATCGTCGGGTTACGTTTATTCACGCGGCACGCAACAGCCTTACACATGCGATGCGGGAACAAGTAACAGCAGCCGTCTCCGGGCATCCACAGTCCGTTTCCTACGTGGTGTATTCTGAGCCGACAGAAGCGGATCGGACACACGGCAGTTATGACCGGGAAGGTTTCATTGACTTGCCTTGGCTTCAGTCCGTTCTGCCCGACCAGCACGCCGAGTTTTATTTCTGCGGACCGGTTCCGTTTATGAAAGGCGTTTATCGGGCCTTGCGTGAATGGGGCGTGCCCGAAGAGCGGATACACTTTGAGTTCTTCGGCCCTATGGGCAGTCTGGTTGAATAAATGCCTTCTCCCTCCGCAACATCGGCTGCGGAGGTTTTTCATTTTCCAGAAGCTTGTTCCCTGCCTGCTCCTTTATAATGGAGAATGGTTGGGAGTGTGATCGTGTGCCTACAAAAAAACAACTTCTTTGGGCCGACCTGTCCTTATTTTTGATTGCTTTAGCTTGGGGCTATACCTTTATCCTGTCAAAGGATCTGCTGACGGAGTTAACCCCGTTTGCTTTTACCGGGTCGCGCTTCCTGATCGCTTCGGCTATCCTGCTGCCGTTTGTATGGAAACGGCTGAAATACGTCAGTCGTCAGGCATGGCTGCAAGGAATCCTTTGCGGGATCGCACTGTGCGCAGCGTATACCCTGCAAATTCTCGGAATCGATCAGACGACTCCGGGAAAAGCCGGCGTCATTACCGGAACAAATGTGATTTTGGTACCCTTCCTCTATTTTCTCTGGAGAAGATTGCCGGTCAAAAGAGGGGCGATACTGGGTAGTCTGCTCGCATTTATCGGGATCCTGTGCTTATCGGGAGAGGGTGACTGGGGCGGGTTAACATATGGGGATCTGCTTGTTTTTCTTTGTGCCCTCTTTTTTGCCCTGCATATCCTGATGGTGGACAGGGTTTATGAAAAGCACGGGGACATTGATACGCTTTCTTTTGTGATGATTCAATTGCTGGTGGTGGGAGTTATCGATACCGTGATCGCGGCCTTTTCTGAGCCGATTCCCCGCAATCTCAGCGGGTACGGCTGGTTTGCTTTCTGGTTCGACTGCCTGTTGGGGACGCTGTTGGCCTACGTTGTACAAATCAAGGCACAGCAATTCTCACCGCCCGTTCACGTGAGCATTCTGCTTTCTTTGGAAGCGGTGTTTGCCTTTCTCTTTTCCTGGCTATTGTGGGGAGAACCGCTGACCGCGCTGGTTGTCATCGGAGTCCTGCTGATGCTGACCGGAATTTACGTGACAGAGCTTTCTGACCACAGGGGAGAAACCCCATGAAAAACTCCCGCGCCTGCGCCTTTACGCCAGGGGTGCGGGAGCTTTTTTGTTGCCTCTTTGACGAGCCCATTCCGGCAGTACGATCCCAACCAGAATAATCACCACGCCGATCCATTGAAGCAGGCTGACTGATTCCTGCAGGATGATGTAGGAGGAAAAGACTGCCATTGGCAGCTCGGCCGCCCCCAGAATGCCTGCCATCGCCGGACCCGTATGCGGGACACCAAAGGTAAAACAAAGGGTTGGGACAAACACACCAAACAGGGCAAGCGGAAAAACGTAGCCAAACAGGCCGTCGAACAGTACGCCGCTTGTCAGAAAGGATGGCGGATAGACAAGAAACACCAGGAGCATCGAGCCTGTAGACATCAAGGACGTACGCAGCCAGGAATTGACTTCCGGTGCCGCTTTTCCGCTAAAAAAGATAAACAAGGTATACGAGACGGCAGCAGCCAGACCAAAGGCAACGCCGGTCAGCGTAAACGAACCGATTCCTTTGTCGATGACACCCCCCGCCAAAAGAGTACCGCCAAACAGTAGGATCAGCGAGCAGAGAGTGGCTTTGGAGGGCTTTTTACGTGTCAAAATCGTCTCCAGCAAGACGCTCATCCAGGTAAACTGAAATAGCAGAACGATCGCGATCGAGGCCGGTATGTGTTGCAGGGAGTTGTAATAGAGCAATCCGGTAGAGCCAACAGGAAGGCCGACCGCCAGCAGCAGCAGGAGACGTTTTGGAGAAGGCTTTTGACGCAGGGTGAACAGCGCGGGAATCCACGTAAGCAAAAATCCGAAAAACATCTGCCCGCCTACCACTTCACTTGGTGAATATCCTTGGCCATAGGCCAGTTTGACAATCGTGGACAGGATTCCGTAGCTGCAAGCACCCAAGAAGACAAGCAGTATGTATCGCATCAGCATGTAACCCCTTACCATCAAGTTATCCCTCGCTAGGATAATACGAATGGTGCCTTTTGTCTATGTACGGAAAGTGATGTAGCGAGAATTCTGGCAAATCCCCAAAAAATAGGTTTACCGCCGCCCCAGATGTGGAAGGTATTGAAGTGTCACCTGAATCTGGAACAATCGGATAGATTCGACTTTTTATGAGAAACCAGATAAAAACGGGCCGAAAAGGGGAGGCAGATGTTTACAAAAGTGAAAGATCGAATATTTGCAGCTTTGCTTTTCCTTTGCCTTATCCCCATATTGCTTGTTAGTCTGATCAATTACAAAGCAGCCGAGACGGCGCTGCTAGGGCAGTACACTGCAAATATCAGGGAGCACCTGCTTCACCTGGACCATCAACTCTCCCTCTATCTCAAGGACAGTGGCGTTCCGGAGAACCAAGACGGGGGCTGGCTGCTTGCCCGCCGCCTCCATCAAGCGAACGGGCATTCACCTGGGGTACTGGTGTCTGAGTGGGGGGCGGATCAGGTAGAAAGGTGGCTGCAATTGGGTAACCAAGCCTCTCCGACCACGCTTTTTATCTTTTCTCCTGACAACATGTTGCTCTCACCGGACAAGGCGAGTGCACAAAACACGGCGAATCTCCTGACGTTCGTCCATAATAATCAGGGCAAGGAAGTGGCGCTGTATTCAGATGGGAAAGAAAGCATGTATCTATTTCACTATCGCTCACCCGAGACAGGCATGACATATGTAGAGTTGCTGCCGGAGAGTAAAATAAACAGGGACCTTTCGCCATTGAAGAGGAATTTGCTCGTTGTAACGATCCTGGTCATATTGTTTGCGGCAATCGTCGCCCGGAAGATCGCCCAGTGGTTTGATGCACCGATACGATCCTTGATCGAAGCCACAGAAGCTCTGCAGCAGGGAAATTTTTCCATAAGGGTCAAGAAGCATCGGATGGCTGAAATTGCCCAGCTGGAGGAAAAATTCAACCGGATGGCTTCTCAGCTTCAAGCGCTGATCAAGCGGGAGCGGGATTATATGCAAACGGGGCTGGATCAGATTGTGCGCAGCTTCTATCTGGCGGTGGAGATGAAAGATCCCTACACGGCCGGACACAGTGAGCGGGTAACCGAATACGCCCTAATGATTTACGATCATATGAATACCAGTGAAAAAGTCGGGTTTACCCGTGATGATCTGCGGTATGCCGGACTGATGCATGATATCGGGAAAGTAGCAATTCCCGATCGCGTGCTGCTGAAAGAAGGAAAGCTGACAAATGAAGAGTATGAACTGATCAAGCTTCACGCCTCGATCGGTGCCAATATCGTGAACCAGATCATCAGTCTTTCACACGTAAGTCCCGGCGTCCGCCATCATCATGAACGCTGGGATGGCAGAGGGTATCCGGACAGACTGTCGGGTACGGACATTCCGCTGATGGGCCGAATACTGGCTGTCGCCGACACGTTTGATGCGATGACCTCGACTCGTTCGTATCGAAACGCCATGACGCTGGAAGCAGCTCACGCCGAAATCCTTCGATGCTCGGGCACACAGTTTGATCCTGAGATCGTGCGTGTATTTTGCGAAGCCTTTCGATCTGGAGCCTGTCACTTGCTGCTGCAACAGATGGATCAAAGAAAAGGCGAGGTGCCGATGGCCGCTCAATCATAAGGAGGAGTTTCCCTCCTTTGGATGGGTTTTTACCTTGCGATCAAGGTTTATCTCTGGTATGCTATCATTACCGTGCTAGACGGGGAGGTTGCGGTGCCCTGTAACCTGCAATCCGCAATAGCAGGGTTGAATTCCTATCAGAGGTCTTCTCATGTGAGGCTGCCTTATGGTGGCGGTGTTGAGGAGCGGGTCCTGTGCAACGTGAACCCATGAACCTGGTCAGGTCCGGAAGGAAGCAGCCATAAGTGGATCATCACGTGTGCCGCAGGGTAGCCTGTTCTGAGCTGCAGCCATAAGTAACGCTTGGATGGGCTTGATCGAAGATAGGTGCACGGTACATATAACGAAAAGCAAACGGTATGAATCCACGTGGATCATACCGTTTTTTGACATTTTGAAACAAATGCCGCCTCTTAAGACTGCTAGTGGCAGTACTTACGGTTGGTTCAGACGTATAATCACGAACGATTCGTGTCGGTTTGACTACTTTTGTTGTTTTCTGACGATCTCTAGCGAAAACATTTCCAGTAAAAAATGGCTATATCAGCAGGTTATTACCATTTTTTCGACGAATTTGTTAGGGGAATGCAAACGCTTGTAAAACGCGAAGGTCAGGAGGGACAAGCTGTGGGAGGATCACTGGCATTACATCTCGTCGGCTCGTCCAATCGATTGAAACAGTTTGCGCAACAGATGCCAACTGCCATTTTCCTGGTAGACCAAGCGGGAACTATCGTTGAAGTGAATGAAAAGCTGTTGCGAGTCACGGGCTATCGGTATGAAGAGTTGGTCAATCAGTCCTTTCAACACCTCTTGCCTTATCCCGGCACGATCAAACAATTGTATGAGGAGCTCATGCATCGGGGACCAGACCAGCCGATGGAAGTGGATTGGCGGGATTGCCAGGGCAGGACGGGAAAAACCCCGGCGATGATCATGGTCCAGCAGGGAGAGCAACCCGTGTATTTCGTTCACCTGTTTCAACTGGACAAGGAGACTCAGGGAAATCTGTCCCAGCGACTGGTAGACAAGCTGACTAGCGACAGCAGCCTGGGACTGTTTGTTCTGGACGAGCAAGGGCTGATTGTCGAAGTCAGTCACATGGCCTGTAAACTGCTTGGCATGAACCGTGTTGACGTCATCAACAAGCATGTCGACCAGGTGTTTGCCGGCATTCCGGAAGATCATCGGTTGCTCAAACGCGAGCTTTTGGACGGGGTCAAGCTGTACAATATGGCCACATCCTGGACCAATGACAACCAGCGCTATGAATTGATCGTCGATGCAAGCACGCTTCAGGATGACAGCGGCAAGACGGTGGGCGCCTATTTTCTCTTTAAGGACATCTCCAACTTTCGTTCCTTTGAGCAGAAAATCGAGCGCAATGAACGCTTGGCCATGATTGGTCAAATTGCGGCAGGTACCGCCCATGAAATCCGCAATCCTCTCACTTCTATCAAAGGGTTTTTACAGATGTTTTTACAATCCTTCAGTGAAAATGGGATGGATCGGGAACGGACTTATACCGAGATCATGCTGACGGAAATCAACCGGATTAATTCGCTGGTCAGTGAGTTTTTGTTATTGAGCAAACCGCGTGATGTTCAATACGCCATCGTGGATCTTAATATCGTTTTTGAAGAAATCCTGCCGATTGTGGAATCGCAGGCGCTGTTATACGGAATTGATGTCCAGTTTTCCTCGCGGGGAAACCTGCCACTCGTGGTTGGGGATAATGAACTGCTGAAGCAGGTATTTATCAATATATGCAAAAACGGCATTGAGGCCATGGGGGAGCAGGGTACCCTGAATATCTCCCATCACATAGATCCCGACGGTGACAAGGTGAGCATTGATATCAGAGACACAGGCCCCGGAATTCCCCTGTATATTGTTGACAAAATATTTGATCCATTTTTCACAACAAAGGAAGAGGGAACAGGGCTGGGACTGTCCGTTTGCCAAAAGATTATCCACGATATCGGCGGGCAGATACGCTTGTCCTCGAAAGGATACGGAACTACCTTTCACATCCTCTTGCCCTACTTGTAAACAAAACCGCAAAAAACCGCGTCCCGCGTGCATCACGGGGCGTTTTCTTTGTACGAACACAAACGGATGTTGTATAATAGATGAGATTCGGACAAGGACTTTGCAGATTGGAGTGTCACTTAAAACATGGCTTACACCGCGCTGTATCGCGTATACCGACCGCAAACCTTTCAAGACGTGGTAGGACAAGAGCATGTGACCGTCACTCTGCGCAATGCCTTGCGGGAGCAAAGACTGTCTCACGCTTATTTGTTCAACGGTCCCCGAGGCACGGGTAAAACCAGTGCAGCCAAGATTATGGCCAAAGCTGTAAACTGCGAGCAGCCGCAGGATGGCGAGCCGTGCAACCAGTGCGCTACCTGCAAGGCTATCACCGATGGCTCTGTGACCGATGTACTGGAAATTGACGCAGCATCCAACCGGGGCGTGGAAGAAATTCGGGACATCCGTGACAAGGTGAAATTTGCCCCAAGCGATGTCAAATACAAGGTTTACATTATTGACGAAGTGCATATGCTGACGACGGAAGCGTTTAACGCCTTGCTGAAAACGCTGGAGGAGCCTCCTTCCCACGTCATCTTTATTTTGGCAACAACAGAACCCCACAAGCTGCCGGCGACGATTATCTCCCGCTGCCAGCGCTTTGATTTCCACCGGATCTCACTGCGCGAGATGGTCAGACGGCTCTCCTACATCTGTGAGTCACAACAGGTTTCCGTGGAGGAGCAAGCACTGACACTCGTTGCCAAGATGGCAGAAGGCGGCATGCGGGATGCATTGAGCTTGCTCGACCAGGCGATCAGCTATAGCAACGAGAAGATAACGGCCGCTGATATCATGCAGATCACGGGGACGGTATCCCAAGGGTATTTTTCTACCCTGGCCCGCTCTGTCGCCAACCGGGACGTGGCCCAGGTCATGGAACAGTTTGACAAAGTGATGGTCCAGGGGAAAGACCCCGAGCAGTTTTTGCATGATTTTCTCTACTACTATCGAGATATGCTGCTTCTGAAAACCGCTCCCCATCTGGAAGAAATCGTGGAGCGGACGATGATTGACGACCAGTTTGCCCAAGTAGCACAGCTATATGAAATCCCGCATCTATACAGTGCGATTGAAGTGTGCAACCAATCCCTGGCCCAACTGAAGTGGTCGACGTACGCCCGGGTGCTGGTGGAGTTGACGCTGGTGAAATTATGCCAACTGCCGGGGCAGAGTCCTCAGCAGGGCGCGACCCAGTCGGCAGCGGTATCTAACACAGCGAGCGGCGAGGACCTGGCTGGTTTGGCAAATCGCATCCGCCAACTGGAGGAAAGACTTGCGCAGCTAGCCCAGGGCCAAGGTCTTCAGTCCGGGCAAGCCCAAGCGGAAGAGCCACGGAAACAGGAAGCTCGCCGGCCGGTTGCAGCTGCAGGCGGCGGGTCGCGAACGCCAATGAATCGGGTCCGGGAAGCGGCGATGGCTGTAAATGAGGCTTTGAGCCGTCAGGTCCGCGGACAATGGAGCCAGATTTTGGCCGATGTGAAAAAGGTCAAGATTCAGTATCAAGCCTGGTTGGTCAATGGGCAACCAGCAGCAGTCGGCAGTGATTCTGTCGTTGTGACCTTTACAAGCCCGATCCACTGCGACAAGACGATGGAACCTGAACTGAAAAACGTGATTGAACGGGCGATTCTCGGCGTCGTTGGCAGACCGCTGCAGCTCCTGTCAGTGATGGAGGAGGAGTGGCAGTCCGTCTATCAGCAAGCTGCGCAGGGAGATGCCCAGAAGCAGGAGGAACAGGATCCGTTTGTGGCCGAAGCGATCAAACTGGTCGGCGAAGGTCTTGTGGAAGTGAAGGAATAAAGTAGCACATCCCATACATTCTTTAAGGAGGACACCCACGTGAAAAACATGCAGCAAATGATGCGTCAGGTTAAGAAAATGCAGGAAGAAATGCAAAAAGCCCAAGAAGGATTGAAAGAAAAAGTAGTGGAAAGCTCCGCTGGCGGCGGTGCGGTTACGGTAAAAGCAAACGGCCACAAAGAAATTATTGAAATTGCGATCAAGCCCGAAGTGGTGGACGCGGAGGATGTCGAAATGCTGCAGGATCTGGTTTTGACTGCGGTTAACGATGCGCTTCGCAAGGTAGATGAGCTGGTCGGCAAGGAAATGGGACGCTTTACCGGAGGGATGAACATTCCGGGATTGTTCTAGTCGCACAAGTCAGGCCTATTGAAGGAGTAGAAAGCGATGTTTTATCCCGAACCGGTCTCAAAATTGATTGAGGGTTTTATGAAACTGCCGGGAATTGGTCCAAAAACGGCAGGACGGCTGGCGTTTTATGTATTGAATATGAAAGAGGATGATGTACTGGATCTGGCCAAGGCGCTGGTCAATGCCAAACGCCAGCTCCATTACTGTTCCGTGTGCAACAATATTACGGATGTGGACCCCTGCCATATCTGCCGTGACAAACGGCGGGACGGCTCTGTTATCTGTGTTGTGCAAGAGCCCAAGGATGTAGTGGCGATGGAAAAAACCCGCGAATTCGAAGGGTATTACCATGTCCTGCACGGCGCGATTTCTCCGATCGAGGGGATTGGACCGGAGGATATCAAAATTCCCGACCTGTTAAAGCGACTGAGCGATGAACAGGTAAAGGAAGTAATTCTGGCGACAAACCCCAACATCGAAGGGGAAGCAACAGCCATGTATATCTCCCGACTGATCAAGCCGTTTGGGATTCGGGTGACCCGGATCGCTCACGGACTTCCAGTGGGCGGGGATTTAGAATACGCGGACGAGGTCACTCTGACCAAGGCATTGGAAGGACGCCGCGAACTATAAAGGGGCCGGGAGACACCGGAAAAGACAGGCAAGCCTGTCTTTTTTTTTCGAATGAACGACTTTTTTGATGGGACGAGACATAAAGTGTAACGGGGAGAGTGAGACAATGCTGAATGGACCGGGGCTGCTGCTCTCGGGAAGAACCCAGCCAGATCACGCAAAAAGTTGGGCTGCTCTCTTGTTTGCAGGCTATTGGTTGATGTTTGCCGCGGAGTTTTTCATGATTCGGTTGGAGCAAGGAACGGACGGATTATGGGTGGCTACTACGGCAGAGGAACCTGCACAGTGGTTGGTACTATCCATTTTATGTGTAAGTGGCCTTAGTTTCCTGATCTCGATTGGTTATGTGGTGCAGACTGTACGAAGTCGAGGAAAGCAGGATTGGCTGTGGGCTCCGACAGAAGTGACGGGCTCGGATGTCCTGCACGTGGTGGCATGGCTGCATCTGTTTCAGACATGCACGCTGCTAATGTACGGACTCTTCCTGCCCTCTACCTTATTTCCAGCGGGCACTCTGGGAAGTTTTCTGGAGTCGGCCTCCTATCAGCTTTTTATCCTGATTCTGGTGCCTGTGTTGATGCGAGGTCGCTTGCGGGAGATCGGGGTGAGCCGGCCGCGGAATCTGGGAGTCATGATCGTGATTTTGATTGTGCTGTTTTTGGCCGTGATGCTTCTGCTGGATGCTGCGGTGACCAAACCGTTTGCCAACTGGCTGGGACTCGCGCTGGATTCTGATCGGGAAAAACTGATCGAACAGGAAATTGTCCAAGCTAAAGACGGGAATCCCTTATCCATTTTAGCCGCCCTCTTCGTGATCGGCGGACTGGTTCCCATAGCGGAAGAGCTGTTGTTCCGAGGTGTGGTGCAAACCTACCTGGTGAATCGACTCGGCGCTTTGATCGGCATATTGCTCAGCAGTCTTTGGTTTGCCCTGATGCATGTGGATGTTGCTTTATTTGCTCCGCTGTTTGTCATGGGTCTGTGTTTGGGTTTTTTGCGATATCGTTTTCAATCGATTTGGGGAGCGGTTCTTTTGCATGCGCTCAACAACATGGCCGGAGTGCTTTATTACTTCCAATAGGGGGAAGGAAACATGGGCATATGGAGACAACCCAAACCGACAGTCAGTTGGACTAAGGGGGTTCTCGAGGCAGCCGTCGACAGAGCGCGCCTCGATTGGCAGCAAGCTCGCCATTTGATGGAACTGAGCGAGCCTGACAACCGATTGGATAATGCCATTTACTATCTGCAGCTTACCGAAAAGCGCTACATGTACCTGCTTTCGCATGTCAAAAGGGAGCAGGCCTATCAACAAGCATAGGAGGAGTGACCATGACCTCAGGGTGGATCATCGCCTTGCTCGTGGCGGGGTTGTTAGTGGTAATCGCGGCCAGCAAATCAGCGTGGAAGCCGATTCGCTGGATTGGACTGGGTGCGATGCAACTGGTGATTGGCGCGGTATTACTGTTTTTCGCCAATCTGATTGGCGATCTGGCTGACTTTCACATTCCCATCAATCCGGTTACGGCTCTTGTGACGGGTTTGCTCCGCCTGCCTGGGCTGGCTGCCCTGATCATCATCAAAATGTGGCTCCTATAAGCCTTACCCATCTGTCAGGAGAAAGGCGACACTGCGGTTCTCATACTTGACCCGGCATTGTTTGGGCAGACGAAACGAGAGCAAAAGGGCGAAAAGCCGCGGGATGCCTGTGATGATCGTTCCGGCCAAAAGAGTAAGTCCATAGGGGGAGGGCAACCAGACGTACAGGGCTGCTGCCAGAAATAAACTGCCCCCGAGGACGGTCGATTCTGCGCCGCGATAGGCGGCTAGCGGGACAGGCAGCCTGAAGCCGGCTCCCCACCACGGGGAGAACAGCATGTCGGGGGTCGTCTGGGGTGCGTGACCGCGCAGAAACACGTACAGACGAAACAGACAGAGATGCAGCAAAGCGATGCCTGGCCATACAGCCAAAGAGACGATCAACGAGGGGATCGGAATCGCTAGCCAGCGGGCAGAAGCGGTCACAAACAAAGCAAATAGCAGAAACTGCAGAAAGATTCCGGCAAACCGCCAGCGGAACCGACGCACCAGTTTATAGCTGTAGATGGTTTGATTCTTCATACGTCACGTCCATTCGAGCTCAAGATGAGAATAAAGGAGCGAGGCACCAATCCGGGTCACGCAGCAATGGATGGTGATCGCCGCCGCGAAGCACGTGAAGCATCCATTCAGGACGCTCTTTGCAGGCAACACGGACAGGCTCGAGAGGAGCCACCTGATCCGCGTCTCCGTGCACGAACGACACCGAGAGTGTTTTCGGGAGGCGGCGTAAATCCTTTTTTACATCATGGTTGAAAATAACCTCTTCCAAAGAGGAGGAGAAAGATTGCCAATGGTGAGTGGTGACATCCTCCAATACTTCTCGGGGATAAAGCTGTAAGAAAGCGGGAATTTTAGTCAAAAAACGGCCAAACAGTTTTCTTCCGGCAATGCAACCGGCAATGGCCAGGAATCGGTTCGTATAAAGCAGGCCGTAAGGAAATCCCATAGCTGCCGCCGCGTCCGCTCTATTGTCAAAACAAGGAAGACTGAGCAAATGCAAGCGATCGACCTGTTCGGGATACCTTGCTGCGTAGGCGACTGCCAAAATGGCGCCCATCGAGTGGCCGACCAGCGTAAAGGGCGGCTCTGAAGCCAATGCGCGTCGAAGCTCCTCCACATGTCGGTCGACCGAGTAGATCGCATCGAGGGGCTTTTCCGATTGACCAAACCCGAGCGGGTCGACCAGCAGGAGCCGCTTTCTTTCCGCCAGATTGGCAACACGCTCTTCCCAGTACCGGTGCGTGCCTGTAATGCCGGGTAGAAATACCAACGTACGGCTGCCTTCTCCAAGCTGTTTTACAAACAAAGAAGAGTTCACGTCAGTGACACCACGCTTTTCCATCATCTCTATCTATTATGTCATAGCCTTCCATGTTGAGGAAGACGGATTGACTTCCTTTCATCCGGAATCATAACAAGGACAAACAGCTTCATGCAGCAAAGGTGAAAAAGGGGGCGGAGCCAGATTGTTACCACAGAGCAAGACCATCCTCAGAGGCGCTAATGGAACGATGCCATCCGACTCGCTAGCTGGCGAACTGGCTGAGCTGGGCTTTCAGGTTCTTACCGCCAGAGAGAATAGTGGAGAAGCGTGGGATGCAGCAGGATTAGTGTTGACCGATTACTCGGATGGGGAGCTGCTAACTGGAAATCTGAGCGGTGAGGCGGGAGGGGAGCCCCGCTTGCTGCTCGTCTATGGAAATCGCATCCCCAATGGTACGGCTGATGCTCTGGCAGCGACCTATCCGGAATGGGAAGTCGTTCGCCTTTTTTGTTTTGCTGACAAAGAAAGAGCTCTGCTTGGCGGGGAGGAAGGCGGGATCTGGCTGCGGCGGCTGAGCAGGCAGCTAGCCAGACATGGCTTTGTTTCATTTGTTACCCGCAGGTGCGAGGTGGACGAGGCTGTCCGTCAGCTCCCGCTTTATTTGGCGTGGAAGGAGCGTTTTTTTCTGCGCATGAGTGAGCAGTGTGACAAAAGCGGATCACGGTCGCAGGTGGTTGCCCGCGCACTTGGTATGGATAAACGGATTGGCCAAAGCTGGCTGTACACCGACAGGAAGCGGCACGGGCCGGTGTATCGCTGGATCACTCGTCAGCTTCGGCACATTCGGGAAAAAGCAGAGATACAGCGGATTACGCTATGGGGAAGGGCTTCTTTTTGGGAGGGATTCCCCAGGGGAGAGTTACAGGGCATGGAAACGCGGCTGTTTTCTCCCGGGGAGGCCGTAACAGATGATTTTTCTTCGCGCCGGGCTTGGGCGGTCTACGATAATTGGCGCACTGCCTTGGCTCACTCTGACTTGCTGGTGATCGGCACAGCCGATCCAGTAATCCAGGAGATTCGACTGCCGGAGCTGATTCAGGGGATGAATCAGCCCCTCATCCTCGATGCTTGTTCATGCTTTCCGGTAACAGAAGCAGAATCCTGCCAGATCCTCTACCGAACGATCGGCGAAAACACGAACGTTTGGGAATGGAACCGATTATAATGGGGTATAATGGTTGGTAGATTGAGGAAAAGGGCAGGCGTTTAAAATGGAAAGAATTGCTCAGCGATGCATCGTCTGTGAGGAAGAACGGTTGGACGGGATCGCGATCTGTGAGCAGTTTATCTGCCATCATTGCGAACAAGAAATGGTGCAGACTGACGTACAAGATGCAAAATATCCATTTTTTATCCATCAGATGAGACGCATATGGCTCACAAAAGACGCGTAATTACGTTCACAAAAGGCATTGGCCAACGTCCAGTGCCTTTTTCCATTTGGGCAGACTTCCGTCCTTCAATCATGCTACAATGAACAAAGCTGAAAAAAAGGACGTGAAGCTCGTGCGGGATAAGAGCCCTGGCTATCGGGAGAGGCAGCGGCGTGCTCCCTTGTACGAAAAATTGGAAAGGCACGCGGCCGCGCATCCGCATCCGTTTCATGTGCCCGGTCATAAAATGGGGCACAGCTTTGATACCGGCGGTTCAGCCCGGTTTGGCAGTGTTTTGGAGCTGGACCTGACGGAAATTTCCGGGATGGATGATTTGCACGATCCCGCAGAGGTGATTGCAGAAGCACAGGAGCTGGCGGCAGAAGCATTCGGGGCGGAAGAGACGCGCTTTCTCATCGGGGGAAGCACCGTTGGAAACATGGCGTTGATCATGGCCGTATGCCGCCCGGGTGATAAAATTCTGGTGCAGCGCAATTGCCATAAATCGGTTTTCCACGGGATGATGCTGGCTAGAGCAAACCCCGTCTACATCGTGCCCGCTGTCGATCCCGATAGCGGAGTGGCTGTTGGCTTGCGCAGGGAGGATGTGGAGCGAGCTTTGCAGGCCCATCCGGATGCCAAAGCGGTTTTCCTTACCAATCCGACTTATTATGGGATGGGTATCGATCTGGCAAAAATGGCAGCCACAGTTCATCGTTATGATGTGCCGCTGCTGGTGGATGAGGCTCATGGCTCTCATTACGGCTTTCACTCAGCATTTCCCCCATCGGCGATGCAGAGCGGGGTGGACGCAGCGGTACAATCTACCCATAAAATGACGACAGCCTTGACGATGTCGTCCATGCTTCATATCCAGGGGAATCGCATCAACCGGGAAAGACTGGCCCGGTGTCTGGCCATGCTGCAATCATCCAGCCCCTCCTACCTGCTGATGGCATCGCTGGATTTGGCAAGACGTCACTTGGTTCTGGAGGCAGCAGAGGAATGGGACGAGCTCTTTCCTCTGTTGGCAAAGCTGCGGGAGAGTGTCGCTGCGCTGTCGTGGTTGGAGTTGGTCGGTTCAGGCTCTGGCAGCGTCTACACGTCGATGGACCCGCTCAAGCTGATGCTGACACTGCGAACCCGTGACATGGATGGCTTTGGATTGCAGCAGATGCTGGAGGATGCGGGCATTTACCCGGAGTTGGCCGATGTGGGCCATGTATTGCTGGCCGCATCCTCAGGGACGCGGGCGGAAGACATTCATCAGTTGATTTTGACGCTGGAGTCGGCTCCTTGTCAGCCGCAGCGCCCGTTTCAGCGCTTGGTTCAACCGGGGATGGTCTCCTCCAGCTTTTTGCGCGAGCAGGCCATGCCGATCCATGAAGCGATGGAAGCGGAGCTGATCCGTATCCCGTTGGAACAAGCCCTGGGGCGAATCGCGGGGGAGATGATCATTCCCTACCCGCCAGGCATACCCTTGTTGACACCGGGAGAGCGCATGGATGCCTCACTTTTGGAGCTGTTAAAAGAACTGCGGAAGAGCCGGGTCAGGTTTCAGGGTGTGGACGACGCCGGTCTGCAGACGATTCTGGTCGTCCGTTAAAAAGCTGCGGCCAAACAAAGCGGATGCAGGCCAACGCGCATGGGATCTGAATTTTGGAAGGAGCAAAATGTTGTGACAACGAGAAAAACGGGTCGATTCATTACGGTTGAAGGAGCGGATGGAGCCGGGAAATCGACGGTAGTGACCCGCCTTTATGAAGCATTACAAAACAAGGGATGGGACGTGCTGCTGACGAGGGAGCCGGGCGGAATCGAAATCGCAGAGAAAATCCGTGAGATTATTCTTAATCCCGAACACATAAAGATGGACAAACGGACGGAAGCCCTCCTGTACGCTGCTGCACGCCGGCAGCATTTGGCGGAAAAGGTGCTGCCCGCACTCGAAGGGGGCAAGCTGGTGCTGTGCGACCGGTTTATCGACAGCAGTCTGGCCTACCAGGGCTATGCACGCGGGATTGGCATCGATGAGGTGTTTGCGATCAATCAGTTCGCGGTAGAGAATTGCATGCCTGATTTGACCCTCTATTTTGACGTACGCCCTGAGGTCGGACTGGCTCGGATCAATGCCACAAAAGACAGAGAGATCAACCGGCTGGATCTGGAAGCCCTGGATTTCCACGAAAAAGTGCGGGAAGGCTATCGGCTTGTCATCGAACGCTTTGCTGATCGATTCCAGATCATCGACGCAGAAAAACCGGCGGATGAGGTTTTCGCGGATGCTTTGGCACAATTGGAAGCTCGTTTACAGGTTTGAGTACCGAACTGACCGGTACATGCTGTATACTATGGATAAGAAGAATATCGTTACACTGTCAGCCTTCCCCTCATATAATGGTAGGGAGACAGGGTTTCGAGTTTGTGCCAAACAATCCTTTTGAAAAACTACGCGGAAAGGGTGAGTGCCGTATGAAAATGGTGGTTGCTGTCGTTCAGGACAAAGACAGTGGTCGTCTGTCACAGCAGTTGGTGAAAAAAGGTTACCGGGCTACTAAGTTGGCCAGTACGGGAAGCTTTTTGCGCGCGGGCAATACGACTTTCTTGATTGGTACGAATGACGAAAATTTGCCCGATGTCATTGAAATCATTCAACAAAACTGCAAATCCCGAAAACAGATGGTCACCCCGGTCTCACCTTTGAGTAATGCCGTTGACTCATTCATGCCCTATCCACTGGAAGTCCAGGTCGGGGGCGCAGCCGTTTTTGTTTTGGATGTTCAACAGTTTCACTCGTTTTGACCTCGCCGCAGCAACGCTTCTGCTGCGAGGATCAGCCGTACCGAAGTTGGCAACACAGTGAGTCAATAAACTGTTTAGGTGAAAGCCATGTCATGGACAACAATATCACAGCAGCCCCGTGTGGTTGAGCTGCTCTATCATAGTCTGCGCAACGATCGGCTGGCACACGCTTACTTGTTTGCCGGCCCGAGAGGCGCAGGGAAAAAACAGGTGGCCCTGCATCTGGCGAAGTCCCTCTTTTGTACCGAAAAAGAAGCGGATGCCTGCGGGGCCTGTATCACATGCAGACGCATTGACGCCGGAAATCACCCGGACGTCTTGGTCATCTCTCCGGATGGCGCATCTATCAAGATCGACCAAATCCGCAATCTGCAGAAAGAAATGGCGATGCGCGCGGTTGAATCTTTTCATAAGGTATACATCATCGAACACGTCGACAAGATGACGACCCAGGCTGCCAACAGCCTGCTGAAATTTCTGGAGGAACCGCCAGCGGGAGTGGTCGCGCTGCTTTTGACCGAGAATAGTCACGCGATGCTGCCGACCATTTTGTCCCGTTGTCAGATCATCCATTTCTCCCCGCTTTCTCCCGAAGTGATCGCCCGAAAATTGGGGGAGGAAGGCATCCCGGGCGGGGCGGCGAGGGTAGTGTCCCACATAACGTCAAATCTGGAAGAAGCTCGTGTACTTAGCCAAGCAGAATGGTTTGCACAGCTAAGAAATCTAATGATACAATTGGTGCAGGAATGTAAGCAACACAACTCTTCTGTACTCTATACCATTCACGATATGCTTCAAAAGAGCGACAAAATAAAGGAGGAACTGCCCCTCTTCTTGGATTTGCTCATCCTTTGGCTACGCGATATCCTGTATGTGCAAGTAGACAGACATGCCCATCTCATCAATAGTGACCAACAGGATGTGCTGCAAGGACAAGCCTTGTTATGGACAAAAGCTGAGCTCTTGCGCGGGATCGATCTGGTCATGGAAACAAAAAATCGGATAGAGCGAAATGCCAACCCACAGTTGGCCCTTGAGCGGTTGGTTCTTCAAATCCAGGAGGGATAACCTTGTACGAGGTTGTAGGTGTCCGTTTTAAAAAAGCGGGCAAAATATATTATTTTGACCCTGATCAGTTGCCAATCGAGCGGGATTCTTCCGTTATTGTCGAGACTGCAAGAGGGGTGGAATACGGCAAAGTTGTCATCGGCCGCAAGCAGGTTGATGATTCTGACGTCGTTCTGCCATTGAAAAAAGTAATCCGAATGGCAGATGACAAGGATGCCAAGCAGGTGGACGAAAACAAACAGGCTGCCAAAAATGCCTTCGCCGTATGCCAGACCAAAATTAAGGAACACAAGCTGGAAATGAAGCTGGTTGATGTCGAATACACATTTGACAGAAATAAAATCATTTTCTATTTTACAGCTGATGGACGGGTAGACTTCCGTGAGCTGGTCAAGGATTTGGCCTCGGTTTTCCGTACCCGGATTGAACTGCGGCAGATCGGCGTGCGGGACGAAGCCAAAATGTTGGGCGGAATCGGCCCCTGTGGCCGCCTTCTCTGCTGCTCGACATTCCTGGGCGATTTTGAACCGGTGTCGATCAAGATGGCAAAAGATCAGAATCTGTCTCTGAACCCGGCAAAGATCTCCGGACTGTGCGGACGTCTGATGTGCTGTCTGAAATATGAGAATGATAATTATGAGAGCACCCGTGATGAAATGCCGGACATCGGCACTGTCGTGACGACGCCGATGGGCAAGGGACGCGTGGTCTCCTTGAATATTTTGGATCATTCGATGCAGGTTGAGCTCTCCGACAACAGTCGGATCATGGAATTTACGCTGGACGAAGTGGTCACGGGCCAATCTGCGTTCGAGCAATAGATAGACAAAGAACAGGGAGCGGGGATGAGGTGAGCAAGTGGACAAACGGGAAATCTTCGTCAAGATGGCTAGTATTGAGGAACGAATCGGCGAACTGTATCAAGAAATTGGTGAGTTAAAGGACGTCATCGTGGTCTTGATGGAGGAGAACGCCCAATTACTCGTTGAAAACCAGCACCTTCGCAACCGACTGGACAAAAAGACGACCACAACCCCACCGAAGCAAAAACGGTCGGAGCAGGTCAAAGCAGATGACGCCAAGAAAAAAGTAGTCGGGGAAGGATATGATAATCTGGCGCGTCTCTACGCGGAAGGCTTTCATATCTGCAATGTGCATTTTGGCAGTTTGCGAAAGGAAGGGGACTGCTTGTTCTGCCTCTCATTCCTCAGCGGCGTGCAGAAATAGGCGAAGCAGCCTCGATGTATCATAATGAAGGAACCCAAGCGACCTGGATATTTTGTCAGGTCGCTTTTTCAGACTTAGATGAATATCTGGCCGAGCTTTACAGGGTAAAGGAGTAAGAAACGTCGCATGGATTTGGAGAAAAATATCCCGCTCTACGAGTCGGAGCGGATCGATGACCTGTTGACTCACGAGATGAAAATCATTCAAAGCCACGAAGTCTTTTGTTTCTCGATGGATGCGGTGCTTCTGGCCCGGTTTGCTTCCGTTCCGAAGCGCGGCAGAGTACTGGATTTCTGTACAGGAAACGGGGCGATCCCGCTGATCATGACAACACGTTCTCCCGAAGCCGTATTTGAGGGCATGGAAATTCAGCCGCGGCTGCATGACATGGCCAGCCGCAATGTGCAGTTGAACCAATTGCAGCATCGTGTCACCATGCATCTGGGAGATGTAAAGGAAGCGGTTCAGCAATTTGGCTATGGCAAATTCGACTTGATTACGTGCAATCCGCCGTACATGCCAGCCAACAGCGGAGAACAAAATCTCAGTGAGCATTTTGCGATTGCCCGTCACGAAATCCTGCTCTCGTTGGACGATGTCATTCGGGTGGGGAGCCAGCTGCTTAAAAATGGCGGCAAGCTTGCTTTGGTGCATCGCTCCTCTCGTCTGATCGATATTGTAACCATGATGCGCACATACGGGATCGAACCAAAGCGGATGCGTCTGGTTTATCCCAGACGTGATGCAGAGCCCAATATGGTCCTGATCGAAGGGATACGAAACGGCAGACCGGAGCTTCGCATCCAGCCCCCGCTGATTGTCTATGAAAACGGGGAGGAATACTGTGCAGAACTTCAGGAGATCTATTTTGGCAGACGAGATTCCCTCTCATAAAAGCCACTTTGTCTATATACTGCGTTGCGCGGATGGAACGTACTACACCGGGTATACGACCGAGATGGAAAGAAGAATCCGTGAGCATAACGAGGGAAAGGGAGCAAAATATACCAGAGGACGCGGTCCTGTGGAGCTGATGTATATAGAAGAAGGAACAGACCGTTCCTGGGGATTGCGACGAGAGGAAGCGATCAAACGGCTGTCTCGCGATCAAAAAGAAGGGTTGATCTTTCAGGAGAAAGGACGATGTGAATGAACATCCAGCGAAGTTTTGTAGGTGAAAATACGGGTGTGCTGTACCTGGTAGCGACGCCAATCGGCAATCTGGATGACATCTCCGTTCGTTGTCTGGAAACACTCCGTTCTGTGGACGTGATCGCCTGTGAGGATACAAGACAGACGCGAAAGCTGCTGAATCACTTTCAAATCGACAAGCGGACAGTCAGCTATCACGAGCATAATAAAGAGGCGAGTGGGAGCGGGCTGCTTCAATGGCTGGAAGAGGGCAAAAAGATTGCGCTGGTCAGCGACGCAGGATTGCCGGCGATTTCCGATCCGGGAGCGGATTTGGTCCGGGATGCGGTGGCCGCCGGATTTGCGGTTATACCCGTACCAGGAGCGAACGCAGCGTTGACCGCCCTGATCGCCTCGGGCTTGCCGACAGAACGGTTTGTCTTTTGCGGTTTTTTGCCGAGAGAGAACAAGGATCGCCGAAAAGAGCTGGAGCGCCTGCGGTACTATCCGGAAACGCTGATCTTTTATGAAGCTCCCCATCGGATTGTGAAAACGTTGGAAGCGATGCGGGAGGAATGGGGAGACAGGCGCGCTGTTTTGGCACGGGAGCTGACCAAGCGATACGAGGAATTTGCCCGTGGAACGCTGGACGAGCTTGCTGAGCACGTCCAAGAAACCGAACCGCGCGGCGAATACTGCCTGATCGTTGAGGGATACAGCCAATCAGCTGAAAAGAACCCCGATGAAGAGCAGTGGTGGATGCAGGTAACCGTGGTCGAACATGTCGACAGATATTGTGACCAGGGGTACAGCAAGAAAGAAGCGATCAAACTTGCTGCAGATGACAGAGGGGTATCGAAGCGGGATGTGTACAACGAGTACCACCGCGAATTTCCACAGCAATAAACAGCAAAAAGAGGCCGGTTCAGGAACCAGCCTCTTTTTTGCTGTGAAAAATGTCCCCTCCCATTTGAGGGATTGAAACATCCTAACGTTTTTCACAAAATGGGATGTGACCGTTTACGGTCCACACTTTTGTCCCCCGATGAGGGGAAAACGGTCATGATCGTTTTGTCGGATTAGCGTTTGCCTACAGGCATTTCGGAAAGACAGTCATGGCAAACGATTTTGCCTTTAAAGTGAGATACACGATCAGCGTTTCCACAGAAGATACAAGCAGGCTCGTACTTTTTCAGGATGATGCGCTCTCCGTCCACGTAAATTTCCAACGCATCCTTCTCAGCGATACCCAGTGTACGGCGCAATTCAATCGGAATTACGACACGACCCAGCTCGTCCACTTTTCTAACAATACCTGTAGATTTCATCATGTACAGTCTCTCCCCTCAGATGTTTCAAAATGTCGTTTATTCTTTGAATCGGATATTTAATCGTCAATATTCGACAATTTCCGGTGTTTTCATCATACCAGCGATTCCCAAAGGTGTCAACATGAATTTTACATTTCCTTGAAGCGCAATTTGTTTTTAACAGTGAAAATCAATACACTAGCAGTAACTACATATGTAAATAAATTCATATGAGTTGGGAATGGAAAAAAGTAACTGGAAGTTTTCGTTGTCGATTTAGTCATTTCATGTCGAATAAATCAATTTCATTCGACAAAATGTGCGTTTTCGTACCTCATCGACAAATTTTTTGCATCATGTATTCTCCGTCGGGTACCTTGATCAAGGGGAAAGGAAAGGTTTACAAACAAACCCTATTGTGTACAATAGTAGGTAAGGACACTCAATAAATACTGAAGATCGACCATGACGGGAAGAGTAGGCTTGCTTTTCTTATCACAGAGAGCCGGGGTAGGTGTGAGCCGGTATAAGCAACCAAGCTGAAGATGGCCCCTGAGTTTCACGAATGAACAGCAGCCAAGGCTCGCAAGTAGTTCGTGACGCAAACCTGCGTTACAGGTGGAGTCAGGATGACTCTCCAAGTCCGCCGTTCGTGAGAAGGCGGAGTATTTGGGTGGTACCACGAGAATAAAACTCGTCCCAATCCGGGGCGGGTTTTTTATACTTTCAGAAAGTTTTTTCGCTAACGCGGTAGAGGACGAAAGTATAAGTGCAACTAAGGCCACGCCAAATTCGGCGTAGCCAAGTTTTCTAATTTTTTTCAGAGGAGGTTACTTGTTTTGAAGCCGACTTATTACATTACAACGCCGATTTATTACCCCAGCAACAAGCTGCACATCGGAAACGCTTATACGACGATTGCAGCGGATACCATGGCTCGCTACAAAAGATTGCGCGGCTATGACGTTTTCTACCTGACGGGAACCGACGAGCACGGGCAGAAATTGCAGGAGAGAGCTGCAGAAGACGGCAAACAGCCGCTCGAATTCATCGATCCGGTGGTCGACTGGATTCGCGATCTGTGGGAGAAACTCGATATCTCCTACGACGATTTTATCCGCACGACCCAGCCGCGCCACAAAGTGATTGTGCAAAAGATTTTTCAGCGTCTTCTCGACCAGGGAGATATCTATTTGGGTGAATACGAGGGCTACTATTGTGTCCCGGATGAAGCCTTCTGGACAGAAACGCAATGCAAAACGGACAAAGGGTATTTTTGCCCGGACTGTGGACGCGAAGTCAAGAAAGTAAAAGAGCAAAACTATTTCTTCCGTCTCTCCAAATACCAGGATAGACTGCTGCAGCATATTGAGGCCAACCCTGAGTTTATCCAGCCAGAAACCCGCCGCAACGAGATGATCAATAATTTCCTCAAGCCGGGCCTTCAGGACTTGAGTGTCTCCCGCAGCACGTTTGACTGGGGGGTCAAGGTTCCCAGCGATCCGGGGCATGTGATCTACGTCTGGATTGACGCGCTGGCCAACTATATTACGGCACTGGGCTATCTGTCCGAAGATGACAGCAAATATCAGCGCTACTGGCCGGCAGACGTCCATCTCGTGGGTAAAGATATTCTCCGCTTCCATACCATCTACTGGCCGATCCTGTTGATGGCGCTTGATTTGCCGCTGCCGAAAAAAGTATTTGGCCACGGCTGGCTGCTGATGCCGGACGGCAAAATGTCCAAATCAAAAGGAAATGTGATCGATCCGAAACTGCTGATCGACCGCTATGGCTCAGACAGTGTGCGGTACTTCCTGCTTCGCGAGATTCAATTCGGTCAGGACGGTGTATTTACACCAGAGAGCTTTATCCAGCGCCTGAACTACGATTTGGCCAATGACATCGGCAATCTGCTCAGCCGTACGACAACCATGATTGAAAAATATTTCGACGGCGCTGTGCCTGCTCCAGCCGACAAAGGGGAGCCGGACGACAGCCTGATCGAGCTGGCCACCAAGACGAAGGCTCTCGTGGAGGAGCATCTGGACGAGATGCGTTTCAGCAACGCGCTTGCCCACATCTGGGAGCTGGTCGGTCGCACGAACAAATACATTGATGAGACCATGCCGTGGAATCTGGCGAAGTCCGAGGAGACCAAAGGCCGTCTCGCTACCGTCATGTACAACCTGATGGAGAGCATCCGTATCTCTTCGATTCTCATTCAGCCATTCATGACCAAGACCCCGGCAAAAATCTGGGATCAGCTGGGCATCCTGGACAGACCGGAAACCTACACCTGGGAGTCTGCCGGGGTATGGGGCGGACTGCCTGCAGGCAGCCAGGTCAATCGCAAAGAGCTGCTCTTCCCGCGTCTTGATGTAGAAGCGGAGCTGGCTTTTATTGATGATTCTACTGCCGAAGCCCGCCGTCAGGCCGAGGAAAACAAGAAGAAGCAAGAGGCGCTGAAAGGAGAAGCATCCGTGAACGAAACGAAAAATGAAGCTGCAGCAAAAGCGGAAGCAGCAGAAAAACCGGCTGACAGCAAAGAAGAAATCGGCATTGATGACTTTGGAAAAGTAGAGCTTCGCGTCGCACAGGTGGTCGAGTGCGCGAAACACCCGAATGCTGACAAGCTTTTGATCCTTCAGTTGAATTTGGGTTATGAAAAACGTCAGGTCGTCTCCGGGATTGCCAAATACTACACACCGGAAGAGATGGTAGGGAAAAAAGTGATTCTCGTAGCCAACCTGAAACCGGTAAAATTGCGTGGGGAACTGTCCCAAGGCATGATTTTGGCCGCTTCTGCCGGTGATCAACTGACGCTGGCAACCGTCGATCCAAGCATGCCGAACGGCGCGATTGTGAAATAGGAAAAAGGAGGACGCAGAGTTGTTATTCGAAACGCACGCGCACCTCAACGCCCCGGAGTTTGACGCAGATCGCGATGAGGTTATCGCTCGCGCCCGGGAAAATGGCGTCAGTACCATCGTCAACATCGGGTTTAATGCCGAGACCATTCCCACCTGCCTGCAGCTCGTCGAGCAGTATGATTTCATCTACGCGGTCGTGGGCTGGCACCCCCAGGATGCCAAAGACATGACCGATGAGCATCTCGAATGGCTGGAGGAGCTGAGCCGCCATCCCAAAGTGGTCGGTCTCGGGGAGATGGGACTGGATTACTACTGGGACACTTCACCGAAGGATGTGCAGGCTGAGGTGTTCCGCAAGCAGATCCGGTTGGCTCGCAAGCTGAATATGCCGATCATCATCCACAATCGGGACGCGCACCAGGATGTCATCCAGATCCTGAAGGAAGAGAAGGCCGCCGAAGTGGGTGGGATCATGCACTGCTTCTCCGGAAGCTGGGAGACAGCCAAGCTGGCTTTGGAT
The DNA here is from genome assembly GCF_023746555.1 of Brevibacillus ruminantium. Taxonomy (NCBI): domain Bacteria; kingdom Bacillati; phylum Bacillota; class Bacilli; order Caryophanales; family Paenibacillaceae; genus Brevibacillus; species Brevibacillus ruminantium. The sequence goes on from NZ_CP098755.1 coordinate 100,332, forward strand.
ATGAATTTCTACATCTCGTTTGGCGGGCCGCTTACGTTCAAAAACGCCAGACAGCCCAAAGAAGTAGCAGCCAAAGTGCCGCTGGACCGACTGCTGATCGAGACCGACTGTCCCTACCTGACGCCTCATCCTTTCCGCGGAAAGCGCAATGAATCCGGCTACGTTCGCTATGTATGCGAGGAGATGGCCAACATTCGCGAGATGTCCTATGAAGAGATGGCGCAGATAACGACTGAGAATGCGCGCCGATTGTTCCGGCTTTAATTATGTTGAACCAAAAAGAGACGAGCTTGTCCGATATGGGCAGCTCGTTTTTTATATGAATAAATTCGAAGAACGTCTCTCAAAAAAAGGAAAAAACAGGAGGAGGGGAAATGTATATAAAGTGAGGTGACGTTGTAGTGAAACGAAAAAATATAAAATTGATATACCCCTTCCTATTGGTGGTCGGGCTCTTCGTTATATACGGAGAAACAGCGAGACAGGACGATCTGTTTTCCAGCGAAACCGAATATCCGATTGTATCTGGCCGTCCGTTTCTAGCTGTAGCCTATTCAAGTATCGATGAGATGTATAGAGATGCTGATGTCGTTGCAGAAATTGAAATAATTGATCAAGAAGTAGAAATGTTAGATGGAACGATAGCGCAGACGATTTCAGAGGCAAAGATTCAGGCGTTATATAAAGGGGATCCTGAATTAGAAACCATTGTGATCGCAGAGGTTGGCGGACCTGTTGACTACACAAAAATCAGCATTGATAAACCAAGCACCGGAAGGCACAAACCTGAAATTGTAGAACAAACAGTAGAAGGTTCACCTGTCATGAAGGTAAACAACTCCTACATGGTTTTTCTACGTCACAACCAAAAGTCGGATACGTATTCCCCAATGGGAAGCGTTCAAGGAAAGTTAAAACTTCAAAACGATAGGGTTGTATTTACTGTTAAGAAAGATGCGTTGGAAGAAGACGATGACCTGTTTTTCTTGCAAAAGGAATTTGGCGGGAAAAATAGCAAAAAGCTGGTGGACAAGATCATCTCATTAAAAGAAGAGGAATAATGAGGGGTCAATCTGGGGTTGTCGATAAAATCGGCGCCCCTTTTTGTTCGAATTTACAAGAAAGGTCACCCCATTTCCAAAAAACTGGACAAAAAACAGGTTCTTTCGAGGGACATCCCTGCATACAGTAAAGGTATGCGTGTCGAACGATTCATTTTGAATCGACAGAGCCCCTCGACAGAAACCCGCTTCCATTCGTCATTCGGTTAGTGCTAGGCTGGTAGCAATCAAATCCTCAGTCCGGCAGGGGAAATTTGACAAAGAGAAAAAGATAGCATACAATCAAAACCGACCTTGTTCAGAAAGGCCAATTTCCAAAATATTGGTGCGATTTCATCAACCCTTGCCTGACTAGACGAGAAAAGCTTTCAATGCTTTTCAAGAAAAAGGAGTGTGGGAAATGGAGTTACGCACGGTGTGGGAAAGGCAAAAGAACCGGGCAATCGCCATCTTAGGCGGCCTGGCTCTGGTGCTTGTTCCCATGATTGGCTATTTCTCTGCCCAAGCCACCCAGCCAAAACAGGTTACGTTTTCCTTGGACGGTACCATCCAAAAGGTAGGTACGAAAGCGTCAACCGTTGAAAAGTTTTTGGCTGAACGAAACATCACGGTAACGGAAAAAGATCAACTACAACCAGAACCTAACACCAAAATAAAAAACGGCACAACCATTACCTTACATACAAGCTGGGCAATACCTGTCCAGGTGGACGGGCAGACAAAAGTAGTGCAAACGCTGAAACGCGATGTATCCAGTGTGCTTCAGGAAGCGGGCATCGCACTCGGACAGCAGGACCGGGTAGAACCGGGACTGGGAGAGGCTCTTTCCAAGAAATCGACCATCGTCGTTACGCGCGTAGAGGAAAAAGTTGTACAGCTCGAAGAACAAGTAGCGTTTCAAGAGCTCCGTAGAACAGACCCTGTTCTCTCGAAAGGGACAACGCGTGTTTTACAGGAAGGTCAAGAAGGAAAAGCCCTCGCGCAGTACAAATTGGTCACGGAGAATGGCAAGGAAGTCTCACGTGAACTGATAAAGCGAGATGTCATCACACCAAAAAAAGATCGGATTGTAGCGGTCGGGACAGCCGTAGCTGTTCAGATCGACGACAGTTCGAATCGAGTCGTAGCAACCGAAGCGGGAATGGTCTCCCGCGGTGGAAAAGTGTTCCGGCCACACAAGGTCCTGAACGGGGTTACACTGACGGCCTATTCGCCGGCGGGAGGAGGGAAGTCTCCGAATTCGCCAGGCTACGGGCGTACAGCGACAGGAGTTAAGGCACAGCCAGAGCATACCATCGCGGTTGATCCGAAAGTTGTCCCTCTCGGATGGTGGGTATTTATTGACGGAATTGGCTACCGACGTGCTGAAGATACGGGGGGAGCCATTCGCGGCTCAAAGATCGACGTATTTGTTGGAACGGAAGCTGATGCTGTCCAGTTTGGACGCAAGCGAAACCGCACCGTCTATATTATCGGACCGCACAAACCGTAGGACAGGAGCCATGCTCCTGTCTTTTTTTCTGCAATGGAAAGATGCTCGGACCTCGTGAATGCTTTCGAACAGAGAGAGGGAAAATGATCCCCGTGGAAGCTTTGGGCTGTGAAGCGCCAGATAGTGGTATTTTGTCAGGTGGATATGGTAAGCTGTGTTATTAAGTAAGACGAAGCAGCGGCAAAAATGTTACAACCAAAATGCAATTTTTCTTCTTTTGGTACATGCGGATTCCGTTGTTTCGACACTTTATGAAAGTGGGAGCATCAACATGAAGATCAAAGAAGTCATTGTCGTAGAAGGCCGGGACGATACGGCTGCCATCAAGAGAGCTGTCCATGCAGATACGATCGAAACCGGCGGCTCGGCCATCAATGAACGGACGATCCAAAAGATTCGCCTGGCGCAAAGCAAGCGGGGCGTCATCATATTTACGGACCCTGATTACCAGGGAGAGCGGATTCGGAAAATCATCAGTCGCGCTGTACCAGGCTGCAAGCATGCCTTCATCACGCAGGCAGACGGCACCAGAAAAGGTGATATTGGCGTCGAGAACGCGTCAGTGGAGACGATCATCCGCGCGCTGCAGGATGTCAAAAGCGAAATGGCGGAGAGTGCGGGAGAAATCACAGCCGATGATATGCTGGAGCACGGGCTCACCTCCGGGTCCGGTTCCAAAGAGCGGAGAATCAAGCTGGGAGAGCGCCTCGGGATCGGTTACGCCAATGCCAAACAAATGCTTTCCCGCCTCAATGCGTTTCAAATCAGCAAAGCGGAATTTCTGGAAGCGATGGCAGCGATAGAAGAGCACAAGGAGGACAAGTCGTGATGAATGCCTCAGGAAAAGATATTGCAACCCCTACCCGAACAAAAGAGGTGCTGGAGAAATACGGCTTTTCCTTTAAAAAAAGTCTAGGCCAAAACTTCCTGATCGACACCAACATCTTGCACAATATTGTGGACGCAGCCGATTTGGATCAGAGCAAGGCGGTTGTGGAGGTGGGACCGGGAATCGGCGCCTTGACAGAGCAGTTATGCAGAGCTGCAGGGCGTGTGGTGGCCATCGAGATCGATCAGCGGCTGCTGCCCATTTTAGGTGACACGCTTGCTCCATACGACAATGTAGAGGTTGTCCATGGCGATGTGCTGGAACTGGACCTCAAGGCTCTTTTTCGGGACAAGCTGGCCGGCTATGAAAAAGCGAGTGTCGTGGCCAATCTACCTTATTATGTGACCACGCCCATCCTGATGAAGCTCCTTGAGGAACGGCTGCCTCTGGAAAACATCGTCGTCATGATCCAGAAGGAAGTGGCAGAGCGGATTGCAGCGAGGCCAGGGACGAAGGATTACGGCTCACTCAGTGTAGCTGCCCAATTCTACGCAGAAACGGAAGTCGCGATGATCGTGCCGGCCAGTGTCTTCATTCCTCGACCCAATGTAGACTCCGCCGTGATCCGCCTAAAAATTCGGGACCGCCCTCCTGTAGAGGTTGAAGATGAAGACCTGTTTTTCCGGGTCGTTCGGGCTTGCTTCGCCCAGCGGCGAAAGACGCTCTTGAACAATCTGATGAACGGTCTGTTTGACAAAGCGCGAAAAGACGAAGTGATACAGATGTTGAATGATTTGGAAATTGATCCGGTCCGACGAGGCGAAACTTTGTCGATTGAAGAATTTGCAAGGCTGGCAAACGAGTCAATTCGACGTCATTTGCTGGGAAAAAAATAACTAACGCCCCCTGCTGATCGCGTGAAATGCGCAAAAGCAGGGGGTTTTTGCTGACATCTCAGCTAAAGATTGAAAAACGACAAATATCCACGCATTTATCGAAAAAAAGGCCGTTGACAAAAACTCGGGCAGATTGCTATAATTTTTTATTTGTTTGACAAAATAAGCGTATGCTGTTATAATGGAACCAAGCGAGGTGGATGGAACAATGGCAAGAAACGCGTTACTTGACATTAAACGCAGTTTAGACGGGCACATTGGCGAACGCATCCTACTTAAGGCCAATGGCGGTCGACGCAAGACCGTCGAACGGACGGGCATCCTCGAAGAAACGTACCCATCAGTTTTTGTTGTTAAGCTAGACGACGACCAATTGTTCGAACGGGTTTCATACAGCTATGCTGACATCTTGACGGAAACCGTCGAGTTAACCGTCTGCAGAGAGAATGAGCACATTCGCATTACTTTTGTTCAACAGTAGAGCCTTTCCGGGCTCTACTGTTTTTTTTGCCCCGGACCGCGCATACTAGGGTTGTCAACGGGAAAGGGAGGGTGTTATGGGTCGCAGACGAGGCATTATGTCTGATGAGTTCAAGATGGAACTGGCCAAGGAACTGGGGTTTTACGATACAGTGAAAACCGAGGGATGGGGTGCCATCACCACGCGTGACGCAGGGAATCTGGTCAAACGCGCCATTCAGATTGCCGAAGAAGCGTTGGCGAAGCAAAATACCACAGATACTCGTTGACAGAGAAGTCGGGGAAACCCGGCTTTTTTTAGCATATAGAAACGGCGCTGCGAAACAACAGTTTCACTTCTCAAGGTTGCGCTCCTTTTTCCCGCAAATCACCCCTCCACTGGGTAGGGTTCCACAGTCGTAAGTCGTACCACAGGGAAACATGCTTCTTCACGAAACCGTTGTTTTCTTTATAAGATACATGGTAGCCACTTCTATGGACTATCCTTCATTGCGAATGTAACTTGGTGAGTAGTTTTGGATTTCTGATGTTTAGTTGTTCCTTGTAACTTTTTGGAAGTTGTTTTGGTCTAATACATTAAACAAAAAAATTCAGTTTCAGGTTCACAATTAATATGAAAGTGGTGAGATTGGTGAGCGCAGTCGCTATTGGATTTACCTTTGTTATTACTGCCTGCTTATTGTGGATGATTTTTAGCTCGATCAAAAGTAATAAGTTGCCTAAGAGGACAGATTATACTCCTTTTGACGACATGATGTCGGGACGTGTTGACAGAGATCCAATAGAATCATTTATGGATGAGAAAGAGACAAGAAAGAAAAAAAGAGGATTGAAATGACTCTTCCTATTTCAAATCCTCATAATACCGGACACTACTCAACCTAATATGTTAGTGAAAACCTCCTATAGCAAAAAGAACTAGAAATTACCGATGGTAAGAGCATCTCACGTTCACTGGCATGGCTGAATCCCCCTGTGCTACAATAAGAGACTAGGAAATCAGATCGTAGGCAGAGGTGAACAACGTGCGTATCTCGGTCAAAGCGCCCGCCAAAATTAATCTTACGCTTGATGTACTGGCCAAACGTCCTGACGGTTATCACGAGGTGGAAATGGTGATGACTACAGTAGACCTGGCGGACCGGGTTGATCTAACCTTGCGCGATGACGGCTCTATTTCGCTGGATTGTTCAGCCAGCTTTGTGCCCGATGACAGCAGAAACCACGCTTACAAAGCGGCGGTGTTGCTGAAGGAACGCTTTCAAGTACCCGATGGAGTACATGTGTACATAGATAAACAGATCCCGGTAGCCGCCGGATTGGCAGGAGGAAGCAGCGATGCTGCCGCTGCGCTAAGAGGCCTCAATCAGCTCTGGAAGCTGGGGCTTACGTTGGACGAGCTGGCTGAAATCGGAGCGGAGATTGGCTCCGATGTACCGTTCTGCGTTTACGGCGGGACGGCCGTCGCTCGCGGCAGAGGAGAACAGATCACCCATTTGACGTCTCCTCCTCCGTGCTGGATTATCTTGGCGAAGCCGCCGATCGGCGTTTCTACGGCAGATGTATACGGCAATTTGCGCGTACAGGAGATTCAACACCATCCATCTACAGCAAACATGCTGCAAGCGATACAAGAACAAAATTTCTCCCAGATGTGCCGTTCGCTTGGCAATGTGCTTGAGGAAGTAACGCTGAACATGCATCCCCAGGTCCGTCAGATCAAAGAACTGATGGAGGCTTCCGGAGCGGACGGAGTCCTGATGTCGGGCAGCGGCCCCACTGTTTTTGCCCTCGTGCAAAAAGAGGCAAAGGTGCATCGCATCTACAATGCATTGCGCGGTTTTGTAAAGGATGTTTTCGTAGCCCGCATGTTGGGGGTTCCTGAAGGGGGAAATGCTTGCCATAACACGTATGGAAATGATACATTAGCACCATAATATTCGGTTTTGGAGGAAGAAACATGAAGAAATTGCGCAGAAGTGCCCGCCTCGTCGATATGACGCAGCACTTGCTTGCTCAGCCTCACACGCTGATTCCGCTCACTGTGTTTGCCGAGCAATACGGAGCCGCAAAATCGTCGATCAGCGAGGATCTGTCGATCATCAAAGAGGCGTTTGAGAGTCAGGGCGTAGGCGTATTGACAACAGTGGCGGGAGCAGCCGGGGGAGTGAAGTACATTCCCAAGGTTAAGACAGACGACGCGCTTGACTTCATGCACAATTTAATCGGCCACTTGGGCAATCCTGAACGTCTTTTGCCCGGCGGTTATCTGTACATGTCTGATATTTTAGGGAATCCCATCACCATGTCGAAGATCGGCAAGCTGTTTGCCTCTGCGTTTGCCGATAAAAACGTGGAAGTCGTGATGACGGTGGAGACGAAAGGAATCCCGCTCGCATATGCCACTGCACTCTATCTGAATGTGCCTGTTGTCATCGTGAGAAGAGACAACAAGGTGACCGAGGGCTCGGTGGTAAGCATCAACTATGTATCCGGTTCTAGCAAGCGCATTCAGACGATGTCTTTGGCTCGACGTGCCTTGCCTGAGCAATCCCGGGTCCTCATCGTAGACGACTTTATGAAGGCCGGCGGAACCGTTCGCGGGATGATCGATCTTTTGCAGGAGTTCCGTGCAACGGTCATCGGATGCGGCGTCCTGGTCGAAACAGCCGATGTATCCGAGCGACTGGTGGATGAATACGTTTCCCTGGCAAAGCTGCAGGAAGTCGACATCAAGGGCAAACAGATCGAAATCGAGCTGGGCAGTTATTTTCAAAATAGAGGGGAGTAGAAAGGACATGGCAATTTCTTTTGTTTCCACCAATCAGGCACCGGCGGCTATCGGGCCATACAGTCAAGCGGCTCGCGCAGGGTCTTTCCTGTATGCATCGGGACAGATCCCGCTTCGCCCGGACGGCACGCTGGTAGAGGGCGACATTGTCGCACAAGCCCACCAGGTTTTCGCCAATATCAAAGGAGTATTGGCCGAGGCTGGTCTGACGCTTTCCGATGTAGTAAAAGCGACCGTTTTTATTAAAGATATGAACGAGTTTGCGCGTCTGAATGAAGTATATGGCGAATATTTTGGCGACCACAAGCCTGCCCGTTCGACAGTAGAAGTTGCTCGTCTCCCGCGTGATGTACAGGTAGAAATCGAAGTCATCGCTTACTTCGGAGAATAGTATCAGGACGTTGGAACAGGTGCAAAAGCCCGACACCACTCGCGTGTCGGGCTTGTTTTTTACTAATAATTGGAGTATGCTGGAGAAAATTATAGATTTTTTTGCAAAATTTCGGTAAACTCAGCAGGAATATTTACCCAGAGCGTGGAAATACTCCTAAACGCTTTTTTTATAGATAAAGGGAGTGAACTAGATGGAAGTAACAGACGTTAGACTTCGCCGCGTGAATACGGATGGTCGTATGAAAGCCATTGCATCCATAACCATCGACCATGAATTCGTGGTTCATGATATCCGTGTTATTGACGGAAACAATGGCATGTTCGTCGCAATGCCGAGCAAGCGCACCCCAGACGGGGAGTTCCGCGATATTGCTCATCCAATTTCCTCCGCTACTCGCGAAAAGATTCAAGCTGCTGTCTTGAATGAATACGAGCGCGTAGGTCAAGAAGAAGAGAACACAATCGAAGCAGGCGCATAACCTTTTGAAAAACAGGCACCCCGTCCTATGACAGGGTGCCTTGTTTCATCCATAGCAGGATTGTATATCTTGAATAATTTTTTCCTTTTCTAACCCTTCTCCAATAAACACCGCGACCATTTTCGGCCCGAAATTTTCAAACGGAAACAGATGAACCTGATTTTCCGTATGCTGAAAGGAGATCAGTTCATCACGCCCCTTAAACAGCACGTAGCCTTTGGCACGGTAAACATTCTTGGGTAGGTCGTGGAGAAAATCTTCGAATTTTTCTGCATCTACAGGACCGGTAAAATGGTAGGAAAAGGTTTCGATACTGTTGTAAAGCGAAGGCTCTGCGCTGGCCAACCCCAGTGACTGTTTCACCTTTCCTAGCACGGACAGTTTGCCAATACTTTTTTGCACGATCGGGCCGCCTGTTCGGTCTTCTGCCCGCTCTGCCGCTGCCTTTTCAGCAATCCTCTTAACCTGAAGCAATTGGTCCAGATCCATTTCACCTTGAATCGTTACATGAATCGGGGCATGGGGATTTAGCTCCAAGACCTTCGCCTTTACCTTTTCCAGCACGTCCGGCGTGACCAGATCACTTTTATTGAGCAGGAGCAAATCGGCATATTTAACCTGATTGCGGATGGTTTTGACCAGAGAGCCTTTTGACTGGAAGCGGGAGTTCAGGTCACGGAAACGAGAGGCATCCACCACACTGACGATTCCCTTGAGGTCCAGGTTGTCGTACAGCTCGGGATGTGTCAGCGCATCTACGACTTCGACCGGATCAGCTACCCCGGTGGTTTCGATCAGGATATGGTCGGGTGTGAAGGAGGAGAGAATTTCTTTGAGACCTTCTGTCAATTCCCCTTGTATGGAACAGCAGATGCAGCCATCCAGCAGCTTTTTCACCGGAAAGCCGAATCCTTGCAATTGTTCTCCATCAATGTCTTCCTCGCCCATTTCATTCATCAGAACGACGACCTGTCCGTCTCTTTGACGCAGATAGGCAAGCAGCTTTTGCAGCAGTGTCGTTTTCCCGCTGCCCAGGTAGCCCGTCAAAATGTAAACGCCGGCTTTCATCACATCCGTCCTCCTTCTTCACGTTTATTGTCAGATTTTTTCATGTCCATCATAAAACAGGCCAGGGAAAGCGTCAAATCACGCCCTAAGCCAGTTGTGCGTCTGTTGTGAAAAGAGTATACTGCGCCTATTATCTTGAAATCCCCAAATGATTAAGATATAGTCATTGTGGAACTTCTACGCTGGAGGGTTGACATGTCGAATATCCATGCCGTAGTACTAGCAGCAGGTCAAGGAACACGGATGAAGTCGAAGCTGTACAAGGTTTTGCACCCCGTCTGCGGAAAGCCGATGGTCCAGCATGTTGTGGATACACTGGCTGCCATGAAGGTGGAGGATGTCGTCGTGGTCGTTGGTCACGGTGCTGACACCGTTCAAGCCACCTTGGGCGATACTGTGCAATACGCATTGCAAAGTGAGCAGCTCGGGACGGCCCATGCTGTACAGCAAGCGGAACCGCTTCTACAGGGAAAAGAAGGAACTACGTTTATTTTGTATGGAGATGTACCCCTTCTGTCAGAAGAGACGTTGACAGAGCTTTTGCGTTTTCATGAAGAGCAGCAGGCAGCAGCCACTGTTCTGACTGCTGTACTTCCGGATCCAACAGGGTATGGACGTATCGTCCGCAACGCTGCTGGGGAAGTACTGGAGATCGTGGAACACAAAGATGCGTCTGAAGAGGTCCGGGCGATCAAAGAGATTAATACAGGCATATACTGTTTTGACAACCAAAAATTGTGGAGTACGCTGGCACAAGTGAAAAATGATAACGTACAAGGAGAATACTATGTGACAGATTGCGTCGGTATTCTTCGCGAAGCCGGAGAAAAGGTCTTTGCTTTTGAAGCGGCCGACCCGGATGAAACCATGGGCGTCAATGACCGTGCCCAGTTGTCAGAAGCCGAAGCGTACATGCGCAGACGAATTGCTGTGCGCCACATGAAAAACGGCGTATCCATTATCGATCCCCTCTCTACCTATATTGAGGCGGATGTGGTGATCGGGTCCGATACGGTTATCCAACCAGGTACCTATCTGCGAAGAGGGACAACCATCGGGGGAGATTGTGTCATTGGACCTGGCGCTGATTTGAGCAACACCCGAGTAGCCGACGGTGTAACGATTTCCTACTCCGTCCTGGTCGATGCCCTGGTAGACCAAGGGGCTGCGGTCGGACCCTATGCATACGTGCGACCGGGATCAGAGATCGGGGCCAACGTCAAAATTGGCGATTTTGTCGAATTGAAAAATGCGAAGATTGGCAAGGGGACCAAAGTGCCCCATCTCAGCTATGTGGGAGACGCGGAAATTGGCGAAGGTGTCAACATCGGTTGTGGAACCATTACGGTGAACTATGATGGCGCTGTCAAACACAAAACAGTGGTAGGGGACGGCTCGTTTATTGGTTGCAATACAAATCTCGTCGCTCCGCTGACCGTCGGGAAGAACGCTTATGTGGCAGCCGGCTCTACAATTAATCAGGACGTACCCGATGACGCCATGGCCATCGCCCGCGAGCGTCAGGTGAATAAACCAGGATACGCGAACAAATTGCCTCGCAAGGGCAAAAAGGATTAACTACAGGAGGTTCTTGAAAGATAATGGCTAATTACCGCGACCCCAAACTGAAGGTATTTACATGTAATGCAAACCGTCAGCTTGCTCAGGAGATTGCTGATCACATCGGTGTTCCGCTGGGTAATTCGGAAGCAGTTCGCTTTAGCGATGGCGAGTGTCAGATCAAATTAAACGAGAGTGTACGGGGCTGTGATGTCTTTGTCATCCAACCGACATCCGCGCCTGTGAATGAGCACCTGATGGAGCTGTTGGTCATGGTAGACGCTTTGAAGCGCGCCTCGGCCAAAAGCATCAACGTGGTGATTCCGTACTATGGCTATGCACGCCAAGATCGCAAAGCGCGCGCCCGCGATCCGATTACGGCCAAACTGGTGGCCAATCTGATCGAAACAGCTGGGGCTCACCGTGTCATCACGATGGATTTGCATGCAACCCAGATTCAGGGGTTCTTTGATATCCCGGTCGATCATTTGCTGGGTGTACCGATTTTGGGTAAATATTTCGCCGAGAAGGGGCTGAATGATATTGTTGTCGTCTCCCCTGACCATGGTGGTGTGACTCGTGCCCGTAGACTGGCAGAGCGTCTGGAAGCTCCCATCGCGATTATCGACAAGCGCCGCCCGGAACCAAATGTCGCGGAAGTTATGAACATCGTCGGAAATATCGACGGCAAAACAGCCATTATCATCGATGACATCATTGATACAGCCGGTACTATTACGCTGGCAGCCAGCGCACTGATTGAAGCGGGTGCCCGCGACGTCTACGCTTGCTGTACGCACCCGGTTCTCTCCGGTCCTGCGATCGAGCGCATCGCCAACTCCAAAATCAGCGAGCTGGTCGTGACCAACTCGATCCCGCTGACACAGGATCAACTGATTGACAAAATCAAAGTCCTGTCCGTAGCTCCGATCATCGGGGAAGCGATTATTCGCGTACACGAGGAGCTTTCGGTCAGCAAGCTGTTTGACTAGACCGAAGTACAGGTAGAGGGATGGAAAAGACCTCCTCTGGACAAGCTAGAAAGTAGGAAGAAACTTCTAGCTCCCGGAGGAGGTTTTTTTGTGCAAGCGATTCAGGCGATGATTCGTCGCAAAGGCGAGACCGCGAAGACGAACAATGAACTGAGACGAAAGGGCTGGGTTCCCGCCGTGATCTACGGCTCGGACATTGGCAATCAGTCCATTCAGGTAGAAGGACGCGTATTGGATCAGGCCCTTCGTCAGCAGACGACAAACAAACCGTTTACACTGGAGATTAACGGCAACCAGCATGTCGTGATGGTCTACGAACTGCAGCGTCACCCGGTGATGGGCAATATCCTGCATGCGGACTTTAAGAAAATCAATATGAATGAAAAGGTTCATACCAGTGTGCCGATTATGATGACAGGTGATCCCGAACTGGGTGTAGCAACACTGGTCCGGCATAGCGTAGAAGTCTCGTGTCTGCCGGGAAATATCCCGGAGTCGTTTACCGTAAATGTGGATGGCTTGCAAATTGGAGATGTGGTGCTGGTCAAAGACCTGGATGTTCCTCAAACGGTGGATTTGGGGCTGGATGAGATGGAAGTCGTCATCAGTGTTCTGCCGGTAAAAGCCAAGTCCGATGAGTCAATCGATGCCCAAGAGGCAGCCGAGGGTGTAATGGAGAATGCCGCTTCTCCGACGGAGGAAGCGAAAAAGGTATAGCAACGTTTTTGCGAGAAGGGGCTGTCCAGAAAGTCGGTTTTAACTGACTTCCTGGGGCCCCTTTTTTTCAAAAATAAGCACAAAAAAATCGTCTCTTCTTGTAAAATGAAAGTTCCCACACCAACATTTTAGGAAGGACGATTTTTATGTGTAATCTTTCGATTACTCCCCCATATTATACCACGCAATTAACTCTTCCCCTAGAGGGAACAGTAGAAAATATTGTTTCCAAGAGACAATGCGCTCCTACATTCAAATCATATAATAACCGTCAGGTTCAAGTTATCTTCGATATCGAGGAACTTATTCCCGTGCACCATGTCGCACGTGTGGTAGATGAAATGGTTGAGGCCATTCCTGATGATAAGTTATTTTCTCATTATCCAGGCGGTGGCAGACCTTCGTTCCACCCTAAGATGATGCTAAAGGTCATCCTGTTTGGCTACTCCCAGAAGGTGTACTCTTGCCGTGGTATCGAACAGCTTACCCGTGAAAATATTCCCACCATGTGGCTGGCAGCGATGCAACAACCAGACTACCGTACCATCAACGAATTTCGTGGCAGACGGATGAAATCGATGATGAATGAACTTTACGAAACCATGATCTTGAAGCTCATCGAGGCCAACTATATCACCATGGAAAATTACTTTCTGGATGGGACAAAAATCGAAGCAAATGCCAACAAGTATTCTTTCGTATGGAAAAAATCAACGATCCGATTCGAGGAAAAACTGAAGGAGAAGATCCGAGAAACCTTGCGGCTCATTGAGGAGACAGCCAAGGAGGAAGAATTGGAAATCCTTGCGGATAACCTGATGGATACAGTGGAAGACCCCTCCAAATTGGAAGAGATTGCTGTTGGCTTGGAAACCCACATAGCCGTTTTATCAGATGAGATGGAAAATGAGACAAATACAGAAGTCCGTAAGGAAAAGCGAAAAAGACAGAGTACATGGAAGAAATCCCTTAAGCTGATCCGTAAAGATTTCCTACCAAGGCTTGCCAAATACAAAGCTCAAAACGAAACTTTTGGTGACCGCAATAGTTATTCCAAGACAGATAGTGACGCAACATTCATGCGGATGAAAGAAGATCATATGAAAAACGGTCAACTTAAGCCTGGCTATAACGTACAGATGGCAACGGAGAATCAATTTATCCTATTTTACACCATTCATCAACGTCCAACGGATACACGCTGCTTCATCCCCCATCTAGAGAAGCTGGCTTCTTCCTGGCTGCCCATGCCCAAAAATGTCATCGCGGATGCGGGGTATGGGAGCGAAGAAAACTATCTGTATGCGGTGGGGGAGGAAAAAGAACCACGGTTTGATTTCCTCATTCCTTACGGAACCTATTTGAAGGAAAAAACCCGAAAAGCCAAAAGGGACATCAAAAGTGTAATAAACTGGGTCTATGTTGAAAAGGATGATTGTTTTATCTGCCCAAATGGAATGAAAGTTACGTTTAAGAAATACCAGAACAAGAAGAACGCCTCTGGTCATGAACAAAGTTACAAAATTTATGAATGTGAGGATTGTTCAGGGTGTCCATTCAAATCGCAATGTACCAAAGGTAAAGGGAACCGTCAGGTTCATTGGAATACGATCTTTGAAGAAATGAAAGCAAAGGCAAAAGCAGCCCTTGAATGTGAAGACAAAGCAGCTATCTATGCCCGACGTAAAGTCGAGGTCGAAAGCGTGTTCGGTCACATCAAGGGCAATCGGTCGTTCCGCCGATTTTCTCTTCGTGGGCTCGACAAAGTGCATGTCGAGTTCGGAATTGTGGCACTAGCACATAACTTGTTGAAAGTGGCGGGCATCCGCCTGGCCACATTCCTCAAACCAATAAGGGCAAAAAAAGAAGCTGGGGGAAAAACGAAACGGTTTTCCCCCAGCTTCTTTACTTTTTAGGGACTTTTTAGACAGCCCCTTTTTGCATATCCGTAAGTTAAATATTATAGGGGGCGTAAGCCTCCGTTATTCTCTCAATCTCAAATAAAACCTTCGAGATCACGGAGCCATAGCGAGAAGAAGCATGTTTCCCTGCTCAGCTCCGTATTCCGCCCGCAAGGAAGTAATACTGTCCGCTCCAGGGCAATTCGCGGGGGTGCGCAAAAGCAGCAACGCTACGAGGTCATCCAAGGTTGCGCCCCTTTTTCCCGCGAATTGCCCCTCCGCTGGGGCAGGGCTCCACAGTCGCACCGCAGGGAAACATGCTTCTTCACGAAACCGGAGCTTCTTAAATTTGAAGGGGAAGCGAAGGAGAAAAAGAATGAGAAAACCTATCATAAAACCGATAAATAAAACAAAAGAACAAAGCAGAGAACAAAACCAATGAACATTGAAGAAAACACTTTCCGAGGAACTAACGTATCTATTGTCCTTCCAAAGATAAAACCAGATCATTCCAAGTGCGAAAAACCGGTAATTGAACGCTCCGCTATCGTACAGCCGATGTTTTTTGGTTTTCATCCAAAATCATATTTCTCTTTTGCTCATTATAAAAGTATGGAAAAAGCAGCATGTTCGAAGAAGAATCCTGGTTCCCTGCGGTGCGACTGTGAAGCCCAGCTCAGCGGAGCAGCGGATGGCGGGAAACAGGGGCGCAACGTGGGATGACCCCGAAGCATTACTGCTTTTGCGCACCCCCGCCAGCCGCTGTGGAGCGGACAGTGAAATCCGCCCTGCAGGGCGAAATACGGAGCCAAGCAGGGAACCAGGATTCTTCTCACCACGGCCCCGTAGCACGGAGAAAAGCTAGAGGTTAATCCCCATAAGCTCATACAACTATAAGGGAAGTCGGACAGTTCCTTTGTTCCCGCGTTTGTTTTCGGTTAAAATGAGAGGAGAAAGAGGAGGGAGTCAGCGTGAAAGTAATCGTCGGACTGGGGAACCCCGGCAAAAAATATGAAGATACCAGACATAATGCAGGTTTTATGGCCATAGATAAGATTAATGACAAATGGGGCATACCCGTTCAGCAGAACAAATTTCGTGCGCTCGTCGGAGAAGGACGGATTGACGGAGAGAAAGTGCTTCTCGTCAAACCCCAAACCTATATGAATTTATCCGGTGAATCGATAGCGGAAATTCTGAAGTTTTACAAACTGGGCCCTGAGGATGTTGTGGTCATTTACGATGACCTGGATTTGCCCCCTGGCCAGCTTCGCTTGCGAGAAAAAGGAAGCGCCGGCGGACACAATGGGATCAAATCACTTATTATGCATATGGGTACACAAGATTTTAACCGCATCAAAATCGGCATCGGTCGTCCTGAACCGGGACGGAGTGTCAGTGATTATGTGCTCCACCCTTTTTCGACGGAGGAACGCCCATTAATTAGCGAAGCCGTAGATCTGGCTGCCGAAGCCGCCGCGATGTGGATGAAGGAACCGTTTCTCAAAGTGATGAACAAATACAACGCCGCCAAAAAATAAATACAGCGGTCGACCACTTCTGCCAAGACGAGACGTGTTAGTATGTTTTTCCACCTGCCCGGTCATACTAAGCTTAGGAATGGCTGGGGGTGTTGTAGGTATGAGCATTCGCTATGAATGTCGCTGCTGCGGCATGAGGATTGCAGAATTTGACGAAGACCGCGTATCGGAGGAACAACTGGGTTTGAACTCCTTGACCGCAGAGGAACGTGCTCTTATAATATCCAAAGAACTAGGGGGAGACACCGTGGTAAGCATCACCTGCGGTTTTTGCCGCGATGCCTTGCAACTGAACCCGGAGCTCTCGCTGGTAAATAGCCCGTTGCAATAAGGATGGGTGCATTTTCGAAGGCTTCAGATACAAGGCCTTGGCTTGCTTAAGCTAAGGCTTCTTTTCGCATGGTCGACTGATAGCGCTGTCAAGCGCGGTGCAGTTTGGCCGAAAGCGTATCAGCGTAAAGCAGATGAGCAGGACACATGAAAAGGCTGCCGGTTTGACAAACCAAGATTTTCGACACAGAAAAACCTGAGAGGGGACTCGTGAATGCAAGTCATCATTAACCCGATGAAACAGGACGCCCACATCGGGACGATCGTCGCCGGTCTGGATAGAGGGCTGAACGAACAGCTTGTCTCCGGACTGTCAGGCTCTGCGCGACAAGCCTTAATGGTTGCTCTGAAGCAAATGAGCGATCGTCCCATCTGCGTCATTACCCATAACATGTTTCAGGCGCAAAAGGTGTTTGAGGATTTAACCGAGCTCGTTCCCGCCGAGGATGTTTTGCTGTACCCCGGAAATGAGCTGATCGGATCGGAGCTGGCTATCGCAAGTCCGGATATCCTGGCACAGCGCATACACGTATGCAACCGTTTGGCCAAAGGCTTTACGGGTTTTTTGGTTGTGCCATTTGCCGGTTTGCGCAGATTGGCTGTGCCTCCTCACATCTGGAAAGAATCGCAAATTGAACTGACCGTGGGCGAGGAGCTGGATATCGACGCTTTCTTGCTGCGATGTATCGAGCTGGGTTACGAGCGGGTCGACATGGTGGAGCGGAAAGGCGAGCTCAGCGTGCGGGGCGGGATTATCGATTTGTACCCGATCGATTCGGAATGGCCTGTGCGCATTGAGCTGTTCGACGTAGACATTGACTCCATTCGCACTTTTGATATGACGACACAGCGGTCGCTGGAATCTGTCCAATCCTATACCATCGGACCCGCCAAAGAAATGATCGCCTCGACTGCATTGCTGCAGGAAGCGGCCATCCGGCTGGAACAGAAGCTGGGTGAAACCATTGGCAAGCTAAAGGATGGCGCAGCCAAGGAAAAGGTGGCCGGCAACATCGGTACAGACGTGGAGAGAATGGCGCAGGGACAGCGTTTCCCGCATCTGTACTCCTATATTTCCGTCATTTATCCGACACAGGAAACACTGCTCTCCTACATGCCGGCAAACACGCTGCTGATCGTCGACGAGCCTTCGCGTGTACTGGATACCGCCGCTCAGCTTCAGAAGGAAGAAGGAGAATGGCTGACCGGACGGATTGCCCAAGGCGAGTATATGGCAAACCTGACCCTGTCCCGTTCCTACGAGGAGCTCATCTCCTCCAAAAAACGGCAGACCGTCTATCTGTCGCTGTTTCTGCGTCAGTCTCCCAAAACCCAGCCGCAGAATATCGTCAATTTGACCTGTCGGACCATGCAAAACTTCCACGGGCAGATGAATGTCCTCAAAACGGAGCTGGCTCGTTGGAAGAAGTCGCAGGATCAGATTATTTTTGTTGCGGCCGATTTGGAGCGGGCCAAAAGGCTGGAGCGGGTTTTGCATGATTATGACATGGAAGCGGACCTGCTTGCAGAGGAAGTGGCTACGGTTCCTCCCGGGCGGCCTACGATCATTCTGGGCAACCTGCAGACCGGATTTGAGCTGCCTTTAAACAAACTGGTGGTCATTACGGAAGGCGAGGTATTTACCGCCAAGCAGCGCAAAGCGCGGAAAGCCCAGCCGGCGATGACCAATGCCGAGCGAATTAAAAACTACCTGGAGCTCAGGCCCGGCGATTACGTGGTTCACATCAATCACGGAATCGGCAAATATCTGGGGATCGAAACTAAAGAAATACTCGGAATTCATAAAGATTATTTGCATATTCAGTATGCGGGCGGGGACAGTCTGTTTGTCCCGATCGAGCAGATTGACCACATCCAGAAATACGTGGCCAGTGAAGAAAGCCAGCCCAAGGTGTACAGCCTGGGCGGCAGTGAGTGGAAACGCGTCAAAAACAAGGTGCAATCGTCTGTCAAAGATATCGCAGAGGATTTGATCAAGCTGTACGCTGCGAGGGAAGCGGCTGTGGGTCATTCGTTTTCCAGAGATTCAGAGGAGCAGCGTGAGTTTGAAGCGATGTTCCCGTATCAGGAGACGCCAGACCAGCTTCGGGCGATCACCGAAGTGAAAAGCGATATGGAGAAAAGACGTCCGATGGATCGACTGGTTTGCGGAGACGTAGGCTATGGAAAGACGGAGGTCGCGATCCGTGCTGCCTTCAAATCGGTCATGGACGGCAAGCAGGTAGCTGTGCTTGTACCAACCACGATTCTGGCCCAGCAGCACTACGAAACCTTCCGCGAACGCTTTGCTGACTACCCGATCCGCGTGGAGGTACTGAGCCGCTTCCGTTCGCGCAAGGAACAAAACGCGACGATGAAAGGGCTGAAGGATGGAACCGTGGATGTGGTCATCGGTACGCATCGTCTGCTGTCCAAGGATATTCAGTTCCGCGATCTGGGCATGTTGATTGTCGATGAAGAACAGCGCTTTGGCGTCAGCCACAAAGAGAAGCTGAAGCAACTGAAAACCAATGTGGATGTACTGACGTTGACGGCTACGCCGATTCCGAGGACGCTGCATATGTCGATGATTGGCGTGCGTGATTTATCCGTAATTGAAACGCCGCCGGAAAATCGCTTTCCCGTGCAGACTTATGTCATGGAGTACAGTCCCTCTCTGGTGCGTGAAGCGATTGAACGCGAAATGGCCAGGGGCGGCCAAATCTTTTTCCTGTACAATCAGGTGCAAGGGATCGAGCAGATGGCCGAACATATTTCCATGCTGGTTCCCGAAGCGCGGATTGCCGTCGCTCATGGACAGATGAACGAAAGCGAACTGGAGAGCGTAATTCTCGACTTTTTGGAGGGCAATTACGACGTACTGGTCAGCACGACGATTATTGAAACCGGGGTGGACATCCCGAATGTCAATACACTGATCATTCACAATGCGGATAAGATGGGCTTGTCCCAGCTTTATCAGCTGCGTGGACGTGTCGGCCGCTCCAACCGGATCGCCTATGCGTACTTTACCTATCAGCGCGACAAAGTGCTGACCGAGGTGGCGGAAAAACGTTTGCAAGCGATCAAGGAATTTACTGAATTGGGCTCCGGTTTCAAAATTGCCATGCGCGACTTGTCCATTCGCGGAGCGGGGAACCTTTTGGGGGCCGAGCAGCACGGCTTTATCAACTCGGTCGGATTTGACCTGTACAGCCAGATGCTAAAGGAAGCGATCGACGAGCTGAAAGGCGAAGTGAAGCAGGAAGCGGCGCCGCCTGTAGAAATCAACCTGCAGCTTGACGCCTACCTGCCGTCGACCTACATTACAGACAGCAGACAGAAGATCGAGATGTACAAAAAATTTGTCGCGGTTTCGTCACTCGAGGATGTCGACGATCTGGCAGAAGAACTGCTGGACCGCTTTGGATCGCTCACCAAACCGGTGGAGAACTTGCTCACCATCTCCCGGCTGCGCGTCTATGCGTTGGAGCATCGGGTTACAGAAATCAGCCAGAAAAATCCGGATGAAATCAAATTGTTCCTGCACCCCAGCCAGAACAACAACATTGATGGCGGCGCTCTCTTTGCACTTGCCAGCAATTGGAGCAGGAGGGTAGGCTTGTCGGGTGGACAACAGATCATCATTACTGTTAAAGTAAAGGGGTTACGGGAAGATGAAGGCGTGCAGCTTGTCGAGAAGCTGCTTCGCCAATTTCACATGGTGCGGAAAGACACCAGCACAGAAAGACCCGTGTCCTGAGGGAACACGGGGTTCTGAGAAGGGAGATCGACAAACGATGAAACGATCTGTTGCTTTATTGTCATCAGCAGTACTGGTTGTGTCTCTGTTGACCGGATGCGGCGGGGCAGCCGGAAAGGACTCTGCATCCAAGCCTGCTGACCAGACCCAACCTGCGCAAAACGGAGAACAGGCAACCCAGCCTGATGATGTGCTTGACCAATTTAAAAAACTGACACTGCCGTATACGGTTGAGCCGAAAACCGCTCTTGTCGAGTATAAGGACGGGACACTGAGCGCTGAAGAATTCGAGACCTTCCTGCGTGTCATTAATTTCCTCAATCCCATGCAGGGAATGATGATTGAATCGGCTGACCAGGAATCGCTGAAAATGTTTGCCCGGGAATACACCGCCACCAAGATTCTGGCCTCCCGCGCCGATGCTGCGATGGAAAAAGAAGCGAAGGAATTGGCAGAGCAAACCTTTGAGAGCCTGAAAATCCAATACATGGGATTGCTCGGCAAGGATGATGCCAAGTTTGAAAAATTGATGAGCAACCAAGGATTGGACAAAGAAACCGTCGTCGGCCAGATGGAACTCATCAACAAATCGATGACCGTGCTGAGAAAAGGGATTGACGAGCCTACGCTGAAAAAGCTGTATGAAGGAATGGACAAGGAATCTCTGACCGTTGCTTCCGTGCGTCATATCCTCGTATCCTTCGAAAAGCACAACAACAATCAGGAAGAAACCCTGCAAGTGGCGAATGAATTGGTAGCTCGCCTGAAAAAAGGGGAAGACTTTGCGAAGCTGGCGACCGAAAATACGGACGATCCGGGCAGCAAAGAGACTGGCGGCCTGTATGCTGATGCCGATGTCACCCAGTGGGTACCAGAATTTAAGGAAGCAGCCCTGAAGCTGCCGCTGAACCAGATCAGCGACCCGGTGAAAACGGATTATGGTTACCATATCATGCGTGTGGAAAGCCGCAAGGAAAAAACGTTTGACGAAATGAAGAAACAATTGGAAAGTCAGGCGTTGGAGCAGGCATACGACCATTTCAACAAAGAAGAGCTGGACAAGCTGATTACCAAATACAACATTCCGGAAACAAAACCGGCTTCAAAATAAACAGGAAAAGCAGGGGACTTCGGTTCCCTGTTTTTTCGTTTTCTCGCATATATTTGAAGCGGGAGTGAATACTATAATCACTCGCTACCGCCCGGGGGAGAGTAACCGAAAACATTGGAAAATGTTGCTGCCGACAATCCGTAGTGAAAATGAGAATCTGAGGAAAAAATACAGGTAACCACCAACCAATTCACAACCCACTTCTCAGGAAAGCGAGGCAACATGACATGAAAGCAACTGGTATTGTTCGTCGAATTGACGACCTCGGCCGGGTCGTGATACCAAAGGAAATTCGCCGTACGCTGCGCATTCGCGAAGGCGATCCACTGGAGATTTTTGTGGACCGCGATGGGGAAGTTATCCTGAAAAAGTATTCTCCGATTGGAGAGCTGGGTGATTTCGCCAAGGAATATGCCGACTCTCTGTACGAGAGCCTGAATCATATCGTCTTGATCTCTGACCGTGACACCATCATTGCCGTATCGGGTGCTTCCAAGAAAGAGTACATGGAGAAATCCATTGGCAGCATTGTGGAGAAATGTCTCGAGGATCGGAAAACAAGGCTGGAGAAAAATGCAGGCACGTATGAGCTGTGTCGCGATTTAAATGAAGTTTACGGTTCGTTCGTGGTTTCGCCGATTGTAGCTGGCGGTGATCCGATCGGTTCCGTTATTCTCCTCACGAAAAACGAATCCACAAAAATGGGTGACCTGGAAACCAAAATGGCAGAAACGGCAGCAGGGTTTCTCGCCAAACAGATGGAGCAGTAGATGGATGAAACAGCCTCGATTCGGGGCTGTTTTTTTGTACTTTCGGAAAGAATGGTTGTAATATGTTTGATAGGTTGAACGTAGAAACGTATAGGTGCAACGAAGGCAACGCCAAAGAGCTGGGCGAAGCCCAGTTTTCGAATGGCCTGAACGGTTGTGGTATAATGTACGCAGTTTGTGGTTGGAGAGGGGAAAATTCACACACATGGCTCAAGAAAAGGCTTCGGTACAATTCGTGAAAGGCGCCGCCATTTTGGGAGCGGCCGGTCTTGTCTCCAAGCTCCTGGGTGCGGTGTACCGCATACCCTACCAAAACATCGCGGGCGATATCGGCTTGTACGTCTATATGCAAGTGTACCCGTTGTATACAACCCTGCTGATTTTAGCGACAGCAGGCTTTCCTATCGCGATTTCCAAAATCATTTCCGAACGGATCGCCGTCGGGGATGCCGCCGGGGCACGCAAGGCGTTTCGCGTTGCCAATATGATGCTGGTGATCCTCGGTCTCGTATTCTTTTTGTTTCTGTACGGCGGAGCCTCGCTGATTGCCCGTGCCATGGGAGACGAACATTTGGCCAGTCCGCTTCAGGCAGTAGCCTGGTCACTCCTGCTCGTGCCGATGGTAGCGATCCTGCGCGGCTATTTCCAGGGGCATCAAAACATGATGCCGACAGGCGTATCACAAGTCATCGAGCAATTGGTTCGGGTTATTTTTATTTTAGTCGCAGCCTGGTGGGCCATGAGCGTATACCAGGATGCCTACTTGGCAGGGACAGGTGCTGTATTTGCCGCCTTCCCGGGAGCAGTCGCAGCGATCCTGGTCCTCCTATGGTACTGGAGAAAGAGCAAGCAGTCACATGTACTGGCAGGATCAGAAGCACCTGCCGCCAGTCAGTCCACCTGGTCGAACCGGCAAGTGCTTCGCAGTCTGCTGTTTTACGCGCTTCCGATCTGTCTCGGGGCCTTAGTGCTCCCCTTGATCCCTTTGGTGGATTCCATGACTGTCGTCAATATGCTGCAATGGAGCGGGATCGATGAGGATGCGGCCAAGCTGGTCAAGGGGGCGTTTGACCGCAGTCAGCCACTCATCCAGTTTGGAACGTTTTTTGCCACTTCGCTGTCACTCGCTCTGGTTCCCGCGATTAGCGAGGCGGCAGCGCAAAGGCAGCACCGTGTGATTGCAGGACGCTCGGAGGTCGCTATTCGCCTCACGTTTTTACTGGGACTGCCGGCTTCGGTCGGGTTGGCTTTGCTGGCGGAACCGATCAACGTCATGCTGTACGGTGATGATAAAGGGACGCAAGCATTGGCGATTCAAGCCTTTACCATCCTCTTTGCGACCTTGAGTATTGCCAGCGCGGGCATTCTGCAGGGTCTGGGTCGAGTGATGAGACCTGCGCGCAACCTGTTTATCGGGGTTCTATTCAAATTGATACTCAATCTCGTATTGGTTCCGTTCTGGGGAATTTCCGGAGCGGCCCTGGCGACCGTAATTTCTTATTTGGTTGCCATGGGGCTGAACGTACTGGGTGTGCAAAAGTACACCGGTGCCCGGATTGGGCTGAAACGGATTGCCTGGAGACCGTTTTTATCGGTAGTCGCAATGGGGATCGTCGTACTGATTGTGGAGTGGGGCATGCTTTTCCTGCTGCAGGGGGCGATTACCTCTAACCGGCTGCTTTACACGCTGGTTGGCCTCGTTTCGGTCGGGGCCGGCGGGGTCGTCTATCTGATCGCCTTGCTAAAAACAGGCGGATTGACCCGGGAAGACATTCGCTTTTTGCCGAAGGGAGAGCGTATTGCCTCTCTACTCGCACGTATGAAGCTGCTGCGTACATAGGCACATATTTCTCACCCATAGAGGGAGGCTTTTCACTTGATGAATGACAAAGGCAAAATCACGGTACTGGGGCTTGGCGCAGGTGATCTTGATCAGCTGCCGTACGGGTTGTACCGGCTGCTGACGACAGCGTCCCGTCTCTATTTGCGCACCTCGGATCATCCGGTTGTAGCGCAACTGCCGGAAAACGTCGTCTATGCATCATTTGACGACATCTATGAGCGACACGACAGCTTTGAACAAGTATACGCAGAAATTACCGAGACGCTGCTGCACAAAGCGGCGGAGGAGAAAGAGATCGTGTACGCTGTTCCCGGTCACCCTCTGGTGGCAGAGCGGACTGTGCAGATGCTGCTGCAGGAAGGGCCAGAGCAGGGTATCCGGATTGAGATTGGCGGAGGTCAAAGCTTCCTTGATCCCTTGTTTGCCCGTTTGCAGATCGACCCGATCGAAGGCTTTTCCCTTCTAGACGGGACAGCTCTCAAGGCGGAGCAGGTGCATCCCGGCCTGCATACGATTATTGCCCAGGTATATGATGCGCACGTCGCCTCTGAGGTAAAGCTCACACTGATGGAGGTCCTGCCCGATGAGTTCCCGGTTACCATAGCGACCGCCGTCGGGGTAAGGGATCAGGAGCGGGTCGAGACGGTTCCCTTGTACGAGCTGGATCGGCAGGATCACTTTGGCAATCTGACTCTGGTATATGTAGGGCCGGTCAAGGAAGACAGCGTGTGGTACCGCCAGTTTTCCTACCTCAAAGAGATTGTGGCAATCCTGCGCAGCCCGGAAGGCTGCCCTTGGGATCGAGAGCAGACGCATCAGAGTATCCGCAAGAATCTGATCGAAGAAACGTATGAAGTGCTGGAGACTATCGACGATGACGATCCTGATGCCATGTGCGAGGAGCTGGGCGATCTGTTGATGCAGATTATGCTCCACTCGCAAATAGCTGCAGAGGACGGTTACTTCACGGTGGACGACGTCGTGGCCGGGCTGAATCAAAAGCTGATCCGCCGCCATCCGCATGTCTTTGGGAACAAAAGTGCGGAAGATGCCGGAGAGGCCCTGGCCAACTGGCAGGAGATCAAGGCACAGGAGAAAGCGGCCAAGGGTATCGATTTGGAGAAGCAATCAAAGCTGGCTGGCATTCCCGCGACCTGCCGGCTCTGATGTACGCCTACAAGCTGCAGAAAAAAGCGGCGCATGTCGGTTTTGATTGGGATGACATCGCGGACGTGTACAAAAAAATCGAAGAAGAATACCAAGAGCTGCGGGAAGCTTCCGCGGAGGAACAGGCCGGTGAACTGGGCGATCTGCTGTTCGCGGTAGTGAACCTGGCCCGATTCCTGAAAATCGACCCGGAGGAAGCCCTCGCATTAACCAATCGGAAATTTACCCGCCGCTTTGCCTACATTGAGCAAAAGCTGCACGAATCCGGGCGCAGCTTTGACGAAACCAATTTGGAAGAGATGGATAAATGGTGGGAAGAGGCCAAACGGCTAGGATGAGGAGAAGATGACAAGATGAGATTGGACAAGTATCTCAAAGTGTCCCGCTTAATCAAGCGGCGGACGCTGGCAAAAGATGTGTGCGACCAAAGCCGGGTGCAGATCAATGACCGACCGGCCAAGGCTTCCAGCTCGGTCAAAATCGGCGACAAGCTGGATATCCGCTTTGGACAGAAAATCGTTTCCGTCAAAGTGGAAGATATCAAGGAAAACCCGCGCAAGGAAGAGGCTGCTTCACTCTACAGGGTGATCGGCGAAGTGCCTGTGCCGCGTGATGAAAAAGAGGAAAATGACTATCTAAAAGGAGTGTAGCGGAAGCGCACTTTTTCCCCAGCCCAAAAGAGAGGGACCCGTGCCAGTATTTGACAACAATTCTCAGGTATCCGTATAATAAGTAGGTAGAGATAGATTTGTGATGCAAAGGGATGAGACTGTGGGAAAAGTCATGTTGTTTTCGATCTTGTGGTGGATTACGGGGAACCCGTTTGTGGCATTGCTCATCATCCTGATCGTTCTGTACGCACTCGATTTGCGCTTTGTTCGCCTGCTGCCGGATGTGACGAAGCCGTTTCGGCGGAACAGTCGGATCGCTGCTTTGCGTCGGGAGCTGCGGCTAAACCCGCATGATACCTCGGCAAAAGTAGAGCTGGCCCGTTTGTTGATGGAAAAAGGCCAGTACCAGGAGGCGCTGGCCTACCTGGATGAAGTGGCATTGATCATGCAAGAGTCAGCGGAAGTGATCAGCGACCGGGGAATCTGTCTGCTCAAAACAGGCCGAGTAGAAGAAGGGGAAGCCATTCTGAAAAAGGCGCTGGAGATGAATCCCCGGGTTAAATACGGAGAGCCCTATCTGCGGTTGGGAGAGGCGTTCGCCAAACACAATCAGACGGAGAAGGCCCTGGCCTATCTGGAAGAATTGACAGGGATTCAAACTTCATCGGCGGAAGTGTATTACAAGCTGGGTATGCTCTACACCCAGATCGGGCAAAAGGAAAAAGCCCGCCAAGCCTTTTCGGAAGCTGTGGAGGTCTACCGGGGATTGCCCAAATACAAAAAGCGGACAGAGAGACGATGGGCGCTTCTGTCCTGGATGAAAAGCAAAGGATGAAGACTGCGAGCCGTGCAGTCTTTTTTCTTTTAACGTCATCGTCATTGCGTCCATGTTGGCTGACTATGCCCAGGATAGTAAATCGTTACCTGTTTGTAACGACTTTTTCACTAACCTTTTCCTATCATGGAGAGAGTTGCATGGAAAAGGAGGTCTTTGTGATGCACAAAAGCGCGAAAAAGGGACTGGCTGCGCTGATGGCGGCCACGGTACTTACTGCACCGTTAGCAATTAGCCCAATGACGGCTCATGCACTGACACTGGAGGATATTAAAGCCGAGGATACCGATACGAGAGAAGAAACCGAATATACACTCGAATTTGAACTGGACGAAAATTTAAGAAGAGGAGAAACGATCACAGTCGAATTCGATTCTGGATTTAGTATTAAAAATTTGCGCGAATCGGATGTCACCCTGAGAGATGATGATCGGCATAAGATTAGTATCGATAAGGTCAAAGTGAAATCGCGAAGTGTCGAGATCACCGTCGATGAAAAAATTAGTTCTGGTACGGTTCTTACGCTGACAATTGATCGTGTCACCAATCCATCCAGCAAGGGCAGATACACGATCAGTGTGGAAACAGAAAATGAAAGAGCAGATAGTGACTATATCCAGATCGGAAGCAGCTCTTCCAGCAGCAAAAACAGCTCCAAAGACGTATCGGTCAGCCAAAGCAGTTATGAAGAAGGCGCAACCACATCGATTACGATCGGAAAGTTTAACCTGGACAAATCGGATAAATTGAAGCAGGGCAAGTACATTTATGTGGACTTCCCTCACCGGGACATGTTGCCGAGAAAAATCGACAAAGCCGATGTCAAGGTGAACGGAACCAGAGCCGCAGATGTTACGATTTCGGGCAGTGACCGGGTGAAAATTGAGATCCCGAAAGGCGCTGACGGGGATACCAACCTCAAGCTGGAATTTTCCTCGGATGCCGGCATCAAAAACCCGGAGTCTGGCAGCAAATACACGTACAAGATTACGTACGACAGCAGAGACTACGAAACCGACAGCTTTGAGATCAAGGGAGGCAAACGGAGTGCGTTTGATGTAAGGCTCTCCGACAAGGGCGTAGGAGCGCGGACCAGCTACAGCTTTGATGTCAGCCTGAGCGAACGCGTCTATGCCGATACACCGATCTCAGTCGAATTCCCGCGTACGGAGATGATTCCGCCGGTTATCTCCAACCTGTACGTGACAGTAAACGGGAAGAACGTTTCTTCACTGGGCGTAAGCGGAAGCAAAGTGTCATTCCGTACACCGTCCGGCTTTACCAACAGCAACAAGCTGAACATCGAGTTTGACTATGATGCTTTCGTGCGCAACCCGAACACCCCGGGAAGCTATGACATCATTGTCACGGTCGATGGCAGAAAGTATTATTCCAGCAGTTTTGATATTTCCGGCACACCGATTGTCAATCCGACTCAGCCGACGACGCCTCCACCGGTGCCGGTGCAGGTGGACAACAGCTCGGCTACTTTAACCTTGACCAAATCATTGCCGCAGACGGCAACCGGGATGCAAGTCGCGATCCGTTCCCTGGGCATGCCTTTGGTGAAAAACCGCGATTTTATTGAGATCGTCATGCCGATCGGTTTCCGTGTTCCGGCCTACATTGCGCCGCAAACAGTGACACTCAACGGCGTGACTCCAGCATTCGTGGGCGTGCGCGGACAAAATCTGATTATCGTTCCCGGACAAGATATTCCTGCGAAAACAGGAGTCAACATCAGCATGCTCGAAACGTCGGGAATCGTCACACCTGCTGCAGGTGGCGTGTACAATATCGGCGTTTACTCTTCCGAGGAACCAGGCATTTTGTTCTCGCGCACAGTGAATGTCGTACCGACCAACTCGGTTACGTTCCAGGCGAGCGTGGGCTCCTTCATGAAGAATGGCAAGAAGATTGCTTTGCCAGCCGCACCATTTGCCGTCAACGGACATACGCTGATGCCGGCACCTTTCTTCCGGGATGGTCTGGGCGTTTCGACCACGTTCACCAACAGCACAGCGAAAATTGTAGGCAATGGCAAAACGATTCAATTCAAAGTGGGCTCCAACATCGCGACGGTCAATGGCAAGAACGTTACACTGCCGGTAGCCGTACAAGCGAGAAACAATGTGCCGGTGGTTCCACTGCGTTTTGTGCTTGATCAACTGCAGTACAAGATTTCGTTTAACAACGGCCATTATGCCGTATTCAAATAACCTGACAAAAGCCAACCTTTTGCGGGTACAAGCAAATCAGGAGTATTTTTCGGGACCTCTCCCGGAAAGTACTCCTTTTTTGATCGCGAGCTAAGTGCGGTTGCCCTCCCTCCCTACGGATCAAATTTGGAAGGGCAGCGCAGGCTTGTTGTTCTAAAAGGACATCCCTCCCCATATTTATGGTACAAGAAATGGTACGTGAGGAGGACAAAGGGATGAACGACCATGTGAAGCGTCCACGCCACGAAGTTGTGATGATCAATCGACGCAGCTTGGCGATTTCCGGAGTGAAAAACGTCGAGAGCTTTGATAGTGAAGAGTTTTTGCTGGAGACGGAAGGCGGCTTTTTAACCATACGCGGACAGAACCTGCACATGAAAAATCTGAGCCTGGAGACTGGCGAAGTGGCTATTGAGGGACTGGTACACGATTTGGCGTATCTGGAACAAGGGCAGGCCACAGACCGGTCGAGAGGATTTTTCGGGAAGTTATTCAAGTGAGTATCGCCGTTCAGTTTCAAACCGTTCTGGCCATGACAGCGTGCGGAGCGATCCTCGGAATGGGATTTGACACGTACCACGTGTTTTCGAGAAAGGGAAAAATTCCGGTCTGGCTCTCTTTCTTTCTGGATATCCTGTTTTGGGTAGGCAGCATGGCATTGGTATTCTGGATTCTCATCCAGGTAAACGACGGAATTGTGCGGTTCCCCATATTTCTGGGTATGTTGTTTGGTGCGTGGGTGTATTTTGTCATAGGAAGTAAGAAGTATATTCAATTCTTGAATGCCGTGATAAAATTTCTACGTTGGTTATATCGAACCATAGTACTATTGATCTATACCCTAATTGTTCGACCCGTGTTACTTTTGTATAAATTGATCTTCATGGTCGTTACCTTTTTGATGACCATCATCATGACGATTTTTGGATACGTTTGGAAGCTGATTCGATTTTTATCGTCTCCTTTTGCCAGATGGGGTCAGCATTTGGGGAAAGGAATATACAGAAAATGGGCAGGATTCTGGGGCTCGTTCAAGAAATGGTTATTCTCCGGAAAGAAGAAGCAGAAGTAACTGCAATCGAGGTGGCAAACATTGAAGACCGTCCCCCCCTCCAAACCGAATAATCGAAAAGGACAAAAGCGCAGAATCCGCCTTGTTCTCTTCTTCGTGCTTTGCTTGTTCATCTGGACTGGCTATACCCTTTACATGCAAAGCGGAGTCCTGGCCGAGAAAAAGGCAGAGCTTGACTTACTCAAGCAAGAAATCACTGCCGTCCAAAATGAGCAGGCGGAGCTTACGTACAAGGCCAGCCGCCTTTATGACGAGGAGTACATCGCAGAGCTGGCACGAAAGCAGTTCTTCTACACAAAACCAGGAGAAAGCATTTACGTGATACCGGAATAGGCGTTCAGGGACATCTACACCAAAGGGAGGCTTTTCACGTCTATGGGAGTTGAAGTGGGGAGCAAACTGGAAGGGAAAGTGACAGGCATCACGAAATTCGGTGCTTTCGTCGAGCTGCCCGGAGGTGAAACGGGGCTCGTCCACATCAGTGAGATTGCACCGACGTATGTAAAGGACATTCACGAGCACCTGAAGCTCGGGGACAAGGTCATAGTCAAGGTGTTGAATATCCGGGACGGAAAGATCGGTCTCTCCATCAAGAAAGCCCAAGAAAAAGAGCGGCCTCCTCGCCAGCATCGTGAGCGAACGGAAGGCTTTGAAGAAAAGCTGAACCGATTTATCAAAGAGAGCGAAGATCGCCAGACGTCTTTGAGAAAAAAGCGGGACAAGAGGGGACGAAGTCGTTAATCCCAATAATTTCTGAGTATTTTGATTTTTCTTTCTTATAGAAAAGCGCAATTTGCAGAGAAATCGAGGAAGGGCATTTTGAAATCGTGACGAATCTATAACAATAAGCCCGTTTCGCAAAAGCGCGAATCACCTGTCAGCCGACGTAGACCGCCAAAACGTCGGTTTTTTTTGTCCAAAAAAGCTTTTGTATAAAGGTAGACCGTATTTTGTCCAAACGCGTCAATGAATTTGTCGCACGATTTATAGAATACACTTTGGTTTTTTGACAAAATTTACAACACCCCCTTCGTATAATGGGAACCACATGAAAACGTAGACGGGGTGGTGTAAGGGTCATGATCAATAAAAACGTTACGAGTACCGGTCATATGTGGGCACGACGTGTCTCACAACAATGGGATTCCACAACGGGAAGTTGGGGAGAGAAAATCGCGGAAACGGTTCAGAAATGGAAGCTGCTACCCTTCCTCATGGGCTTTTTATTGGGACGAGCCTTGATTTTGGAGGAATTGACTCCCTTCATCGTTCCCTATTTCATGGTAATGTACTACTTGCGGAAGGACACCGTTTTGGCTTGCGGTGCGGCCCTGATTCTGGGCGCCTTTACGCATACGGTTCCGATGGGGTTGCAGGCTGTCATGAGCGTGGCGCTTTCACTGGCTGTTTGCAAATGGAGCGAGCGGCTGCGTCGCAAGGACTTCTCACGGACACCGCTGCTCGTATTGGTCACCGTGTTTAGCAGCCATCTCTTGTTTGATGCGATTACCAATCAGGTGAACACCTACCAATTGGTCATGGTGGCGGTGGAAGCTGTTCTCAGCTTTGTGCTCACCCTGATTTTTATACAGTCTCTGTCGATCATTCATCTGGCGAAGCCGTATGAGCCGTTAAAAAGCGAAGAGATCGTTTCCCTGGTGATCCTGCTCGCATCCCTGATGACAGGAACGGTAGACTGGACGATTGAGGGCCTGTCCATGGAGCATGTTTTGTCGCGGTACCTGCTGCTGCTGTTTGCCTTTGCGGGGGGAGGCACGATTGGAGCGGCGGTAGGAGTAGTAACGGGTCTGATTCTCAGCTTGGCCAATGTCAATGCGTTAATGCAGATTAATCTGTTGGCGTTTTCCGGTCTGCTGGCCGGTCTTTTGAAAGAGGGCGGGAAGGTTGGTGTGTCGGCCGGTCTGTTGATGGGTACCGCCATTTTGGCCATTTATGGGGGAGCCGAGGAAACCTTATACCTGTCGCTGGTGGAAACCGGACTTGCCATCATCCTGTTCCTGCTGACTCCGGCGGGTGTCTGGAAAAACGTCTCGCGATTTATCCCCGGAACACCGGAAAATCTGCAGTCGCATCAGATGTATATGCGCAGGGTTCGGGACGTGACAGCCGGCAAGATTCAGCAGTTTTCCGAACTGTTTGTCCAGCTTTCCCGCAGCTTCGCCCAGACAGCCGATGCCGAAGAGTACGATGAACAGACAGATGCTTTGCTGAGCCGGGTGACAGAGTTTACCTGCCAGCGTTGCTGGAAAAGAGAGCAGTGCTGGGAAAGAGATACGGAGGCCGTGTACCAGGGGATGGTCTGGATGATGGAGAAGGTGCAAGAGACGGGATCGTTGGCCGGAGTGGCACCTCCGCGCGAATGGGAGAGAAGATGCATCAAGACGGAAAAGGTGATCACGGTCATGGAACAGGAGTACGATCGTCAGCAAGCCTTTGATCTGTTGAAAAAACAAGTAAAGGAAAGCCGCAAGCTGGTCGCCGATCAACTGTCCGGTGTCTCCCGGGTGATGAGCGATTTTGCCCGCGAGATTCAGCGGGAAGGCATGGAGCTGAGTCTGCAGGAAAAGCAGGTCTCGCAAGCCTTGGAGGGATTGGGTTTGTCTGTGCGGCGCGTCGAGATTCACAACCTGGAGGAGGGCAAGGTCGATATCGAAATCAGCCAACCCTCCTGTTACGGCAGAGACGAGTGTGCCAAGATCGTCGCTCCGATGCTGACGGAGATTCTGGGCGAGAACATCGTGGTGAGGGAGCGGCAATGTGAGGCGCAAAAAGACGGGAGCTGCACGATGTGCCTGACATCAGCTAAAACCTTTGAGATTGATATAGGGGTTGCCGGAGCGGCCAAAGACGGAAAGCTGCTTTCGGGGGACAGCTTCCGAACGATGGATCTGGGCAACGGAAAGATGGCGCTGGCAATCAGTGACGGGATGGGCAATGGAGAGCGTGCCTATCTGGAGAGCCAATCGGCGTTGGACATGCTTCAGCAGCTGCTTCGCTCCGGCCTCGATGAGAAGCTCTCGATCAAAACCGTGAACTCGGTTCTGGCCCTCCGCTCGACCGATGAAATGTTTGCGACGGTGGACCTTGCCCTGGTCGACTTGCAGACTGCACATACACGCTTCGTCAAGATCGGGTCTACGCCCAGCTTTGTCAAAAGAGGGGCCGATGTGATTACGATTACCGCTAACAACCTCCCGGTGGGGATTTTGGAGGAGATCGAGGTGGATGTCATCTCGCGCACCTTAAAGCCAGGTGATCTGCTCGTGATGATGTCAGATGGCATCTACGAAGCGCCGCGCCATATCGAGAACCGCCAGGCCTGGATGAAGCGGATTCTCTCGGAGCTGGAGACCAATGATCCGCAAGAGGTAGCTGATCTGTTGCTGGAGAGGGTGATCCGGCAGCATTCCGGCCAGATCGTGGATGACATGACCGTACTGGTGGCGAGAATTGACAGATTTGTTCCGCAATGGTCGGCGATCCAGGTACACGGAATGCCCAAGCTGGAACGACCGAGAATCGTCAGCTAGCATATGCGTACAGCAATCAAGAATAGGGTAGCCTCTTGTGAAAGACGGCTGCTCTTTTTATTTGTTCATTCAGCATGTTTGATCGAAAATGAATGATTTCTATACTATAAATGGAGTTTTTTGATTTATTTTGATTGTTTATGACTGTTATTTCGGTTATAATGAGAATCATCCAAGATGATTTTCATCTGGTGTGAAAGGAGACGATCATGCTTACGCCTGAACGACATCAGCTTATTTTGAGCATGCTCAAAGAAAAAGGAGTTGCCCGGATTCACGAGCTGGTTGAGAGAACCGGCGCATCTGAATCAACTGTAAGAAGAGACCTGAGTGATCTGGAAGAACAGCGTTTGTTAAAACGCGTTCACGGCGGAGCAGCACTGCTGCAGAACAAGCTGGAAGAGCCCTCTGTCCAGGAAAAATCAGTGAAATATGAGCGGGAAAAGATCGCGATTGCCAAATATGCGGCCAGTCTGATCGAAGAGAGCGACTCGATTTTTATCGATGCGGGTACGACGACGCATCATCTGCTTTCTTTTATTCCGCACGAAAATATCGTGGTGGTGACCAATGGCGTAGATATCGCCTTGCAGCTCAGCAATAGGCAGATCAAAACGATTTTGCTTGGCGGCGAAATGAAAGCGGCTACATTGTCATTGGTGGGTCGCGACGCTTTGAAAACCATCAGCCAATACCGCTTCGACAAATGCTTTCTGGGGATGAACGGGATCGATAAGCGGCATGGATTGACCACGCCTGATCCAGACGAGGCCCATGTCAAGCAAATGGCTCTTCAGTATTCGGACCAAAGCTTCGTCCTCTGTGATTCCAACAAGTTTTCCCGCGTCACTTTTGCCAAGGTCGGGGAGCTGGATGAAGCGACCCTGATTACCGATGATGGCTTGCATGAAGAAGAGATCCGCGAATACGGAGCATTGACACAACTAAAAGTGGTGAAAGCATGATTTACACAGTGACCTTGAATCCTTCAATTGACTATCACATTTGGATGGACGCCTGGACAGAAAGAGAGATTCACAAGGCGCAGCGAGAACAAAAGGTTGCCGGAGGAAAGGGAATCAACGTCTCCAAGGTACTGAACATCCTGGGGATGGAAAGTACGGCTTTGGGTTTTGTGGGCGGTTTTTTTGGCGCCTTTATCCAGCATGAGCTGGAGCAGGAAGGCATCGCTCACAGGCTGATTCGCACCCGGCAGGAATCCCGCCTCAACATCAAAATCAAGGCGCAATCGGAAACGGATATCAGCGGGACGTCGCCGGCCATTTCGGAAGAGGAGCTTGCAGCCTTGTACAGCCAGCTTGATGAGTTGACGGCTGATGATTACCTGGTGTTGGCCGGCAGCGTGCCCCGGGGCATCCCGGATACCGTTTATCAAAGCATCATGAAACGATTGGGTCCCCGCGGCGTGCGGATTTTTCTGGACGCGAGCGGGAAAGCGCTGGCGGACGGATTGGCAGAAAAGCCTTTTCTCATCAAACCGAATCATCATGAGCTGGGCGAGTTGTTCGGCGTGGAGATCACCACGCATGAAGAGGCTGTAACCTATGGGAAAAAAGCGTTGGAGGCAGGGGCACAGCACGTCATCGTCTCGATGGCGGAGCAGGGCGCAGTCTTTGTCAGCCGAGATGGGGTGTACGTCGCTCGTATCCCGAAACAGCCTCCTGTCAATTCCATTGGAGCAGGAGATTCCATGGTGGCCGGCTTTTTGTATGGATTCACTAGGGGGATGTCCAGCGAGGAAGCATTTCGCTTTGCTGTGGCAGCAGGCAGTTCCACTGCTTTATCGGAAGGCTTCTGCACGCACGAGAAGATTCGAGAAATATCTCCGAAGATCACGGTGACAACCGTGGAAGGGTAAGGGGGAGTACACATGTCAAAACCCATTCGCATCGGTGATTTGTTGAAAGAGGATACCATCGTTCTGGCGCTTGCGTCCTCTACCAAGGAAGAGGTGCTGGACGAGTTGATCGCCAAGCTGGATGAAGCAGGGCGGTTGAACAGCAGGGACGAAATGAAACAAGCGATACTCGCCCGCGAAAATCTGAGCTCGACCGGAATCGGCGAGGGAATCGCCATCCCTCACGCCAAGTCGGCAGCAGTTAAAACTCCCAGCATTGCATTTGGCTTTTCCAAAGAGGGGGTCGACTTCGATTCCCTGGACCAACAGAAGGCGCATCTGTTTTTCATGATTGCTGCCACGGAAAACGCCAATCAGGCGCATCTGGAAACACTGGCTTTGCTCTCCCAGATGCTGATGGATGAAGGTTTTCGAGAAAAGCTTATGACTGCGGGATCAAAAGAAGAGATTCTGGCCATCATCGCAGAGAAGGAGCGCGAGATTGAAGGAGAACAAGAGAAGCAAGAAGAGCGAGAAGCACGGGCGGAGCAAGCGCGACAGTCTTTGGCAAAAGAGAGTACGGAGCCTGCTGCAAGAGACCGGGTGGTTGCCGTAACGGCGTGTCCTACCGGTATTGCCCACACCTATATGGCTGCGGATGCCCTGAGGAAAAAAGCAGAGGAAATGGGCATTGCTATCAAAGTGGAGACGAATGGCTCAGGCGGAGTGAAAAACCGGCTGACAGCAGAGGATATCGAGGAGGCTGCCGCTGTCATCGTCGCCGCTGACAAGCAGGTAGAGATGGAGCGATTTGCCGGAAAAATCGTCATCGAGGTTCCGGTCGCAGAAGGAATTCGCCAGCCTGACGTCTTGCTTGAACGTGCAGTGAAGCAGCAGGGCAAACGATACCAGGGAGGCAGAGCTCAGGCTCAGCCGGATGGTGAGTCCAAAGAGAAGCAGGGAGCAAAACAGTTTGCCTTTTACAAGCATCTGATGAATGGCGTGTCCAACATGCTGCCCTTTGTCGTCGGCGGCGGGATTATCATTGCGCTCAGCTTTATGTTTGGCATTAAGGCCTCTGATCCGAATGACCCGACGTTCCATCCTTTTGCCAAGGTATTGATGGACATCGGAGGCGGGTCGGCATTTGGCCTGATGATCCCGGTTCTCGCCGGATTTATTGCCAAAAGCATCGCAGATCGTCCCGGTTTTGCCCCCGGTATGGTGGGCGGGATGCTGGCTGCTTCCAGCGGTGCCGGATTCCTCGGCGGACTCATCGCCGGGTTCCTGGCGGGTTATCTCGTGCTCGGCTTGAAAAAGCTGTTCAGCGGACTGCCGCAATCACTAGAGGGCATAAAACCGATGCTGCTCTACCCGTTGCTCGGGACGCTGCTCACTGGTCTGGTCATGATTTACGTGATATCCGAACCGTTGGCCCTGGTAAATACAGCGCTCGGTGACTGGTTGAAAAACCTGAACCAGGGGAATGCCATCCTCCTGGGCGCTATTCTCGGGGCGATGATGGCGCTTGATATGGGAGGACCGTTTAACAAAGCGGCATTCACCTTCGGGATCGCGATGATTGCAGAAGGAAATTACGGTCCCCACGCGGCCATCATGGCAGCGGGGATGACTCCGCCGCTGGGATTGGCCCTGGCAACCACGCTGTTCCGCAAGAAATTCAGCGCGGAGGAACGACAGGCCGGCAAGACGGCATACCTGTTGGGGGCCTCTTTCATTACAGAGGGGGCGATCCCGTTTGCGGCTGCTGACCCGACTCGTGTGATTCCTTCCATCATGGCAGGCTCTGCCGTGGCGGGCGGGCTGTCAATGTTCTTCGGTTGTACCCTGCCGGCACCGCATGGAGGCATCTTCGTGCTTCCAGTCATCGGCCACCCGGGAATGTACGTCCTTTCCATTTTGGCCGGTACGATCATTACCGCATTGATGGTCAATCTTTTAAAGAAGGAAGCCGTCAAGTAAACATAAAAGGAGTGGTAGCACCATGTTGACGAAATCTTTCACTATCCAAAATCCAAGCGGACTGCATGCACGTCCTGCCTCCCTATTTGTCCAGAAGGCGACGTCCTACCCCTGCAACATCTATGTCATCAAAGGCACCAAGAAGATCAATGGGAAAAGCATCATGGGTTTGATGACGCTGGGAGCCGCCAAGGGTGATGAAATTATTCTGGAAATTGACGGAGAAAGGGAACAGCAGGCGATGGACGAACTGGGCAGCTTGCTTGAAGCGGTCCACGAATAAGTAAGGGGCGATCACATGATTATCCAAGGTATTGCGGCTGCACCGGGCATTGTCATTGGACGTGCGCTGGTAAAAAAGAACGACCAGCTTCGTTACGAGCGCCGGACCGTCGGTGAAACAGAGAGTGCCGCAGAAGTGGGAAGGTTTCAGCGCAGCGTGCAAGCATCGCTTCAAGAGTTGGAAGCCATTCAGGAAAAAACGCGGCTCGGCATCGGGGAAGAAGAAGCGAAAATCTTCGAGGCACACCAGTTGTTTCTGCAAGATCCGGATTTTATCGGCAGTATCGAGGAAAAGATCAGAGGGGAAGGCGTCAATGCCGAAGCAGCACTGGAAGAGGTGCGGGATCAATTCGTTCTCTTGTTTGAGAGCATGGAGAATGAATACATGCGGGAGCGTGCCGCCGACCTCCGCGATGTGAGCCAGCGCGTGTTGCGCAATCTCTTGGGGGTAAAGGAAGACGCCGAGTCGGGCTTTTCCGATCCGATGGTTCTGGTCGTCCATGATTTGACCCCTTCAGATACTGCTCAGTTGGATCGGGAGAAGGTAAAAGGATTCTTGACTGATATCGGGGGGCGCACCTCCCATTCGGCTATTATGGCAAGGACGATGGAAATACCGGCAGTGGTCGGATTGTCCACGGTCACGGAGCAGGTACAGACCGGGGACCTGGTGATTGTGGACGGACTGGAAGGAAAGGTACACATCAAGCCGGACCCGGATCTGATCCAGGCCTATGAGGAAAAACAGCGTCAGTATGCGGAGAAAAAAGAGACCTGGAATCGTTTGGTCCATGAATCGACGGTGACGAAAGACGGAAAGCGTGTAGAGCTGGCTGCCAATATTGGCAACCCGCAAGAGGCCGCGCAAGCCCTGGCGAGCGGTGCGGAAGCCGTTGGCCTGTTCCGAACGGAGTTTCTCTATATGGGCAGGGACCAGTTCCCCACGGAGGACGAACAATTTGAGGCGTACAAGGCGGCTGCCCAGGCCATGGGCGGTAGGCCGGTCGTGATTCGGACACTGGATATCGGCGGGGACAAGGAGCTTTCCTATCTGTCTTTGCCCAAAGAGCTGAACCCGTTTCTCGGCTATCGCGCGATTCGTCTCTGTCTGGATCGCCCCGAGCTGTTTCGGACGCAGCTGCGTGCCTTGCTCAGAGCCAGTGTGTATGGAAACATCAAGATTATGTATCCGATGATCGCGACGCTCGGGGAGCTGCGCCGGGCCAACCGTATGCTGGAGGAAGCCAAGGAAGAGCTGCAGCGCAACCAGATTCCGTTTCAAACAGATCTTAAGGTCGGTATCATGATCGAAGTGCCGGCAGCAGCCATGATCGCCGATCAACTGGCGAAGGAAGTCGATTTCTTCAGCATTGGCACCAATGATCTGATCCAGTATATGATGGCTGCCGACCGGATGAATGAGCAAGTCTCGTACCTGTATGATCCCTACCATCCAGCCGTACTGCGGATGATCAGGCAAGTGATTCAGGCCGCCCATCAGGAAGGGAAATGGGTAGGGATGTGCGGTGAAATGGCAGGCGAAGAGGCTGCGATTCCGATCTTGTTGGGACTTGGTTTGGATGAGTTCAGCATGAGTGCCGTCTCGATCCTGCGTTCGCGTCATTTATTGAAGCAACTGGATCACAGCGAGATGCGCGCGGTTGCCGAACACGTTCTTTCCATGGAGAATGGTGAAGAAATCAGAGCGTATATAAAAGAGCAGGTTCTCTCCAAGCTGTGAGGACGTGCAGGAAGCACAGGAGGGTTGCTGCGGCCTGGATTCGGGCAGCTTGCAATCCTTTTGGTATGTTTCCTCCCCAC
The DNA here is from genome assembly GCF_023746555.1 of Brevibacillus ruminantium. Lineage (NCBI taxonomy): Bacteria > Bacillati > Bacillota > Bacilli > Caryophanales > Paenibacillaceae > Brevibacillus > Brevibacillus ruminantium. The sequence goes on from NZ_CP098755.1 coordinate 139,748, forward strand.
CCTGTCGATACTGGTTAGCAAATAACAGGCAAGGCAGAATGGGGAGATGAAAAGTGAAAGAAGCAACATTGCGACAAATTTTGGTAGTGACGGACGGCTGCTCCAACTCTGGTTTAAGTCCGGTGGCGGCGGCTACGTTGGCACGCGAACAGGGAATTACGGTAAATGTCATCGGGGTCATTGAAAAAGGAGACATGGGCGAGCAGGGCGAGAAGGAAATCCGCGAGATGGCAGAGGCAGGGGGCGGCCTGTTTGACATCGTCTATCCCCAGCAACTGGCCCAAACAGTGCAGATGCTGACGCGCAAGGCCATGACGCGGACGATCCATCAGGTGGTCAGCAAGGAATTGAAAGAGATTTTGGGCGATTCTGCCATGGAAGGCTTGGCCCCGGAAAAACGGGTACAGGTAGCAGGAATGGTGGATGATCTGGGGGAGCGCAGCCGACTTGATGTCGTGATGCTGGTCGATTCCTCCGGTAGTATGAAGCCAAAGCTGTCGGCTGTCCAGCAAGCCATCCACGATTTCAGCATCAGCCTGCGTTCCCGCAGTGGCCAAAGTCGAATGGCTGTTTGTTCATTTCCTGGGAAACAAAATCATCTCGATGTCCGTATCCCGTGGACAGAACAAGTGGAGCAGGCCCATCAGCTCACGTCCGGCCTGACGATGAGCGGAATTACGCCCACAGGTCCAGCGATTATTGAGGCAATTGCGTTGTTTGAGCATATCCAGCTCCCGGCGAATTTGCGTGATCGCTATGGGTATGACGAGACAGAGGATGACGATCGGGGCAGCCTGAAGGACCATGTCTTTTAATCGGGCGATCCCCAGCTTGCCCCGCCAATTTAGCGGCAAGTGGAATCAAAAAACGTACCACGTCCTGCGGGAGCTGGGCCGTGGTGCGAACGGGGCCGTGTATTTGGCTTCACAGGGGGGAGTTCCGCGCGCTGTCAAAATTGGAGCGGAAGGCATGGATATCCTCATGGAGGTCAATGTACTGAAACATTTGCAGCAGGGGCGAAACGACCGCACATCAGTGGCTCCGTTGCTGTGCGATGTGGACGATCTGCGGATTGAGGGGAAAAGCTGCACGTTTTACTCCATGGAATATCTGGATGGCGAGCAATTGAATCAATACGTTCAGCGGAGGGGTGCCGACTGGGTGCCCGTGCTGATGATTCAACTGCTCTCCAGGCTCTCTGTGCTGCATCGCTACGGGTGGGTTTTCGGGGACTTAAAACCGGAAAATGTCATGGTAACCCATACGGATAGCCAGGTGAGGCTGATTGATTTTGGGGGAGTAACCAAAATCGGCAATGCCGTGAGACAATTTACCGAAGAATACGACCGTGCTGCCTGGCTCGCAGGAGATCGGCGGGCAGAGGCCGCTTACGATCTATTCTCTCTGGCGGTCATGACGGTTCGCTTGGCGACTCGGCCAGAAGATTGGAAGAGTTTACAAGTAGAGAGACGTCATACTACCCTGCTCTGTGATATAATACGGAACAACGACAGCCTTTATCCCTATCGTCATCCGCTCGTCAAGGCCCTGCACGGCCAATACGCCACAGCGGAGGAGATGAAGAGTGAGATGATTGCGATTGTGCAGAAAGGTTCAGTTGGCACACGCAAAAAGAAGGCGTCTGGCTCCGGCGCTGCCGGCATCTGGATTGGCGGTTTCTTTGTCGCATCCATGCTGCTGCTGGCTGGAACACTGTATTACGCATGGTTGATGTGAGGGGTGTGGCAAGCAGTGTCCTCTGACCTGGTGATGGATACATGCCTGTTGGCAGGTGAAATCATGTTGAAAAACGGCGGCGAAACGTATCGTACGGAAGAGACGATGTCCCTGATCGCAAGGGCGGCCGGTATGGACTCGGTAAACAGTTCAGCGACGCCAACCAGCATCATTTTGTCTTTTCGGACAAATGGGCAGGATCATACCCGTATGGTTCGCACGCCGAGCCGTACGATTAATCTAAACAAAGTAACCCTGGCCAACGACGTTTCGCGCCGGTTTGTTTCTGGAAAGATCACGCTTTTGGAAGCCTATCATTTATTTGAGCAGATTGACCGGGGAAAACCTGTCTATCCGAGATGGCTGCTGCATATGGCGGCTGGCATTGCCAGCGGCTCTTTTTCCATGCTTGCCGGCGGGTCATGGTACGACCTGCTTCCTTCTGTTTTGGCAGGCTTAACGGTAAATCTCAGTCTACAATTTTTCGAAAAGTTTCTACGCATGAAATTTTTTACAGAATTTATGTCCGCATTGCTTGGGGGATTGTTTGCATTCCTGAGCGTAACGATTTTCCCTCAGCTTCATTTTAGCATCTTGATTATCGGTGCCATGCTGCCCCTTTTCCCTGGGATTGCGATTACCAACTCGCTTCGGGATTTGATTGCCGGAGATCTGGTAGCCGGTGTCTCACGCGGGGCGGAAGCGCTTTTGACGGCACTTTCCGTTGCAGTCGCAACAGCTATTACCCTATGGTTCATGAGGTGACGCGCAAATGGTACTGTTGAAAGGATTGGGATTAAGCCTTTTGTCCTCGATGGCCTGGGGATTGCTGTTTAATGTGCCGGTGCGGACGCTCTTGGCCTGCGGTTTCGCCGGATTGACCGGTTGGCTGGTCTTTGCGCTGTTGCCTCTTTTTGGGGCGGAGGTCATTTTATGCACGTTTGTTGCGGCTACGGTTGTCTCGATGCTCAGTCAGATGCTCTCGATCTGGCTGAGGGTGCCGTCCACCAATTTCAGTGTTGCCGGCATTATTCCGCTGGTTCCCGGATCTCTCGCCTATAAAGCCATGCTCGCATTTGTAAATGGAGAATATATTAATGGACTCACCCTGGGGATGCAAACGGCCATGGTAGCAGGGGCCATCGCATCTGGTCTGATTTTGGGAATTTCTGTATTTACCATTTGGAGGGAAACCCGCCATGCTCGAAAGCGTGCGCAATAACATTGAGAGCCAACATCTTTTGGGGCCGGGCGAGTCGATTGTCGTCGGAATTTCGGGGGGCAATGATTCTACAGCGCTGTTGCATATCTTGTGGGCTCTCAATTCACACTATCAGTACGGCTGGACGCTCCACGCGGTTCACCTCAATCACGGGTTTCGCGGAGAAGAAGCAAAAGAGGACGCGAAATACGCAGAGGAGCTGTGCCGAGAGCTGGGCATCGCCTTCCATCTGTTCGAGCGCAGCATCCCCGAAGTGATGAAAGAGACCGGGATGGGGCCGCAAGAAGCAAGCCGGGCCGTCCGATACGATCTGTACAAACAGGTGGCGCTGAAGGTGAAAGCCTCAAAAATAGCGGTCGCTCATCATGCTGACGACCAGGTCGAAACGATCCTGTTCCGGCTCGTCAGGGGCACCCGGCTGTCCGGACTTGCGGGAATGCCTGCACGTCGCTGGCTGGTAGAGAATCAGGTTGAGCTGGTACGCCCTCTGTTGTCGGTCAGTCGTGCGGAGCTGGAGCAATACTGCCGGGATGCTGGATTGTCTCCGCGGGAAGACAGCAGCAACCGCTCGCGCAAATACGCGCGCAACCTGATTCGGCTGGAAGTCATGCCGCTTTTGGGACAAATTAATGAGCGGTACGCGGAACATATCCTCTCTCTGTCGAGGGCTGCCCAGGAGGATGAAGCCTATCTGCAAAAGCAGAGCAGGGAACGGCTGGAAGCGGTTATTTTGGAACAAAAACCGGGCAAAGTGGCCATCGACGCGGACAAGTTTCAAAGTTGTGACGTTGCTTTACAAAGGAGAATGATTACTCTAATATTAAATTATCTCTCAAGGCAAATCGAATGGTCTTCGCAACATGTGGAGGCCGTTTTGCACATGATAGAGGGAATTCGTCCGTCTGCAGAGCTGAATTTTCCCAGCGGCATATCCGTCGTCAGGGTTTACGGGCAGGTTCGCTTTCAGATGGAGGAAGAGCAATTACATAGTTCGTTTTTCTGCTACAAGCTCGCGGTTCCGGGAATGACACTCGTTCCGGAAAGTGGAGCATCAGTACATATGTTTTATCGAGATGGCCCCATCGATTGGGCACGACTTCCCGATGATGCTGCGGTATTTGATGCCGATCGACTTCCTGGGCCTTTATTTGTTCGCAGTCGCAAGTCAGGCGATCGCATGACGTTATGGGGGACTGCCGGAAGCAAAAAGCTGAAGGATCTGTTGATTGACGCCAAGGTGCCGCAGCGATGGCGGGACAAAATGCCGATCGTGACTGCGGGTGACCAGGTGGTCTGGGTGCCGGGCATCCGCCGATCCGCGATTGCACCAGTGAATGAGTGGACCAAGCGGGTTTTGTACGTGGAAGTGGAGTTTGGAGAAGAGTGGCGGGAGGTTTTAAAGTGAATCAAGACATCAAAGAGATTTTGCTCACCGAGGAGCAGATTGCAGAAAAGGTAAAAGAGCTGGGGGCTGTCTTGAGCGATGAATACCGGGGGAAAAACCCGCTCGTCATCTGCGTCCTGAAGGGTGCCGTGGTATTCATGGCCGATCTGCTTCGTCACATGGATATCCCTTGCGAAATGGATTTCATGGCGGTATCGAGCTACGGTAGCGGGACCGAGTCTTCAGGGATGGTGAAAATCCTGAAGGACCTCGACACCTCTGCCGAGGACCGGCATGTTCTCGTTGTAGAGGATATCATGGACAGCGGATTGACGCTGAGCCGGCTGATGGAGCTTCTACGCCACCGCCGCGCTGCTTCGGTGAAGGTTGTGACGCTCTTGAACAAACCAGAGCGCCGCAAGGTAGACATCTCGCCGGATTACAGCGGCTTTACCATTCCTGACGAATTTGTCGTCGGCTACGGTTTGGATTATGCCGAGAAGTACCGCAATTTGCCGTTTATCGGCGTTTTAAAGCCGGAAGTATACTCCAGCTAGGTTTGTTGTGAAGAACAGGCCTCGTATGGTAAAATGTGAAAAGTGTCTGTTCGTGAGAGGAGGTAAGGAATGAATCGCTTTTTTCGTAATACTGGGTTCTACCTACTAATCTTTCTTGTCACGGTCGGGATCGTGAATTTTATCCTCTCCGGTACTGATAAGGTTGGGAAACTTACATATCAGGAATTCCGGGTAAACCTGCAAGCCGATAATGTCTCCGAGCTTACCCTTCGCCCTGAAGGCGGCACCTATCGGGTAGAAGGCATTTTGGCGAAATCAGGTCCGGGACAGGAAACCAAGTTTGTAACGAATGTACCGCTTTACGATTCGGATATCATCGTCTTGATCAATAAAAAGATTGATGAGGAGAAAATGAAGCGGGTCGAGGTTGCGCCTCAAGAAGGAAACAGCATTTGGCTTACTTTCCTGACCTCGATCATTCCGTTTATCATTATTTTTATCCTGTTTTTCTTTTTGCTAAATCAGGCCCAAGGCGGCGGCAGCCGAGTCATGAATTTCGGCAAGAGCCGTGCAAAGCTGTATAACGAAGAGAAAAAGCGTGTCACATTTGACGATGTTGCAGGAGCAGACGAAGAAAAAGCAGAGCTGGAGGAAGTCGTGGAGTTTCTTAAAGACCCGCGCAAGTTCTCCGCAGTCGGTGCCCGTATTCCGAAGGGCGTGCTGCTGGTGGGTCCTCCTGGTACCGGTAAAACCCTGCTTGCCCGTGCTGTAGCCGGTGAGGCGGGTGTACCGTTTTTCAGCATCTCCGGTTCTGACTTCGTAGAGATGTTTGTCGGGGTGGGTGCGTCCCGCGTGCGTGATTTGTTTGAGAACGCAAAGAAAAACGCGCCTTGCATTATCTTTATCGACGAGATTGACGCAGTGGGTCGCCAGCGTGGAGCAGGTCTTGGCGGCGGCCATGACGAACGCGAGCAAACACTGAACCAATTGCTTGTAGAAATGGATGGCTTCGGCGGAAACGAAGGAATCATCATCGTTGCTGCTACGAACCGTCCTGACATTCTGGACCCGGCACTCTTGCGTCCGGGACGCTTTGACCGTCAAATTACCGTAGACCGCCCTGACATCAAGGGACGGGAAGCTGTACTGAAGGTCCACGCCCGCAACAAGCCGCTGGGCGAGGATGTGAAGCTGGATGTAATCGCGCGCGGTACATCAGGTTTCACGGGTGCCGATCTGGAGAACCTGTTGAATGAGGCAGCTCTCTTGACCGCACGCAAAAACAAAAAGCAGATCAATATGCTAGAGGTCGATGAAGCGATTGACCGCGTCATTGCTGGTCCTGCGAAGAAATCCCGCGTGGTGAGCGAGGACGAAAGACGCTTGGTTGCTTATCACGAAGCGGGTCATACGATTATTGGATACTACCTCAGAAATGCTGAAATGGTACATAAGGTAACCATCATCCCACGCGGTCAAGCGGGTGGATACACAGTGATGCTGCCGAAAGAAGACCGTTTCTTTGCGACAAAAACCGATTTGCTTGACAAGATTACCGGACTGCTGGGCGGTCGCGTTGCAGAAGAACTGGTACTGGGCGATATCAGTACCGGTGCTCATAACGACTTCCAGCGCGCCACGGCCATCGCTCGCAGCATGATTACTGAATACGGTATGAGCCGTCTGGGACCGATGCAGTTTGGACGCAATCAAGGTCAAGTCTTCCTCGGCCGCGATATTGGCCACGAGCGCAACTACTCCGAGCAGATTGCGTATGAGATCGACCAGGAAATGCAGAGAATTATCACCGAGTGCTACGACAAGTGTAAAGAACTTCTGACGACACATCGGGATAAACTGGAGCTGGTCGCGACGACTTTGCTGGAAGTGGAAACGCTGGATGCTGATCAGATCAAGCAATTGATCGAAAACGGCAAAATGGACCCGCATCCCTTGGAAAACAAGGATGTCGTGGTAAATATCCAGTCCAAAAAAGAGGAGCCGACGATCAGTGAAGCTCCTGCTCCTGCCACTCAAGAGGCTGACAGCTCTGCTGAAAACGCGACTGACAGCGCAAATGAAAGCAAGAAGTCTTCCGACACGGAGCCAAACCAAGACCCGAATCAAGATGAGAAAAAACAGTAAGAGCACCTGCGGGTGCTCTTTTTTCATAATATAATAGCGGAAAGAATATGTTTTGGGGGCGCAAGCCCCTTTATTTGTTTTGATAAAATGGGGATATGGAGACAAACGTTCTTAAGCAGATTTTTATTGATCACTGGAAACCTTTTGTTAAGAAATATGGAAAGAGAATCCGTCCATCGGTTTTGAAAGAAGTACAGAAGTTTCTAAACTGCGGCGACCCAAAAAACGGATTTAAATTATTCGTTTGTGAAGGATGTCATCATACAAGCACGACTTGTTCATGCAGCGAAGCGGAAGAATGGAGCCGTATCATGAACGAAGAGGTTCTACAGGTTAATCATCGTCATGTGACTTTTACAATCGATGAAGGATTACGAGTGATTTTCCAAAAATATCGTAGGATGCTTAAAGAATTTATGAATGAAGCTGTCCGTCTTGTTCAGGAATGGTTTGAAAAGAAACTTAAGGTAGCTCCAGGAATCATTGCAGGGTTGTATACATTTGGTTCGCATTTAAATTTTGATCCACATGTTAGTTACAATGGAGGGGAATGAAGAAAAGAAAAACGGGGAATGGAAAACGTATGACTAAATTCCATTTGGGATGTTACGAAAACGGTGGCAAACTGTAGTTCTTAAGCTAATTCGTCAATTGTTGAACCGACAAGAGCTAAAACAAGTACAGCCATTGGCCTAAATCGAATAGAGCAATATGGTGGGGAAACCGTTACTTTTCGGTATCATGATAAAACAACTGGCAAAGAAAAACGGGAAACTTTAAGTGTAGAAGAATTTATAGGTTGCCCGATTAGCCATATTCCAGACGAGCAGTTTAAGACGATTCGTCATTTTGGAGTATATGCAAGAAGAAGTAAGAGGATATGCAAACAAAAGATTAGTATCTGGCAACAAGAGTTGAGCAGAAAGATTATTCGGATCAAACGATTTCTCAATTGAAGAAAATGGAGCCAGCGGATAAACGCGATTGCTGTGACCCGATAGCAAAGATACACGATCACCAGATATCGCCTGGATTTCTTTAATTGTGTTGTGACCATCGTCTTGACATAGCCGCAAAATCGTCTTGAAGCTTGTAGAGGATTCAGCGAATCGTCATTATTGAAAACGAATCGAAGCGAGAATAGTTGTTTTGAAATGAATTCCTATAATTTAACATGGAATTTCAGTTGTGGGGAGGGGGAGCGTCTATCTGCAACTCGTCACTTTGTTCAAGAATGACTGGGAAATTCCCTGGCTTTTACAGCTTATTCAGCGTTGATCTCTACTTGATCATCGCTATGAAGTGCTTTCGAAACTCAGGGTTATATATTATAAACTATTTTGTTTAGTCAATAAAATCAGAAATATTTGACATTATAGGTTTTATAAGGTAATGTATTGTGTAAATATATTACATAGGAGGTTTTTTTGTGAAAAAAATATTTAGTAGTTTTTTTTCATTGATGCTCTTAACTTCTTTGGTTAGTGGTGTAGCTGTAGCAGGTAACTCAGCCAGTACTAAAGAGGTGTCGTTCTCAACAGAAGAAACTAAAGACCTTAGTGCATTATTCGAAATGGCCAAAAACAATATTACGGAATATAAAGAACCTCCCAATGCTAGAGCTACACTATCTAAAGACGGGAATGTCCAAAATGTGAGGGTTTATCAAACAACAAAGCGCTTAAAAACTGAAAGAAATATTGCTTCAGGTGATCAAAAAGATAGCTACGTTACCTATTATTTTTATGGTGTACCTAAAGAAGCAATTGATAACGAGTCAATATCAACTTTTGGCTCAACTTCTGATGATGATTTTGACTCCAGTTATTCTGTTCAAGCATATTCCACATACTTCTGGGACAGATACAAAGACACTAATGGGAACGGATATAAAAAATTAACTAAAGTTACTGGGGGATGGACCATTCACGATAATAAAGTATCAATAACAAATAGAGAGGTTAAATATGGGGCAAGTGGTGGTTCTTTACGTGACGATGGAACCCACGGGGGTAGTGTAATCCAGGATAGTGGAATATTAAAGCCAACGTCAAATTCATTCTCATACAATGCCCCTACAAGTTGGAAGCCGGTTTTTGAAGGGGCTGGTACTATTGGTGTGAATACAACTGCAACGCTAAAATTAGGATCTGAAACTTGGACCTTAAGACTGAATAATTACCAATAAAATTAAATTAACATTTTGGAAGTTATAAAACGAGCACTAATATTGGTGTTCGTTTTATAATTTTGATAATGAGGAGGAGGTGGTTCACTTGATTAAAGCAACATTAATTGGAATCAGTTTCGTCCTACTTTTTTTTGCGTATTCTCTTTATCAAGGAGATTTTTTGGGCTATCTAATTAGGTTTACAGGGTATACAGGCTTCGGATTGGTAGGTCTTGCAATTCTTATGTTGGGGTCTACATTGGGAGTAGACAGGATTAAAATAGAGACTCCTGACGTAAAAAGAAATTTCATTGTTGATGATGACAACGAAGAAATGAAAAAAGAAAGAAAGTTAGAGCAACAATGGGCTATTTGCACCCTATTAGTTGGGTTACCGTCATTAATTACATGTTTGGTTCTATATTTTGGGAGTTAAAAATTTTTTGTTGATTTTCAGGTTGAGCCCAATAATCGGATACACAATATGAGGGAAAGCTACGGAATAACCTCTTGGCATCATCAGGCCTGTTGATTAACCAAATACTGTAATCTCAATAACCCGTAGAGGTTTATGTGTTTGCACAATATATTGAATATTTACAGTTCATTCCACAGGTAGCATATTAAGAGCAAGCAAACGTGTAAATCGTATGAAAGAGAGTTCCGCGTGCCGAGGTATTGACAGATGAGTTAAGTCGCAGCCTTGACTGGTTTACAGTGAGCGGTCAACAGAGCCATCAAATCTTGGACATTAGAAACAATTAACTCATGGATATTATAGAGTAGTAGAAACAGTAGGTGGAAAGTTCCTTGAATACAGCGAATGGTACCTCTGCTGCAGTGCTCGGTTACCCCGCATCCCATGAATCTACTCCCTGTATTGAATAACACGGTGAAATGGGGTACATTGTAAATGGAAGTGCCCATATACATGAAATAGAGTGCAGGAGCGATGGCCTGCACTTTTCTTTTAAGCGAAGGAGGAGATAACCTTGTTTTCCCAACTGCGCCTTGCAGCGTTTGATATGGATGGGACTTTGCTGAACGGAGAGTCGCAGATGACTGATGCGACCTGGGAAGCCTGCCGGTTGCTTCAGGCCAGCGGCTGCAAGCTGGTACTGTCAACGGGACGTACCTATAAATCAGCACAGCAACCCATCAATGGCTTTTCCTTTGATGGCTATGTATGCAGCAATGGTGCAACTGTCCTGGATGCGGACGGGAATCTGGTACAGTCCTCCAGCCTGCAACCGGAAATGATTCAACAGGCTGTGCATACACTAAGAAAACAGCCGTTTTATTATGAGTTTCACGATACGGAAAGCACTCGCTGGATGGTTCAGGAGGACAGGGAACGCATAGAGTTATTAATCCGTGATGATATTTCGGTGGAAGGCATTTCGCTGCGACGATTCGCTTTTTACAAATGGACACGAGTGGTTCCCCTGGCGGAGATGATGCAGCGAATAGCGTCGGGTGAGTCGAAGATTGTCAAAATGTTTGTCTGGCACCCGGTTCCCGAAGAGCTGGTGCCGGTTCGGGATGAGCTGGAGCGCTGGGGTGATGTGTCTGACATCACGTCATCAGGCAAACATAATCTGGAGGTGATCCCGAAAGGCGTGTCCAAATGGGAAGGACTCACCTATTTTTGCCGCAAGTGGGGTCTTGGCCCCGAGCAGGTGATGATGTTCGGCGATGCGGAGAATGACCGTGAAGCGCTCTCCCATGCAGGCTATCCTGTCGTTATGGAAAACGCAGTCCCGACGATCAAAGAGCTTGCCCGTTTTATTGCGCCGCATCATGACCGGGATGGCGTGGCGGAGTTTATTCGCAAACAGATTCTCGCAGGTGGGTAAAAGAAGCAGCTTCTCCAGCGACAATCCATTGACAAGCAAGTGGGATGGGCTTACAATGGCCCTAAATTATGACATCGATGTAGGGGGATCTATCAGATGGAAGCCTTGGCGTTAGAAAAAAAGGCCCAACGAAACGCTGAGTTGCGCGAACGGCTGATGCAACTGAAAAAGGAGCGTAATGCCATTATTCTGGCTCACTTTTACCAACGGCCAGAAATTCAGGAAGTGGCTGACTATATTGGCGATTCATTCGGTTTGGCACAAAAAGCCAAAGAAACCGATGCGGATGTGATTTTGTTCTGCGGCGTTCACTTTATGGGAGAAAGTGCAAAAATTCTCAATCCCCAAAAGAAGGTCATCATCCCGGATGAGCGTGCCGGCTGTCCGATGGCTGACATGGTGAACGTAGAAGGACTACGCAAGCTGAAGGCGCAGCATCCGAATGCGAAAGTGGTCGCATACATCAATACTTCGGCAGATGTGAAAGCGGAAACATACATTTGCTGCACATCTTCCAACGCAAAACGCGTGATCGAGTCCATCGACAGCGATGAGATCATCTGGGTACCGGACAAAAACCTGGGTCACTACGTATCCCAGTTTACCGATAAAAAGATGATTATCTGGGAAGGGTATTGCAACACGCATGACCAGTTGTCGGTGCAGGATATCATGACCCTGAAAGCGCAATATCCCAATGCCGAGGTAGTGGTTCACCCTGAATGCCGTCCAGAAGTGGTGGCTCTCGCTGATTTCGTCGGTTCCACGACAGGGATTCTCAAATACTGCCGGGAATCTGCCCACAAAGAGTTCATCATCGGAACAGAAGACGGTACGCGGTACATGCTGGAGAAAGACAGCCCGGACAAAACGTTTATTTTTGCCTCCAAGTACCTGGTGTGCCCGAATATGAAGGTAAACAACCTGAAAAAATGCGTGGAAGCACTGGAAAACATGAAGCCGGAAATCTACGTGCCGGAGGATGTGGCCGACAAGGCACGGGCGTCCCTGGAGCGTATGCTGGCGGTTGCCCCCGCGTAAGAAAGGCCAAAACCAAAACTGGATCACCGATCGAAAAACCTGTACGACGCCTGACCGGCTGATGTACAGGTTTTTTTGAATGGCAGGTATCTGGATGCATCTGCATATAAGCGGTGAAGAGACGTGGGCGCCGTCTGGGATCACATTTGTATCAGAGGGGCCGTGGGAAGGGGCAGTTGCTTGACGCCAATCTACGCGGGAACCAGTGCTGAAGATGACGCTTGGCCGTGATGGGCGCGGGAAGCCCGCAGAGGATGATGATAAGCTCATCCGTCTGGTTCCGAAAAAGTGACAAGAGAGTAGCTGGCTTGAACGTGATCCACCTGCTGCTATATCCACAAGCAAACGAACAAAAATCCTGCACGCTGTACGGTCGGTACAGTGGCAGGATTTGTTTTTTAGGAATGGGTTTGATGTGAAACCGAAGACTGCAAATTGATACGGCGGTAGATTCCCAGGACGAGACCCAGCAACGCCATGTTACAAAGAAAGTTAGCGCCGCCATAACTGATCAAGGGGACGGATGCATCGAACATCGGAATCCACCCCATGGTCATCAGGATTGCGTAAAAATACGGGGTAAAAAAGAGAACGATCGATCCGCGAATTAACAACGCACCATAGCTGTCCCTCGTTTGATTGGCTGCACGGAAAAGTCGCACCAGCAGCACAATTCCAATCATCAAGACACCGATCCCAGTGGCAAGGCCAAAACAGTGAACCAGATAGACAAAGGCAAAATCAGATTCCAAGGCGGGGAGGCTATCGAGGGAAGCACCAAAGCCGTTTCCCCACCAACCCGCAGAGCGGAGCGCTTCGATCGATTGAAGGAGCGCGTACCCATATCCCTTTGGGTCAGCATCTGGATGCAAAAAGATGAGCAGGCGATCCAGCTCGCTTCGTTTGATGATAAGAGCAATTGCGAGAATCGCAGCGCCAAAGAGACTGCTGATGGTCATCATGGCCCGCTTTTTTCCAATCGGCGAGTAAAAAAGCAGAACGAAAAAACCAACAGAGTAAAGAAGCGCTGCAAAAGAGTCAGGTGCGCTGGCAAACAAGAAGATGGGGACGATGTAGAGTCCGAGCACGACGAGAGGTGTCTTCTTTTTATGCCAGTTCCAGTCAGTAAATATTCCAGCCAATGAGATGATGAGAAAAATGGGGCTGAGCCTGATAAAGTTAAGACGCAAGGAGGTAAAGGGAAGTTCTAGCATCGGGAGGCCATTTACTGCTGTACCCGCTTGAAATACATACATCATCGTCAGGATGGTCCCTATGTACAAAAACAGGGAGTAGGGCTTGATTTTGTTATAGTTTGCAAAGAGCAAGGCAATCAGGACGATCACCCCGAGTCCAGCGACGGGAAGATGTCTCCCCATAGGAGATTGAGTAAGTTCCTGGGCGCGACTTTCTAGCAAAGAAAATAGGACAAGGATACCTACGCCAATCAATATGCCCACCAGACCAAGCACACTCCACTCAATCCGGGGCTTGTGAGCCTGATGGAGCTGTTTTCCGACGGTAATGGGATCACCCATCTCGTGCAACACTTGGTCGACCGCTTCCGTTTCACTGTACCCGCTTTTTATCATTTCTTCCACTTTATCAGCGATATGGCCCTCCAGCTCCAGCTTCACGTCGGCATGCACGTCTTTGCAGCGGATTTGGGAACAGACTTTCCCTAAGTACGCACGAATTTTGTCATTCGGTGTCATGCCCGTCCCTCCCCCAACACTTGATCCACAGCATTTCGGAAAGTAAGCCACTCCTGTTTCTTTTCCTGTAAGCGAAGCTTCCCTTCGCCCGTGATCCGGTAGTATTTTCGCTTGCGTTCTCCTTCACCTTGACTCCAAAACGCTTCCACCAATCTCTCAGACTCAAGTGTGTGAAGAATCGGGTAAAGCGTACCTTCCTTCAAGGTCAGAATACCGCTTGAGTTTTTCTCCATTTCCTTGATCATCTCGTAGCCGTACATCGGTTTTTCCTGAAGCAGTGTCAGGATGAGAATGACGGTACTTCCTTTCAGGAGCTCTTTATTGATGGTCATGTTTTTCTCCTCTCATATCGAATTACGATGCATCGAATATCTATGTATTATATCTTATCGAAGAAATACCTTGGCGTAAAGGAAAAAAGAAGGGAGATTCAGGAAACGTTTTAACCCCACGGTTCGTCAAACAGTTGTAGAGATTTTAGGGATTTTGACGAACGCAAGTCAGATTTCCTTATGGCTGAAGATGAAGGCCCTTACAAAAAAAAGCAGCCTCAAGCGGCTGCTTGCTGAAAAGTGATTTGACTGGCTGGCATGACCGTGATTTTCCTCTCAGGCGTGCCAACCGTGCTCAAATGATGATTGTGATGCCGAATCATCTGTTCAGCCGGCAAAACACTGTCCCCGTGGTGTGTCCAACCCCGACCAGGGTGACGTAGAAGTCTGTTGTCAAGGCTTCTTCCCTCTTGAACGTCTCCCATAGTGGTCCAATCTGCACATCAATAAGAAGCGGTGCTGTTTGCTGTTCGTTCATCAGGCAATCTCCCCTTATCGTCACAAATGTATGGATAAACCTTCCTTTTTCTCGTTATAACAAACCATTTTTCGTTTTAGATACTTCACAATCATGATGAAGTGCAGCATATCTTTTGGAAAGGAAAGCAACTCGCTTTTCACCAGCAGCATTCGTGGAAAAAAGTGCCTTTTTGTTTTTTTACATTTTGTAAATACATTTGCTCTCGTCCTTTTTATAATGAGAACGTACATAAAAGGATGCCTGAATCGGAAGCGAAGCTAAGGGGCGGGAATGGAGGTATGGATTCGGTAAAAAAGCGTTGCTTCGCGTCTGTTCACTATACAAGATTACCTGAGGGGAAGGCAGAAAGACCATGAAAAACCAGCAGCAAGAGGCGTCTGCAGCAAGAGTGGAAACTGATAGAGGAGGTGTACGGCATGCCTAAGCCGATCAAAGGAAACGGCCGCTATATGGCTGGCCTGGATGGGCTTAGGGCATTGGCCGTGCTGGCCGTTATCGCTTACCACCTTCATTTTGACTGGATACCCGGAGGATTGCTGGGTGTCGGTGTATTTTTTGTGTTGTCGGGTTATCTGATCACCGATCTGCTTATTGCCGAGTGGAAACGGAATGGTCGGATCAACCTGGGGGATTTTTGGTGGAGACGTGCACGCAGATTGCTTCCTGCAATGTTCGTGCTGATGGCAGTCGTGGTGGGATGGCTGGCTGTCTTTGATCCCTCCCGGCTGGCTGCGATGAAAGCAGAGATGCTTTCCGCATTGTTTTACGTGAATAACTGGTGGCTCATTTTTCATGAGGTTTCGTATTTCGAGAGTTTTGGGCCGCCTTCCCCTTTGGGTCACTTTTGGTCGCTTGCTGTCGAGGAACAGTTTTACCTGCTCTGGCCATTGGTCCTGTTGGCAGGGCTCCTCTTCATCCGGCAGCGGGGCAAGTTGTTCGGACTGACGCTGGCGGGAGCGGCTGTCTCAGCTCTGGCCATGGCGTTTTTGTACGAACCCGGCGCCGATCCAAGTCGTGTCTATTATGGAACGGACACCAGAGCCTTCGGGCTTTTGATCGGAGCTGCCCTGGGAATGGTGTGGCCCAGTGCAAAGCTGTCTGTGCATGTATCGACAAAAGTGCGGTGGATGCTCAATCTGGTGGGAGGAGCGGGGCTGCTCATCCTGCTGTACATGTTTTGGAAAATAAATGAGTTTGACGACTTTTTGTATCAGGGCGGTTTTGTGGTGTTATCGTTGATCACAGCTGCCGTCGTAGCCGTCATTGCCCACCCTGCTGCCATGCTGGGCAAAATCATGGGAGCAAAGCCTTTGCGCTGGATCGGGGTTCGCTCCTACGGCATCTATCTCTGGCACTATCCCATCATCGTCCTGACCAGTCCGGATGTGAATACAAACGGGGTCAATCTTTCACTATCCCTTATGCAGTTTGCCGCGTGTCTGGTCCTGGCGGATTTGTCGTGGCGGTTCATTGAGGAGCCGATTCGTCATGGCGGGTTGGGGCGACTGTGGCAGCGGATGAAAGAGAGCAAGTGGAAAAAAGGCAGAGTAGCCTGGGTGACCTCTACCGCCGTTTTGCTTTTGGTCAGCCTTTCTTTCGTCGGGGTCACGCAGTTCTATCCCATCGCGACGGCTACCACAATCAATGTAAAGGGACAGGATGAAAAAAGCACTGCTCACTCGTCGGTCCCGGGGCAGGGACAAAAAGCACCGGATAGACCCAGACCCGCGTCGGCAGGCGGTCAATCGTCGTCGAATGAAGATCAGATAAGCAAGGACCCGGCCGATCGTACAGGAACACAAGCAGGCAGTACGCAAGCGGAGAAAACGGGGGCCGCCAAGCCATCGAGCGAAAAAGAAAAAAGCGATCAGACAGCGGCGAAGCCGGGCAGCAGCCCCAGTCAGCCCAAAAGCCCGACGGAAAATGCCAATCATTCGGGTGCCCCCAAGGGGACGGTCTCCCCGTCTGAGACAGCAGGTAAAAATCCGGCTGATTCAGCTAATTCCGGTAAAGAAAAAGGACAAAAACCAAATACGGATACAGGCAACGAGACCGAACCCTCTTCCCAAGAGAAGGTCACCGAAAAGAAAGACAAACCGGATGGCCATCCCAGCATGACTGTCAGAGGAAGCGGACAGGGAATCGTCGTTATCGGTGATTCCGTCATACTCGATGCGAAACCCTATCTCGAAGAAATGCTGCCGGGGATCATCATCGATGGGAAGATCGGCAGACAGCTGTCCCAAGCTCTGGATGTCGTTAATCACCTCAGGGAACAAGGGAAATTGGGCCATACCGTGATTCTGGAGCTGGGCTCGAACGGGTCGTTTACGAAAAAGCAGATGGATTCCCTCTTGGCTGCACTGGGCGAGGACCGGCAGATTATCCTGATCAATACACGCGTGCCGAGGCCATGGGAGAGTGTGGTAAACGCCGCGCTGCAAGAGCGAGCAGACAGCTCTGCCCGGATCTCGCTGGTGAATTGGTACGAAGCAAGCACAGGCAAGGACCAGTATTTTGTCAAAGACGGCGTGCACCTTACAATTGAAGGGGCAAAGGCTTATGCGGAGATGCTGGTAAAAGGTATTTTAGCGGGACGATAAAGTGAAAACCGAATAGGAATCCATAAAGCATGCATACGGTGACACAGCCGCAAGTGCGATGCCGGATGGCAACAAGCCCCCTTCCAGATAAAGAAGGGGGCTTGTTATGGTAAGGAGCTGGTTGCCGATCGGCAAATGTCTGATGCCATTATGACGGCATCGGTGTGGGCGTAGGCTTGCCATAGCCCTGGTTGTAGGTTTCGTCGATAAAGGTGCGAATCTCTTTGTCCGTTTTGCCGTCGTATTTCATCTTCGAAGAGATAACGGCAATCTCCATACAGACGCCGCAGCGCGTGCCGTGATCATCCCAGACGATCGAGCCGTCTTCTTTCTCTTCTTTGATAAAACAGTTTCCGTTGTGCTCGTGACCAGCGCTTTCCCCGCAGCCGCAATAACAGGGAATGACTTTGAGTAGCTCGCGATTGGCCGCGGCAATTTTATACGAGGCAACAATTTGCGGGTCCTGGTTGTCTAGAAAACTGGGCAGTTGATCGACAGAAGCGGTCAACTCTTGCAAATCTCCGTTTGCTGCATGCTGCTGATTTCCGTTGTGATCTCCCTGGGCTTTTTCGGAAGAGGCACAACCGGAGACAAGGGCAACAGCAAGCAGACCGATTACAAGCAATGATTTCCTTTTCATCCTGGACTAACCTCCTTAATAGCTATCATATCACAATGAAAAAGATGAGGATGTGAAGAAAAAAGAGCAAATCGGAATAAATCCTATTTACAAGATGGGCGACTGCCCGTATAATGAAAATCGGTTAAAAGATAAATCGGAATGATTATGAATTGGAAGAGGAGTGGAAAAGATGAAGAAAACGATGCTGGCTCTGCTAGGCGTCATTACAGCAGCTGCCATGGCCGGATGCGGTGCTGGAACAACTGCCAATACGACCCCGCAAACGTCATCAGATACGACGTCGAAAATAAAGGTATTTACGACCCTGTATCCGCTGGAGTACGCTGCCAAACGGATTGCCGGAGATCATGCGGAGGTCGTCAATCTCGTGCCTCCTGGAGTAGAACCGCATGACTTCGAACCGACAGCAAAGGATATGGTTGCTTTGTCCGGGTCCGATCTGTTCGTATACAACGGAAGCGGCTTCGAAGCGTGGATCGATAAAGCTGTCGAAAACCTGGATAAAAACAAAACGATCGCAGTGAATGCGACGGAAGGACTGTCCCTGCTGGAAGCTTCGGGGCATGATGATCATGACCATGATCATGACCACAGCCATGAGGGCGAGGCGGCCGAGAAAGGGCATGACGAGCACAAAGAAGGTTCTGAGGCAGCCGGACATGATGAGCATAAAGAAGGTTCCGAAGCAGCCGGACACGCCGACCACAAAGAAGAAGCAAAGGCGTCTGAAGAACACGGCCATGACCATGATCACGATCACGGAGATACAGACCCTCACGTTTGGCTTGATCCGACCATGCTGAAAGCACAGGCAGAGAAAATCAAGGCTGCACTGGCGGAAAAAGATAAAGCCAATGCGGAGGCGTATGAGAAAAACTACCAACAGCTGGCTGCTGATCTGGACCAGTTGGACAAAGACTTCAAGGATATGGTCAGGCAATCGTCCAAGAAGGAATTCCTGGTGTCGCACAGTGCCTTTGCCTACCTGGCCCACCGCTATGGACTTGAGCAAGTGGCAATCTCCGGCATCAATCCGGCCAGTGAACCGTCTCCAGCCGATATGAAGAGACTGGTCGAATATGTGAAGGAACACGAGATTTCCCACGTCTTGTTCGAGACGCTGGCATCTCCGAAAGTGGCGGATGTTATCGCCAAAGAGGCGAAGCTGCAAACCGGAACGCTCAATCCTTTGGAGGGCTTGACGGAAGATGAAGCGAAGGCAGGGAAAGATTACCTTTCGATTATGAAAGAGAATTTGGAAATGCTGCGCACGGTGCTGAAATAAGAAAAGGTAACGGAGTTGTCCCCTGGAGATTTCTACTCAAAGGGATAACTCCGTTTTCATTTTTTAAGGAAGGGCCAAATGAGCTGCCAAGGAAGGGAATTTTAACGGTCTTATAGCGAATATAGAGGGCTTGTCGATAACCTTACGTACGAGCATTCGACAATTTTCTTTAAAATATTTGACTTGCAAACTGTCATGAAATACAATTTAAGGTAGATTACAAATATTTTTATAAGGTGAAATAAATGGTAAATAAAAATCAATCTGGTAGAAACTCTTCGGAAGGAAGTCTGAAGATATCGGTACCGGATTTATCTCTGCCGGCAGGTGGAGGAGCCATTCGCGGGATTAGCGAAACTTTTCAGCCCCACCCCTTTACGGGAAGCGCAACATTTTCCATTCCCATTTATACGACCCCTTCCCGCGGTTTTCAACCGGAATTGAGCTTGACCTACAGCTCAGGCTTGGGAAATGGTCCCTTCGGTATCGGTTTTTCCCTCCCTTTATCCAGCATCTCCAGACGAACAGAAAATGGTGTCCCACAGTATCGAAGTACAGACAGCTTCGTTTTCGACAATGATGAGATATTGGTACCACAGCGTACCACTGAAGTAGAGCAGGACAATGAAACCTGGACGGTTACCGACTATCGGCCGAGAGTAGAAGGAGCGTTCAACAAGATTCAGCACTGGAGCAATACCGTCAACTCCTACTGGAAGGTGACCACCAAGGATAACCTTACCTCTGTTTATGGTCAAAGTGACCAAGCACGAATTTTCGACCCCGATTCCCCTTCAAAAATCTTCCGATGGCTGATTGAAGAAAGCTTTGATGCAAAGGGTAATAAAATAAAGTACCACTACAAGCAAGAAAACTCCGAGAATGTCCCACCTCAGATTTATGAACAGCATCGAACCTTCACCGCAAATAAATACCTGGAATCCATTCGTTACGGCAACTATTTCAATCAACAAAACCAAGAACAATGGGCGTTTCAATTGATCTTTAACTATGGAGAATACGATATTTCTGAAGAAAAGCTGAAAACACCGCATTGTCATCCTCACAAGGCTCAAAGATCATGGGATTGCCGTCCTGACCCCTTTTCAATCTACCGCAGTGGATTTGAGATACGAACCTATCGTTTGTGCCGATCCATTCTTTTGTTTCACTATTTGGAGAAGGAGCTCGGCCCGGAACCATGTTTGGTTCGATCCACCGAAATGACGTATCGTTTCTCTTCTGAACTTTCCCTGATTACCGACGTTGAAGTGAAGGGTTATCGTCGACAGAGCGATGGCAGCTATCAAATCAAAGCTATGCCACCCGTTCATGTTGACTACACCTCATTCCAACCGGCGAATCAATGCTTCTCCCCATTGAGAGTGGAGGGAGATCGTGAGCAGATAGCGCTGTTAGCTGCTCCGAATACTCAGTTGGTTGATTTATATGGGGAAGGACTTCCCGGTTTTCTTTACAGCGATTCTTCCCAAACACTCTATTGGAAACCGCTGGGGGCAGGGGGATATCAGGCTCCGGAGACACCCGCCTATTTTCCCAACCATCGCGATCTCAGGGGTGCGGATTTGGCGCTGACCAGTTTGGAGGGGAATGGAAAACTGGATTTGGTGATTTCTGAACCTGTCTGGGGCGGGTTTTTCGCAGGGGAATCAGGGGGAGGCTGGCAGCCGTATCGCGCTTTCACGTCGTATCCGCTGGACCTTGCCAATCCCAGTCGCCAGTTCGTTGATATGGAAGGAGATGGACTTGCTGATCTGGTCGTGCTTGCCCAGGATTCCTTGCGATATTATCCATCGCTAAAAAAAGCAGGCTATGGAGGTCCGGTTAGTCGCCGTTTGCCGCAAGAGAGGATGGGCAGCTTTCCTGTCACAGATGAAGGCGATGAGCAAGAGCTGGTAACGTTTGCTGATTTGCTTGGAGATGGCTTATCGCATCGCATCAGGATTCGGAGTGGCCTTGTGGAATATTGGCCGAATCTGGGTCACGGTTCTTTTTCCAAGCGAGTGATCATGGGGAATGCACCTGTTTTTGAGGGAGGATTGGATCGAAACAGGCTTTTTTTGGCTGACCTCTCAGGAACAGGCCCTGCTGATTTGATTTATGTCCATTCAGACAGAATCGAGATTTATCTCAACCAAAGCGGGAATCGCTTCAGTGATCCGTTTTCCATTCATTTGCCCGAGCCCTTTACGGCTATGGACAAAATCTTGTTTGCCGATATCTTGGGGAATGGAACTGCTTGTCTGGTATTGATAAAAGGGGATTGCTCCGCCAGAGGCTATTATTACGATTTCAGCGGAGGGACAAAGCCGTATTTGCTTCATGCGATTGAGAATAACTTCGGGGCGAGTACGTCGATTCGCTATGCCAGTTCTGTTTCCTTTTATTTACAGGATCGACTGGAACGTCCGTGGTTGACCCGGTTGCCGTTTCCTGTTCAGGTGGTTGAAAAAGTGGAGAATACGGATCATTTGACGGGGAACAGATTGGTCACACGGTATCGGTATCATGACGGTTTTTACGATCATCAAGAGCGGGAATTTAACGGCTTTGGCTATGTTGAGCAGTGGGATGGCGAATCATTCGATAGCGATGTACAGAGGGAGGTAGCCCAGAATGTCGGGGGAGGGACAGGGGCTGACCTTTTGACAGGAGCGTTGTATGTCCCGCCTACATACACCAAGCAGTGGTATCATACAGGCGCTTATTTTGAAGAGGGTGCCTTTTCAAGGCAGTATGAGCATCAATACTACCAGCGGGATTCGCTTGCGTACCACATGCCGGACAGCTCTCTGGACACCGCCATTCAACAGACGGAAACCGAGACGATTCGACAAGCATACGGTGCCTTGAAGGGACAGTTGCTGCGTGAAGAGGTGTACGCGCAGGATCATGTGGCAGGTCTCTCGGATCATCCCTACCTGGTTACGGAAACCAACTATCAGGTAAACCTGCTGCAACCAAAAGGTACGCAAAGACACGCTGTCTTTTTCGTACATCCGCTAGAAACGATTGAGTACCAGTACGAGCGCGATCCCACAGATCCCCGGGTACAGCATCAATTTTTCCTCGACGTCGATGATTTTGGCAACGTCTGTACCTCTTGCGAAATCTATTACCCGCGACGAGTTTCCGGTGGTGGTGAGAAGGAGCTGTTTCCCAAACAACTCTACAGTGAGGAAAAAAGGCTGTTTCCTGAACAACAGGTGCTGAAAGCGAAGCTGCACGTTGGGAGCTATATCAATGAGCAGGCTGAGTTTTGGCTGATCGGTGTTCCGTATGAATCCAAATCCTATGAGCTAAACGGTCTGCAAGTAGAAGAATTGTATTTTCACTCCTCGCTTATCAAAAGGCAGGTAGACGAAGCGCTAGCTCAATCGATCCGCTATGATCAGTCTTTCTCTCCCAACCGCAAGGAAGCGCGACTGCTTTCCTGGGAACAGCACTATTTTTGGAATCTGACGCAAACGACTCCCTTGCCGCTTGGACAAATCAGCGAAAGATCACTTTATCATCGGGTGGAGCATGCGGTTTTTCCGAAAGAACTGGCGAATCGTGTATTCCAGGAGCGGATCACGGATGACATCCTGGAGCAGGACGGCGGCTACCAGTTGCGTGAGGGATACTGGTGGAACAAGGGGTTGATTCAGCATTACTTTACGGAAAATGATCGACAGTTTTTCCTCCCGCGTGAGGTGTCAAGCGATGGTCAACACATGGCCGATTCTTTACAGACAAGGACCGTTATGGAGTATGATGCCTATGCGCTGACGCCGATTCGGATCAAGCAATATTTGAGTGAAACCAGTTGGAACGAGACGGCTTCCTTGATTGATTATTACACCATTCAGCCTTGGCAACTGACAGACAGCAACGACAATATTACGCAGGTGCTGTTTGATCCGCTGGGGATGGTCATCGGCACGACTGCTTATGGAATCACCGAGGGGAAACGGCAAGGTGATGAGGATATAGGCAGTTATCAAGTGCAGGACTCTGCCAGCTTTGCAGATGTACTGGACTTTCCCCACAAGTATTTGCAGAAGCTAAGCTCCTTTTTCTACTACGACTTATTTGCTTGGATGACCGATCGACAACCGGCCCGCTCGGCAGGACTGGAGCGCCACACTTATGAGAGCGAGCTGCCTGAAGGCGAACAAACCGCTGTGAAAATACACAGTACCTTTACGGACGGATTTGGACGAATCCTTGAGAGCAAGGTGAAGACCGACCCCGGCGTTGTCTTCCTGCGGGATGCAGAGGGAGTGCTGCGCTCTCAAGAAAACGGTCGCGCTATCGAAGGAATGGCGGAGGAAAGATGGATTGTTTCCGGGAAAACGATCTATAACAACAAGGGAAATCCCGTCCTGCAATACGAGTCGTTTTTCTCTCCTTTGCGAGATTATGAGGACCAGCGAAAAATGGCTGGCGTCTTGCCTGCACCAACGATCCATCACTATGATCCGTTATCCCGCTTGATCCGTGTCGATACTCCGAAGGGTTTCTTCTCCAAGGTAGTGTTCACCGCGTGGGAGGAGTTTCATTACGATGTCAATGATACGGTTCTGGATAGTGTCTACTACCAAAGCTTTATGCAGGACTATCCCGATCAGCCAACCCAACAACCAAAAGACGAGAAGGATGCGTTAGAGAAGGCTGCGCTTTTTTACGACACACCGGAGACTCACGTACTGAATAGCACAGGAGACACCTTCCTGAGATTGACAAATAATCTGGGCCAGGTGCCACCGGACTTTTTTGCCCGGCTTGTTCAGGGGATGAATGTTACTTCCCATCAGGTTTGGAGCGAATTGCTGGAAAAAGGCTATCTGATGCGGAAAGAAAGATTCCCTGAGGCGGGATGGGTCAGCCGAAAGTTCCAGCCCTATGAAAAGGATTTTCTCTTGGAGCTCGACGAGAAATTTATGCCTTATGCTGAGGAAATCGTAGATATGCTGAGAGAAAATGAACTGCGGACCTATCAGAAGCTGGATATCACAGGCAACACGCTGCTCTCTATTGATCCGCGCCTCTATACTTCCAATCAAAAGCATGGGACAGCGTACAGCAATTTCCGCTATGTATGGGATATGGTACATCAGCCACTCTCCATCCAAAGTGCGGATGCGGGGGATCGCCTCGTCTTGAACAATATGTTTGGCAATCCGATTCACGCCTGGGATCAGCGGGGATTTCATGAAACCAGCAAGTTCGATCAGCTTCAGCGTCCTGTGAGTATCCATGTTTCGGGCGATGATGGCAGGGGACTCGTTCTGAACCAGATGGTGGAACGGATGGTATACGGGGAAGAGGAGCCAGATGCAAAGGATAAAAATTTGCGTGGACAGCTTTATCGCCTTTACGACCAGGCGGGGATAATCACGCAATCGCTTTACGATATAAACGGACAACTGCTTGTTTCGGACAGGGTCTTGCTGCAGGAATATCGCAAGGAAGCAAATTGGGATGAGCCGGAGTCTGTCAGGGTTGAAAAGGAACGCTTTACGACACGCTTTTCTTACGACGCCCTGAAGCGCATCCAGTCGAAAACGACACCCGACCACAGCGTGTACCAGCCGGAGTACAACCAGGCAGGTCTGCTCGATAAGGTGAATGTACAGTTTGCTGACGGCACGGTCCATTCCTTCGTCAAAGAGATTCGCTATAATGCAGGCAGCTTACCGCTGTCCATTGTCTATGAGAATCAGGTCCATGCACGTTTCACTTATGAACCCAGCACGCACCATTTGCTTGGTATCCACACGACGAGACCGGCGACAGATTTACAGGGCATCGGACGAGATCCACATCTCCAGCAAATTTTCTATACCTACGACCCGCATGGAAACATTACCCGCGCACGTGATACTTCCTATGAAACAACCTTCTTTAATCAGCAGGTTGTTGAGCCGCTCAGCGATTACACCTATAACCCGATTTATCAACTCACACAAGCCAGAGGCAGACAACAACCAGCGAATTCCGTTCACCCGAATGACCGCGAAAAACTGGAAATCTACAGAGAAAGCTACACCTATGATGATGCAGGCAATCTTACCTCTGTCAGACATCATGCGCCATCCTCGTCTTGGTCACGGGAGATACGGATTGCTCCCGATTCCAATCGGGCAGTGAATATTCGGCGGAAAAACGGCGTGAGCGAGAATCTGCCCGTTTTTTATGATGAAAACGGCAATATGCTGACGCTGGAGCATCTTTCCCGAGTGGTCTGGAATTATCGGAACAATATCGCTCAGGTCGACCTGATCGACAGAAGGGACGAGCCATCCGACCGTTGCTTTTACGTGTACGACAGTAAGGGGCAACGGGTGAGAAAGATCATGGAGCAAAAAATCAGCGATACGATAACGGAGATCAGCGAAAAAATCTATCTCGGCACGTTGGAAATCAAACGGGTGCGGAGGGTTACTGCTGAAAAGGAGACGCTGATTTTGGAACGGCAAACGCTTTTGGTCAGAGAAGAGAATATTTGCGCCGTCATGATCAATCGCTGGCTTACGGATCGCGATCACAGAGAGACGGACCAGCTGGGCCGACGTCAAATCCGCTATCAATTGACCGATCGTCAGGGTTCCTCCAGTGTGGAAACGGATGGCGAGGCCAATGTCATCAGCTATGAAGAGTATCTTCCCTTTGGGGGGACGGCACTAATCGCCGGGCGAAATGAACGGGAAATCGTACTGCGAGAGTATCGCTATTGCCAAAAAGAGCGGGACGAAAAGACAGGCCTTTACTATTACGGCGCTCGTTATTATCCACCATGGCTGGGACGTTGGTTAAACCCTGACCCCGCCTGGACGGTAGATGGATTAAATCTGTACGCCTTCGTCGGCAACAATCCGACCACCTTCGTCGATCCAGATGGAAAAGCGAAAAACAATAGGAACAAAGGTAATTCAGGGAAGATTACGAAGAGAAATGCAGCACTTGAGCTCGGGAAGGCAAAAAAAATATCAAAAACGTTTTTGAAGGGGAAAGTTGAGCAAAAAAAAGCAATCATTAGCGAGTTGCGTGGTGGAAGAAGCTTGCGAATGACCAAGATGCGTCAAGAGGCGGTTCGCGAGCTATTGGAGAGAAATGAAAATCGAGCCCAGGTGGCAATGGATCAATTTGCAGCACCGCCAGGGAAGGGTACACCTCTTCCCGATCAGGTACGAAATGCTGCCTCTGTGCAAGGCAGTTCCTTTACAGGCAAGCATACCTACGTGGAGCAGCAAATGATCGTATCCAAAAAAAGTATCACGAGTGACAAGCGGGATTCAACCGGTGCCGCGATGGCGGCAGCCATGAAAGGTTATTCGGGTTCTGAGCTTTCTGCCTCTCAATACTCCGGACGGGATGATAAAGATCGAAGAGGATTGGGAGAAGCCTGGTGCCATCTGATCGCTCATTTTCTAGGCGGAGCAGAAGCAGCCTCGAATATGGTTGCGGGAAGTCACGGCTCCAATCTGGTGCAAAAGGGGATTGAAGATGCTGTTGCCAATTATGTGAAAGCGAACGACACAGCTCTCCTGATCCGTGTCGGGGCAGATGTTCGCCAATTGAGTGATGGAAATTTGACTCATATTGCCGACCAGTTTCACTATCAAATTTTCGATTCTGGCGGGAAAAATCAGATTTTCCATACCAAGTTCAGCGCTGCTATTTTGCGTGCAGAAGGGCTTCAAAGAGATATGGAGGACAGAACTTTAGCGGAATTGAATCGATTTTTTGGCACCTCAACTAAAAAAAGGGCCGCCTGAATGCTCGGTTATCGTAGCTTCACTTTTCAGATAGGGGGATACATGATGGGAAGCCAGAGGGATCGAATCCAGCATCTGGACCAGTTCTATCAACAAAACGAGGAATTTCAGCTGTTACATTTTGATTTCTACGATCCACAAAAGACGGCTAGCTTGAATTGGGCAGGCTTGGATCAGGAGGGCATCCAGACAGAGTTAAAAGCATATCAACGGGTGATGCGCGTATATCCTGATCAGCAAGTCGCCAAAGAGTTATTGGAGCAAGGATTGGATTCTGCCCATAAAATAGCGGCAATCCCTGAGCATCGGTTCGTTCGCGAGTATGCCCAGTTCTTTCAAGGAGACGAAACAAAAGCAAAAGAAGCTCATCAACGAGCTGTTCATATCAAAACAGCAATTCGCCAGGTATATGGTGTGGTCAAGGATATGATCGCCTCTCCACATTACCGTGCAGCTAATTTTTCCACGGACAATCCGGAACTGGACAGCTACTACCAAAATATCCCCAGCTATCAAGACCTGTTTGGCAGCCTGGACTATCTGGAATGTGAGGAATGTCTGTCCATTTTCAGCCCTGCCGCTTATTTTCTCGATCTGATGCGCATCACAGACGAATACATCACGGACCCGAACTTGAATCCGGTACGGAATATTCCTGACGGGTATACGTTACGAGAACGGCGTCCAGACCTGTTTGACCTGAAATTAACATGCGCAAATACATTTTCGGAAATCCCTTATGTACAGGTGGTCAATCGCGTTCTGCAAAAAAAAATCGAGGAGAGAAAAGAAAAAGAGGATGCGTACCAAGTTCTGGCGACAGCCAAATATCCATTCTCGCTTCCCTATGAAAGACCACCGTCGCAAATACGAGTGTATTTGCAAAAGCTGGGCACATCTGTAAGCGAGCTCTATCAAACGCTCCAGGTGGAGAGCGGCGCAGCGGAACAAGTATTGCCGCTGGATACCGCCAGAGAAGCACTCGGATTGACCATGATTCAGTTCGAAAGAGTAACCCGTCCCGACAAAAGCGAGACAGGGCTGACGGAAGCTTACGGTTATGAGCTTCCGATTTCGCGGTACCTGCCCCAAAAAATGGAGGGAAAGGTTCGTCACAATGCGAATGAAGAGATTCTTCTCGGAAACGGTACCCGGTTTACCAAAGACGTCGCCATCGGGGATCGCATCCAGGTTGGGAATGAAGTACGCATGGTGGCAGAGCTTCTCTCCGACACACAACTGAAGGTAGATCGCCCGTGGAAGACCGTACAGGTGGACAATGAGTGCACGAAAGTAACGAAGGACGGGCTTGATGTGGTGGATGTGTTTCTCAAACGCACGGGTTTGACGCGAGAGGAACTGGATCAGTTGATTCACCAGAATCTCAGCCCTCAGGAATGGAAGGACGGAGTCGGCAAAACCTTGTATATCAACGCGACTGAGGAAGAGCTTCCACCGCTTCGCATCCATGCAGATGATCATCCCATACAGAGAATCAGCGGGCTATCGTTGGATCGCCTGGATCGGCTGAATCGCTTTATTCGGTTGGCAAAAAAGCTGGGGTGGAGCTATGCCGATCTAAACTGGGCGATGGCAGCTCTGCAGGCAAAAGAAATTACGCCGCTGTTTATCCAGCAGGTTGCCGCGCTGCAACAGTTGCATAAAACGACTGAGCTTTCACTGGAGGCACTCACAGCCTGCTTATATCCGATGAAGACAATCGGCAGGGGGAACGATCAACAGCCTCAAGACTTTTTTGACCGGGTTTTCAACAACCCCATCCTGCTCCATGGGGAGAATCCATACAAAAATGATCACGTTCCCTTTCATCCATTTCGGGTCCCTGCAGCAAAATGGAAAATAGAGGACGAAAGTGAAGGCAACGGAATCATTCGGAATCGTTTGCGTGCAGCTCTCACCATAAGCAATCAAGATTTGACGACTGTCGCGGTCTTTGTCCATTCGTTGGCAGGAGAAGGGGAAGCCGATACTCTTTCCCTTACGCTGGACAATCTCTCCTGGCTGTACCGCATCACGATGATGAGCAGACAGCTAGATTTGACCATTGATGAATATCTCAACCTGCTGGGACTGCTCTTCTATCCAGAGCGTGACTATCGTACACCAGGCAAGGATGCCCTGCAGCCAACACTGGACGTCTTGACACAAACGCTCGATGCAGCGGCTTGGGCACAGGCAGGTTCCTATGATCTGTACCAATTGAAATATCTATCAACCGGAAAAACGAGCCCAGCTTTTCAACAGGGATATGAAGAAAAGAGCATCGCCCCTTTTATCAGCAACTTGGCGATGGCGGCAAAAGGCTCGCATCTGCAACCGAACCAACTGAAGGCAGGAAGTCTGACCACGGAGCAGGCGGACCAGCTCTATCAGCTACTCATTTCCCATGAAATCATCAGTGAACATGGGATTTTTCGGAAATATGAGTTTGTCTATGAGAATGCTGCCACTTTGGTTCCGCTTGAGCTTCACAACAGTGTATGGTTTGCGGGATACACCGAGCGTTCCTTTGTCACGATGAATCAATCGATCAATCTGGAAGAGTCTGGGGACGTGTATACAGCACTGTTGGAGCAGGAGCAGGCTATCCTCGTCCGGCTGGAGTCGGGAATCACGGTGTTGAGTTCGCATTTCACGGAGAAGACAGACCTCTCCTTCCTGCTTTCTCTGTTTGCCGGGGATGAAAATAAGGTGGATCTGGTTCGGTCCCATCTGTTACAGACCAGACAGATCATTGGCAGATTGCTTGAATTGTGGCAGAAAACCATGGAGCTTCAGAAAAGCTATCTGGTCAAAGGTATGGTCGATTTCTTGCAGGGGACGATTCCGCTGACAGAGGCTTTGCTGCCGTTTGCCTCCACCGCTAGTGGCTTGCGTGAGTATCTGGTTTCATTCCTCACGCCATCAGCCGCTGACCAGGAGCCTTCTCCACAGGTTATTTCTTTCATCGATGTCCTGGCGCGCCTGCAACAGCTTGCGGAACTGCTGGAGCTAAATCCTGTCCAGGCAGGATTTATCACCACACATGACAATGCGAAACACTTTGGAATCAAAGATCTGGTCTATCCCTCCTTCGCTGAGATGAAGCTCCTGTCTGCCTATAAAAAGCTGGTCAAAGCCTTCGCAGATGATGAAGACAGGCTGCTGTCCTATTTTAGCGAAAAGGATCGGGAAAAAAAGTTGGCTATTCTCGCGGAGGCTACGGGTTGGCAAGAGACGCAGATCGGCAAAGTGATTGACTATTTCTGGTCCAATCGTCCAACTGCTGAGAAACCGGAAGCTACCGTTGCGGGGCTTGTACGAATGAAGAGCGTATTTGATCAGGCCAGTCTGCTCGGTGCAAGCGTCGATGTCGTCCTTAAGTATGGAAGTCTGAGCCACCTGGGGCTGACAGATGAGGGTGGAAAAATCAATCAGCAGAACTGGGAGCAGTATGACAAGCTGGCCCAGGCGAGCATCGACCTGTTGCAAGCGAAATATGGCGAAGAACGATTTGCGGTTCTGAACCGGGAAGCTGTCGATCAGATTCACACCTTATCCCGAGACAGCCTGCTAAGCTACGCACTGTGGATCATTCACAAGCAGGATGAGCGGATTGCGACCCCTGCGGATTTGTTTAAATATTTGCTGATTGATGTAGAGATGGGAAGCTGCGCAACTACTTCGCTGATCGCCCAAGGGATTGCCTCCGTCCAGCTTTATATGCAGCGCGCTCGCATGATGCTCGAAGAAGGAATCGTCGAGACAAAGGTTCCGACCATTTGGTGGACATGGGTTTCCAACTACAGATTGTGGGAAGCGAATCGGAAAATTTTTCTCTATCCCGAGAATTACATTGATCCGACCCTCCGCAAAACGGCAACACCCGATTTCCAAAAACTGTCAGATGACATCCTGCAAAATAATATCACCCATGAAAATGTAGAAAAGCCGTTTCAGGATTACATCAGCAAGCTGCTGGTGCTGGGCAGTCTGGAGCATGTAGCCAGCTATCATTGCAGGCGTATCGACCCCCGCAATGGAGAAGAGAAAGATACGGTGTTTTTCTTTGGACGGACGAATACCCAGCCGTATACCTACTACTTCCGCTTTCTTGATAACGGAAAGTCATGGGGTCCTTGGGAAGAGATTAAGCTGAGCATTCCGGCACAGCATCTATCTCCCGTCTATGCCTTCGGACGTTTGTTTATCTTCTGGACAGAATTTGATATCGGAAAGAGCAATGCGATCAAAAATCAGGAATCGAGCACCCAAACGGTAAATAAAGCAAGCCTGAAATACTCCTTTCTGAATCATGGCGAGTGGGTTCCTCCGCAAACATTGCTGGACGAGGTTGTCATCAACGCCTATCCCGCCAACTACGACGCGCTGACCACGGAAGAGATGAAGAACCTGCTGAATGAAAACAATCACTTTTGGCAGGAGCCGTATGCTTTGACGACGGGTACGGGAATAGTGGGGGCAGGTAAAATCTCCTTCTCTGAAGGGGCGCAGATTGTTCGGGGGGAATTGACGCAGTTTGATCGTGAAATACGCCCCGGCGACCGAATCAGAAGCATGGGAGAAGAGCGAGTAGTAGCAGAGGTCAAGAATGCGACTACCCTGGTTGTTCGGGAGCCTTGGTCTACCGGCGTAGAACATGCGCTCTACAAAATCATTCCCGCCACCAACAGCAACCGCTTTGCTCCTTTTATCGGACAAGGAACCGTTGAGATTACCGCCGGATTGAGGCTGGTGAGCGGTAAGAATACCCGATTTACGGAGCAGTTTGTGTACGGGGACAAAATTGTCGTCGGTGACGAGTCGCGAGTCATTATCTACATCAAAAATGATACAGAAATGCTGGTAGATTCCGATTGGCTGGCAGATCATCATGAATCTTTCACGATTGTTCCAAGAAGGAGCGGAAACGAGCAATTGCTCGTGATCTATGGAGGAGCGCTTGCGAGCAATGTGGAGCGTCCCGTTGTCAAA
The DNA here is from genome assembly GCF_023746555.1 of Brevibacillus ruminantium. NCBI lineage: Bacteria > Bacillati > Bacillota > Bacilli > Caryophanales > Paenibacillaceae > Brevibacillus > Brevibacillus ruminantium. The sequence goes on from NZ_CP098755.1 coordinate 171,659, forward strand.
CCGCCCACAGTGGAAAATAAGGATCGAGATTCTTTTATCGATCAACGAAATGCTGTCAATCACAATATGTATAATTCGCTTCGCCTTGCCAAAAAAGCCAGTCCAAGCGTGGAGAATATCCCTGGAATTGTCGCGGTCGGGCCTTCCGTCATGCTCGATGGCAACCTGATCAAAAGCAAAAAGCGGCTGCACCTGCCCGACTACCGGTACAGCGCTGGAAGCAATCCCCAGCCTTATCAATTCTCTTTGAGAAGAAATCAGGAATTGCTGCGCGTCGAATACGGGAAAAACCTGCTGGAGAGCAATTACTGGGGAAACAACATTCCCGGAACACATAATGCCTTTCGCAATGAGCCGGCCTTAGCAGGAGTCAATCTGCTTTACTACGTATCCGAAGAAAAATCTGCACTGAGGAACGTCACGAATCAGCCCGGATGGATGATTTTCAGCAGCGGAGATGAATCCTTCCTCGTTCGTCCAGAGGGGATGGAAATCAATAAGCTGTCCGATCTGATTTACCTGCAACCATCGCCGATGCCACCGGATATGCTTTCTAATCAGATTCTCTCGACAGATGCTTATGTAACAAAACCGCTCGCCATCGAAAAGCTGAAGTTTACCTTTACCCGGTTGACGACCAACACCATTTCGATGCTTAGCCAAAAACTGTTTGCTGGCGGCCTCGATAATTTACTGACGATAGAGTCTCAGATGCTGCAAGAGCTGCCTTTTAGTCGGTTCTATCCGCCGCCAGGAAGCACACCGCCTGCTTCCGTCATCCCTCCTGCACAGACGACCATGGACTTCGACGGAGCTTATGGGCTTTACTTCTGGGAAATCTTCTTCCACGCTCCATTCTTGATTGCTGCCAGGTTAAGTGAAAACAATCGATTTGAGGATGCCAAGCGATGGATGCAATACATTTTTAACCCGACACAGGCACCATCCCAATGGGAAAATGCTGCATCCAACGAGCGTTTTTGGAGGTTTCTGCCTTTCCGCGCGGTAAAAAATGAATCAATACGAGAGATATTGACGAGCAAGGAGCAGATTGCCCGCTATAATTACGATCCATTTGACCCGGATACGATTGCCTCTCAACGGCAGGTGGCTTATGCCAAAACCATTGTGATGCGCTACATCGACAATTTGATTAGCTGGGGCGATTATCTGTTTGCACAGGATACGAGTGAGTCGGTTAATCAGGCGACCCAACTCTATCTTCTGGCAGCAGATTTGCTGGGTGAACGTCCGCAGTCCAAAGGAAAGCGGCCCACACCGGAGCCAAAAAACTTCCTGGAAATCCAAAAAGAGTATCAGGGAAAAGAAATCCCGCAGTTTTTAATTGATCTGGAAAACAGCAGTCAATCAGGCTGGACAGCATCAGGTTATTACCGCGATGTTCCCTTCAACGATATACCATCCTACTTCTGTGTTCCTGAAAATGCTGATTTCATCAAATATTGGGATCGTGTAGAGGATCGGCTTTACAAGATACGTCACTGCATGAACCTGGATGGTCTCGTCCGTTCCCTCTCGCTTTTTGCACCGCCCATTGATCCGCGCGTACTGATCAGGGCGATTGCGGCTGGCGGCTTTGGTATGGCTCTGTCCTCTCAAGTGGCGCCAACCTTGTTCTCGTACCGCTTTGAATATCTGCTGGAGAAGGCCAAAGCGCTAACCGGTCAGCTATCTGCATTGGGCTCATCTCTATTGAGTGCGTTGGAGAAAAAGGATGCAGAACTGTTAAATCTGCTGAGAGTTCAGCAGGAAAAAACGCTGTTAAAAATGACGACGGCAATCAAAGAAGCCGAAGTAGCAGAAACCAGATCTACTCACAAAGTACTGACGGAGAATTTGAACAGCGCAACCTACCGCTATCAACATTATGCCAATTTGGTAAAGGTGGGCATCTCCGCACGCGAACAAAGCAGCTTGGATGCAGCGCTGGCTGCTGCCGTATTCAATGTGTTGGGGGTCGGAACCAAGACAGCTGCTTCAATCGCCTATGCAGTACCTCAAGTGGGTTCTCCCTTTGCCATGACCTATGGCGGGGTGCAGATTGGAAATATGCTCAATGCTGCCTCCGGTGTATTGGAAATGGGGGCGACGATCTCTACTGCCATATCCCAGCAGACATTGACGATGGCTGGCTATGATCGCCGTCTGGAGGATTGGACGCTACAGGAAAAGCTGGCCTCCTACGAAATCAATCAGCTAAAAGAACAGATAAAAGCCAATGAATTCAGACAAAAAATTGCCGAGCAATCGCTGACCATCCATCTGGAAAGCATCAAACAAAATGAAGCAACCGAGCTTTTCTACAAGGATAAATTCACCAATAAAGAGTTGTACCAGTGGCTGGCCAACCGATTATCGTCCGTCTATTTCCAGACGTATACACTCGCCTACGACCTGGCTTTGGCCGCGCAACGTTCCTATCAATTTGAATTCGATACGAATCGCAGCTTTATCAACTTTGGCTATTGGGATGATCGCTACAAGGGGCTTGGTGCCGCTGACGGGTTGCTGCTGGCATTGCATCAGATGGAAAATGCCTCGATCGAAGCGAATCGTCGACCGCTGGAAATCGAGAAAACCATCTCACTCTCCCAGCTCAATCCGAAAGCCCTGCTGGATTTGAAGGAAAAAGGGGAGTGCCATTTTGAGTGGAGTGAGCGGCTCTTCGATTTTGACTTCCCTGGTCATTACGCTCGCAAGATCAAAAGTGTCAGTGTCTCCATTCCTGCTGTGGTCGGACCGTATCAGAATATCAAAGCCACACTTACGCAATTAAGCAACCATCTTGTGCTGAAATCTGACCAAAGCGGAGTGGATGCGATCAACTTTCTGCTGGGAGGAAAAAAAGTACAGGAGCCTGGAGCTGATGTACTCCGCTCGAACTGGTGGTCCAATCAACAAGTGGTTTTGTCCCGCGGAGTGAATGACAATGGGCTATTTGAAATGAGCTCGAATGACAGCCGCTACCTGCCGTTTGAAGGAACCGGTGCAGTCTCGACCTGGAAGCTGAGCATGCCAAAAGCAACAAACCGGCTCAATTTTGACACGATCACAGATGTGATCTTTACCCTGCGCTATACCGCATATAACGGGGGAGAGCTGTTTGCCGAAAAAGTACGAACCCTGCCCGCCATGCAGCCAGTTAGCGGTGTTGGTTATTTCAATTTGAGACAGATGTATGCGGAGAACTGGTTTGCATTTTTGCAGAACCACAGCTCTGCAGCGGTACAATCGCTTATCTTTGAAATTCCCAACTTTGTGCCGCCGCATATCGATGGTGCCAAGTGTACGGGTTTCTATATCAAGCTGGATACCGTGGGAAGTCAGCCGGGAAGCTATCTGACGCTTCAGCTAACCAACAGCCTGTCCATCGATGTTCAGCTTGGCGAGAACAATGACTTTGCGTACAGCTTTAAAGCAAATGGCAAAGAACAGCCTGCCATCAGCAAAATACTCGGGGAAAGGAGGGGAGTGCATTTTCAATTGGCAGCAACACCGGAAGAATTGAAAGAAGGGCATTTTCTTGACCCGACCAAGCTCCAGAATATCCAGTTGATTTTGTATTATGACGGATCACTTTCTACCTAAAACGAAGGAGGAATCAAATCATGCCAACTGCACAATGTCTGAAAAATATTGCGGCTGAAACTCCCCCGTACAATATTCCATGCTCGGAGGCGTGGTGCTTGAAAACGTCTTATGCTCGTGGTGCGCATTGCAGTAAATTTAAAAAGGAAGAGATGATGGATCGGCCCGTTCTTACCTATGATGACACCGTCGGTGAATGTTATTGCTGCTGCTCCTGCTTTGCCCATGATACACCGATTGAGGCGACACCAGGCGAGTATGTCCAGATTCAAAATATTTTAAGTGGCGACACGATTTTGGCTGCGGGGCGCGATTTACAGTGGAAACCAACCAAAGTGAAGCAGCGCACAGGATTTCAAGAATTGCACATGGTTCCCGGTATGTATTTTGTCAATTATGTCCTCCATGGGGAAACAGAGGAGCGCCATCTTATTGTGACGCCTGATCATCTGTTTCTCATGCATGCTGACAGAACACTGAAGCGGGTACAGCATCTTATCCCTGGGGACAAACTGATGGGCAGCGATGGAAATGCGGCTGTTGTCCAGTTTGTCACGGTCGGTGAATACCTGACTGCCATTCAAAGCATTGAAATGGACGCTCCGTATACGCACGACAACAATCTTGAAGGTCATCTGCTTAACGCCAACGGAGTCGTCACAGCGGATTATGCGATTCAGGTGCAAAGTGAGACCTCCCTGATAAGCGATGAGCTTCATTATGCATTCGATGGAGCAACGGAGATCTATGATGCCGGAACTCCAGAATATCTGGCTGCTTTTCCTGTGGATGCGCTCAACGCTTTCCTGGAAGATGAAACACGCTGGCCCAAAGGCTTCCGTCCAAAAAACCGCAAGCTGATCAATATTCCGCGGCTTGCACACGGGTTCCTGAGTAAAAAGCAAGCACAGGATGTAAAGCATTACGGGGAGTTTCACCCGTACAATGTTTATGCCGGCCGCCACTCCCTGGAGTATCTCTTTAGGCTGAACCGCCTGTTATGTCCAGATGTCATCTGCTTATTGGATTGGAATAATGAAGAACCGAATGCATACGCGTGGTCGGAAAATAGCCAAAAATACATTCTTTTCACAGGTGGTTTGGCTCGGCTAAAAAATCTTTACTTTGAAGGTTTGTCGTTAATTCTGGCAACACTGCAAGCCTATCATCAAGGCAAGCATTGTGTCGGGGAAGCAGATTATCAGGCGATTGAGAATCTCCGTGATACCTGGCATGACCCGATTTTGGCGCCGCTTGTTCCCAAAGCGATCAAGCAAGTAAAAGCATTGTTTGATCTCGTTCAAGAGCAGCACGCGGAGGGGAATCCTGCCAAGGTGTGTGAACAGCCTTCGCTGGAATGCCGGATTGAAACCTACAGAGCTTCATTCAGCTTCCTTGATCTCCCGGCTTGCGCCACACCTAAAAATCCGTTCATGCGTCTGGAAAAAGCCTATGCCAACATCAAGAATACAGAGGTTACGGTTTTATTCAGTGAAGCAATCGACCCTGCGACAGTCGGTGCTATTACCAACTACCAGTTCACCCCTGAAGTAGAAGTGCTGGAGGCCGCTTTGGCAGAAGCGAATCCAAAGCAAGTGCTTCTCAAAGTGGAGGGTCTGTTGGGACAAAGCTTGTATATTTTATCCGTGAAAAATATCAAATCGATTTACGACGTACCGGTATCGGCTGGCAGTGATGCTGTGATTGTCCGCACACCGTAGGAAAGGCGACTGCTTAGGGAGGGGTTTGTTGATGAGTAACCATATAAATCATCTCCAATTATGGGAGCATCTGTGTCAGGAGCTGGGGGAACTGCTTGGGTTGGACCAGGCAGTCCCTTCAGATGTACTGCATCGTGCGCTCAAGGATGATCGATATGCGGGATATGTATGTACGTCAGCACAAAATCGGGATTTGTTGCGGGCACTAATCCAGGACCCGAAAAACCAGCCTTTTCTGCTGGCAGAAGATTTTTTTGCCGAGAAGACTCCTGAAAACAGCGAGCTGCTGGTCAATGCGCAGAAGCTGATGATGAGTTTGAAGGAATATCTGCGCCAGCGACAATGGGAGGAAATAGACGGGCGGATGGCGCGGCTTTTGACAGAGGAGGACCCTGAAGGCAAGCCATGCAAACCTTGCGCGGAGCTTCAGGTGACCAATTATCGTGAAGTCTACCTCGACCATTGTGCGACGACCTACGTTCGGCCAGAGGTGGGCAAATGGCTGAGTGAATATTACCTCAATCAATGGGGCTTCGCCAATCCCAGCAGCAACACGCTCGAAGGCAGGTACGCGAGTGATCAGATTGAGCGAGCGAGAAAGACGATTGCCGATTGTCTGTCTGTTTCAGCGGAAGGGATTATTTTTACCGGGTCCGGTTCTGAGGCGAACAATTTGGCGATCAAAGGGATTGCGATGCAGCACTGGGCAGAGAGGGGACATCTGATTACCAGTAAAGTCGAGCATTCCGCTGTTTTGCAGGTGATGAACTATCTGGAAACCCTGGGTTTCTCCGTTACATATCTGGATGTTGATAAAGAAGGCAGGGTTTCTGTGCAAGATGTCGAGAATGCGATTCGTCCCGATACGATTTTGGTTTCGATCATGGCAGCAAATAATGAAATTGGCACACTTAATCCCATTGGCGAAATCGGTCAGCTCTGCAAAGCGAGGGGTATCCCGTTTATGGTCGATGCCATTCAAGCATTTGGCCGTATCCCGCTTCATCCCGAGGAGATGGGGATTTCCTTGCTCAGCTTTTCTGGTCACAAAATGTACGCGCCAAAAGGAGTGGGCGGCCTTTATGTCGGGGAAGGAATTCCTTTGCAGCCACTGATTCATGGAGGCGGACAAGAACGGGAGCTACGGGCAGGAACAGAAAATGTCGCTTCCATCGTGGCGATGGGGAAAGCGGCGGAGTTGATGCATCGGGAAATGGAGCAGGAAACAGAGCGTTTACTTGCCCTGCGTGATCGATTCCTCACAGAGCTTGGAAAGATAGAGGACGACTTTGTCATTAACGGCTCATTAGAGTACCGCGCCCCGCATAATCTGAGTATTGGCTTTGCGCATGTAGACAGCGGCGCACTTTTGCGTAGTCTCAATCGCATCGGGATCAGCACTTCGATCAGCTCAGCCTGCCACTCCAGACGGACAAAAACATCCCATGTCCTGGAAGCCATCGGTGCCGATACCGAGAAATATGCGACCATTCGTTTTAGCTTTGGATTACAGACAAGGGAGGAAGATCTGTTGTACCTTTTCCAGTACCTCCCGCGAATTTTGGAGCTTCTACGAGAAGAAGAAATAATAAACATTGAGTAAAATAATCATATGAGTGTATAAGTTGCCCGCCCAAAGGTAACGGAGTTGTCTCCTGGAGATTTCTATGCAAAGGGATAACTCCGTTTTCGTTTTTTAAGGAAAAGGGGTTTCTTGCTAGGGCCAAATGAATCGACCGGTATGGTCGATATAGTGCCACTTCGCATTTACTTTCACCTGTGCCAGGCCATTTTGAAAGTCGTAAGCGAAATCAAACTGAGGGGGAATTATGATTTCCCCAAGCGGGTTGATAAACCCCCACTTGTCGTTGGCCTGTACGGCAGCCAATCCTTCGGAAAAGGAGTGCACCTGAGTAAAGCGTGAGGGAATCGTTCGTTTTCCCTCCTGGTCTATAAACCCCCATTTTTGTCCGACCTTTACCCCAGCCAAGCCTTCTGAAAAACCCAAAGCAGAATCGTAGACGGGCGTGATTCTCATGGTACCCTGCTTATCGATAAATCCCCATTTCCCGTTCAGCTGCACAGCCGCTAATCCCTGCCGAAAGGACTCCACAGCATGGAAGGAAGGGGGGATGACCACCTTTCCGCTTTTGTCCAAAAAACCGTATTGATTCGCTGTTTTTATAAAAGCCAGTCCTTCGGAGTAATCACCCAGGTCTTCTACATGTGAAAACGGAATATCGAAAGCCGGTACTCCGGCTTGGTTGATAAAATAGAAGGAGGAGTTGTCATAGACGGCAGCCAATCCCTCATGGAAGCTTTGTACAAATGAAAAGCGCGGGTGTATTACGACTTTGCCCTCACGATTAATATACCCCCATCCTTCTCCGCTGGGAAAACGTACAGCAGCCAGCCCCTCCGAAAAATCCAATGCATCTGTATATTGAAAATCAATTTGAACGGTTCCTTGTTTATCGATGTATCCCAGCTTCCTATCCTCATTTTCTACAATGGCGAGTCCTTCTGAAAAGGTATAACCCTGGGAAAAGGTTGGGGGGATCACCATCTGTCCATCTTGGCCAATATATCCCGTGCGTTCTTGAACCCTAACAGGGAAAAGTGCTTGAGATAAGCTAGTTGATGCATCCTGCTTGATTGGCCTGGTAAAAGCCGAATCTCCCGTCATATGATCCTCGATTCTCGACTGTCGATTTTGTGATGAGCATCCAACGAAAATGGTCAGTAGTAGCATTCCCACGGTACATGTCCGAAAAAGATTCACAACAAATCAACCTCCAGAACAGAAAAAGAAATATCATTTATCCGTACGATTATGAAATGAAAAAGGTCGTCACAAAAAATGGATTGGCTTGCTGTTGATGATCATGTCGAAATCATAAGATGCCCTGGACATTGGAGAGTAAATCCAAGGTGCAGGGTATTTTTCCCAGTAAATCTACATAACCAATTTACATCAATAAGAAGACAAGATAAAACAGAGTTTGGCTTCTTGAGATTTTTGCCGAATCATAGTACGATGAAGATTAGTAAATCAGAACTAATCCGATTTGAAGGAAGAAGGATGGCGTCATGGAACGGACACATCAAACGGATACTGTCGTGAAGCTCACCTCGGTATTCTTTCAATATGAACAGAAAACAGTGCTGGAAGACATCAATTTCTGTTTGGACCGAGGCGATTTCGTCGGGATTGTGGGACCGAATGGCTCGGGCAAATCGACGTTGATGAAGCTGCTCTTAGGGCTGCTGCCTGCGACCAAGGGGACGGTCGAGCTGTTCGGACAGCCTTTGACCAAGTTCCGCGACTGGAGTAAAATCGGCTATGTCGCCCAGCAGGTAGCGCATGGTGCGGGTGGATTTCCCGCTACAGTCAGGGAAGTAGTCGCCTCCGGGCTTGTCGGCAAGGTGGGGCTGTTCCGCCGCCTGAACGGTAAGCATCACCAGCAAGTAAAAGATGTGGTGGAGCGCGTCGGACTTACGGAAAAGCTGGATGAGCGGATCGGCAATCTGTCGGGAGGACAGCTTCAACGGGTCTTTATCGCGCGGGCATTGGTAGCGGAGCCGGAGCTGTTGATTCTCGATGAGCCGACGGTTGGTGTCGATCAGGAATCGATCGAACAATTTTACGAGCTGCTGCGCTCGCTAAAAGAGGACAGCGGCATGACGATGATGATTGTCAGCCATGATGTAGGCGTGATGACGCAGTGGGTCAACAAAGTGGCCTGCCTGCAGCGAAAGCTTCACTTCCACGGGACGGCTCATGACTTTACACATAACCACGAAAAAATCCTGCAGGATATGTACGGTGATTCCATCAAAATGCTGGCTCACCATCACTGATCTATGGAACGGAAAGAAGGAGTATAACCATGCTGGCTGACTGGTGGCAGTATGACTTTTTACGATATACGTTGTTTTCCGGCATCATTATTGGCCTAATCTGTCCCATTCTGGGGACCTTTTTGATCGTACGCCGCCTGTCGATGATGGCGGATGGCCTCTCGCATGTGACTCTTTCCGGTGTAGCGGCGGGGATGCTGTTATCCAAAAAGGTGGCGCTTTTTCAAGCCGTCAATCCGCTCTTTTTCGGCATGCTGTTTTCTGTCGTCGGCTCGCTGTTTATTGAGCGGCTGCGCAAGGTATACAAATCGTACCAGGATTTGGCAATTCCTATTATTCTCTCCACGGGACTGGGCCTGTTTACCGTTCTGATCAGTATTGCCAAGGGCTTTAATACAGACTTGTATTCGTATCTTTTCGGGAAGATCGTGACCGTGAGCAAAGATGATCTCTACGCACTGTTGGGCGTGGCCGCGGTTGTACTGGGGACGGTATTTCTGATTTACAAAGAGCTGTTTGCGGTTTCCTTTGACGAGGAGTTTGCCCGCGTCTCCGGTGTGGCTCGCCGCTCGATCAATCTGTGGTTCATGATTCTGGTGGCTCTGACAATTGCGGCATCGATGCGGATTGTCGGCGTGCTGCTGATCTCGGCGCTGATTACCCTGCCGGTAGCCGCCAGCCTGCAGATTGCCAAAAGCTTTCGGCAAACCATACTTTATGCGATTCTCTTTGCGGAAATCTCTGTGCTCAGCGGGCTTTATTTTGCCTACCTGCTGGACTGGGCTTCCGGTGGTACAATAGTCTTGGTAGCAGTGTTTATCTTGTTGCTGGTTCTGGGGATGAAAAAAATCAAAGCAGCTTTGCGCTAGCATGCGATGATGGCGGGAAGGAGCATGAACGATGAAGGTAGAAGAAGCGTTGCAGATATTGAAGGACAAGGGATATAAATATACAGGGAAACGGGAAAAGCTGATCCGCATTTGTGCGGCGGAAAAACGGTACCTGTCAGCCAAGGATATCATGGAGCGGATCAAGATCGACTACCCCAATCTCAGCTTTGACACGGTTTATCGCAACATCTCCACATTTGTAGAATTAGGCATCCTGGAAGAAACAGAGCTGGATGGAGAGGGGAAATTTAGGCTGGCCTGTTCGGCAGACGGTCATCACCATCACCATGTCATCTGTACCGAATGCGGCAAGACCTCGTCCCTCCCCGGATGTCCGATGAACATCATGTCGGCGATCCCGAAAGACTTTGAGGTAACCGGACATAAATTCGAGGTGTACGGCACCTGCTCGGATTGTGCATCAATGGGCGCAGCGTCGCACCGATAGCATTGAGCAAAGAGAAAGCCCTTCCCAGGCGAGATTTTTTTCGCTTGCAGGAGGGGCTTTTCGATTTTCTTACATTACATACATAAATATTGACAAAGTTTTAAAATAGAATATAATAAATGGAAAAAGAAGGAGGAATGCGGCGTGAAGAAATTTCTGATCTTTGGCGGAAGCAAAGGCTTGGGTGACGCATTTGTGAAAGGACTGCCGGAAGCGGGGGATCGCGTATGGATCGTCTCCAGAAGCCGTCCGGAAACCCTGGAGAGAGCGGATGGTGTGGAAAGGCTCTGGATCGAGGCGGATTTGTCCACGAATACCGCCAGCCTCACGATCGCAGATGCATTGCAGGGGGAGGATATTGACGTCTTGATCTACAATGTGGGCATCTGGGAGAGCAAGGGATTTGTGGTCGGCTATGACTTTGAACAAGACGATCCAAGTGAAATTGCAGAAATTCTGCAAGTGAATCTGACTTCGACGATCACCTGCATCCAGAAATTGCTGCCCAATCTCAAGAAAGCGAAGCACGCTAAAATCATCCTGATCGGTTCCACAGCAGGTCTGGAGAATACAGGCTTTGCCCAGGTGACGTTTGCCGCATCCAAATTTGGTTTGCGCGGGATTGCCCATTCTCTTCGGGCCTTCGTCAAAAAGTTTGGCATCAGTGTGACCTGCATCAACCCTGGCGCAATTGCCACCCAAGTTCCTTACGAAGCCGGCCCGGAGAAAGTGATTGCTGCATACCAGGGCAGCCAGATCCCGCTGCAGGATATCGTGTCATTGGTGAAATGTGTCATCCACCTATCCCCGGCGTCTTGTGTGAAAGAGATTCACATACCTGCGATGGAAAATACTCGGGCGTAACCAGGGTCTTCGGGAGCGGATCGTCCGCACTCTCGACTCGACATGTGAACTCATTTTGCTCCTTACAGGGATTTGCTATAATGGGTGGGACATGAAATAGAAATCGGCAGAGAGAAGGGACAAAGGGTATGATCCCCCGCTATATCACAGACTTTGATTTGGAAGCGTTACCCCGGCTGAAAACAGAGGTGGCTGTCATTGGTGCCGGGATTGCCGGTCTGTATACGGCCTTGCAAGCCAGCGAGCAAGCCGACGTGGTATTGATCAGCAAAAAAGGATTGGATGACAGTAATACGCGCTGGGCGCAAGGGGGGATCGCCGCCGTCACGGCCAAGTCCGACTCGCCTGCCCTGCACCGTCAGGACACACTGATTGCAGGGGCAGGCCTCTGCTCGTACGAGGCTGTCGAGGTGCTGGTCCATGAAGGGCCGGAGCGGCTGAAAGAACTGATCGCCTACGGAACCGAGTTTGATCGAGATGCCCAGGGGCGATATGAACTGACCAAGGAAGGCGCTCACAGCAAGCGCCGTATTTTGCATGCGCACGGTGATGCCACCGGAGCGGAAATCGTCCGGGCCTTGTCCGAGCGCGTGCGGGAGAAGTCCAATATCACCGTGCTGGAAAACCACTTTGTCATCGACGTTGTGACGCAGGATGGCGAATGTGTCGGCGTGATCGTCATGAAGCCGGACGGAGAGCGCTTTTTCCTGCAAGCCCATGCAACCGTGCTGGCGACAGGGGGAGCAGGCCAGCTCTACCGCTACACGACCAACCCGGAGATCGCGACTGCAGACGGGATCGCGCTCGCTTACCGGGCCGGGGCGCGGATCAAGGACGTGGAGTTTATCCAGTTTCACCCGACCGCGCTGTATTATCCGGGGGCGCCGCGCTTCCTGATTTCCGAGGCCGTTCGCGGGGAAGGCGCGATCCTGCGAAACACGAGCGGCGAGCGCTTCATGGAAAAGTACCATCCGCAAAAGGAGCTGGCTCCCCGCGACATCGTGGCCCGGGCCATCGTTTCCGAGATGGAGAGGACACATGCGGCTTACGTTTACCTCGATATTACCCATGAGTCGGAGGAGCTGATCAAGCATCGCTTTCCGACCATTTACCAATTTTGTCTCCAGTACGGCCTGGATATGGTGACGGACTGGATACCAGTCGCCCCTGCCTGCCACTATATTATGGGCGGGGTCCAGACTGATCTGAACGGGGAGACCACCACCAAGCGGCTGTTTGCCTGCGGAGAGGTCTCCTGCACCGGCGTGCATGGAGCCAACCGTCTGGCGAGCAATTCCCTGTCCGAGGCGGTCGTCTTTGGTCACCGCATCGTCAAGCGCATCGCGGAGCTTCCGCCTATGTCCGAGGTTCGTCCCCTGCAGGCGAACGAAGACAAGCGCGTACATCGGCCGGTCAACACCCGGGAGCAGAGAGTGAAGCTGCAAAAGCTGATGCTGCGCCACGTCGGTGTGAAAAGGCAGGAAAAGGGCTTGCGCAAAGCACTGGAAGAGCTGGAGCGCATGCAGCGGTTTTACAGCTATGAGCTTCAGGAGATGGAGTCTTTTGAATTTCTCAATTTGCTCAATACGGCAGTATTGACGACACGGGCGGCGCTTTTGCGGGAGGAGAGCCGCGGCGGGCATTACCGCATTGATTTTCCGAACAAAGACGATTTGATTTGGCGCAAGCATATTATTCAGTCAATAGACGAGGGCGTACGTGAGGAGAGTGACCGATACGATGTGGAATAAGCGGGAGCTGCAACGAAAAATTGAAGAATGGCTGCACGAGGATATTGGCTTCGGAGACGTGACGACGATGAGCACCATCCCGGAGACCGAAGAGGGCGTGGGGATTCTCTACGCGAAGGAAGCGGGGATTATCGCCGGTCTTCCGGTGGCAGAAGAAGTATTTGCGACCGTCGATCCGTCCCTTTCGTTTACCCGCCGAGTAGCAGAAGGAGCCAAAGTGGAAAAAGGCGATCAGATTGCGGAAGTGAGCGGTTCGGTTCGCTCGATTCTGAGCGGGGAGCGGCTGGCGCTCAATCTGCTGCAGCGCCTCTCCGGGATTGCAACCCGGACCCACGAATACGCAGCTGCGGTGGCGGGCACCAAAGCACGGGTGGTCGACACGCGCAAAACCACGCCCGGCCTGCGGATGCTGGAGAAATACGCAGTGCGGATCGGCGGCGGGCACAATCACCGCTATGCGCTTTACGATGCCGTGATGATCAAAGACAATCACATCAAGGGAGCAGGCGGAATCGCCCAAGCGGTCGCGGCAGCTCGTGCAGCGATCCCGCACACGATGAAAATCGAGGTCGAGGCCGAATCGCATGAGCAGGTGCAGGAGGCGCTGGATGCCGGTGCCGATATCATCATGCTGGACAATATGTCTCTGGCAATGATGACAGAGGCAGTGGCGTTGATCGGTGGACGCGCGGTCGTAGAAGCCTCCGGCGGCGTCACACTGGAGACCATCAGCGGGATTGCACAGACGGGCGTAGACGTGATCTCAGTCGGTGCGCTGACCCATTCGGTGAAAGCGCTGGATATCAGTCTTGATTTGAATACCCGGAAGCGATAGGAGAAGTCTGATGCTGCTGGTGATGGATATTGGAAACTCCAACATGGTGCTGGGTCTGTATGAGGGGGAAACGCTGCGGCATCATTGGCGCGTAGCGACGGACCGGAACAAGACGGAGGATGAGTACGGCATGCTCGTCCGAAATCTCTTCGACAGCGTGGGCTTGTCGCTTGGAGAGGTGGAAGGGATCAGTATCTCCTCTGTTGTGCCGCCGATTAACCTGACGATTGAACGGATGTGCGAAAAATACATCAGGCAGAAGCCTTTGGTGGTCGGTCCCGGCGTCAAGACCGGTCTGAACATCAAATGCGAGTATCCGCGCGAGGTCGGCTCTGACCGGATCGTCAATGCGGTCGCCGCCATCCACGAGTACGGAACGCCGCTAATCGTCGTGGACTTCGGTACGGCCACAACCTTTTGTTACGTGGACGAGCGAGGGCAGTACTGGGGAGGGGCGATTGCTCCCGGCATCGGAATTTCGACGGAAGCTCTGGTCAACCGGGCGGACAAGCTGCCGCGCATTGAAATCGCGAAGCCGCCATCCGTGGTAGGACGCAATACGATTTCCGCGATGCAATCCGGGATCTTCTACGGCTTCGTCGGCCAGGTAGAAGGCATCGTGCGCCGGATCAAGACAGAGAATGGCACCGACCCGATCGTGGTGGCAACAGGCGGACTGGCTCCGCTGATCGGATACGAGGCAGAGTGTATCGACGTGGTGGATCAAGGGCTGACGCTCAAGGGTTTGCGGTTGATCTACGAACGGAATCAGTAACGGGAGAGAAAAGAAAGTCAGAGCTGCTATTCTGCGATGTTCCGGCTTTTTTTGTCGGGGGAGCGGGTGCATTACACTAGTGATGCGGCGGCTTTTTGTAATAGAAGAGTTCCGGGTCACCGGGATCAAGCGCGTCGATCATTCCACAGGGTGTGTATCCCGCAGTGAGCAAGAGCCTCTGCATCCGCTTGTTTGTCAGATTCGTGGAGACAAACAGCTTTTCGGTCGGGCAGATCGACTCCAGATAGGTGAGCAGGGCACGGCCGATCCCTTGTTTTTGGTTGCGGGGGTCGACCATCAGAAGAACGACCAGGCTTTGCCCGAAAAAGGACTGGTTCATAACGGCATAAGCACATACCTGATGGCCTTGGGTAACCACATGGCATTCTCCCTGAGCAATCCATCTGTGAAGGTTGGCTGATCGGGAGGTGCTTCCCAGGAGCATGGCGTCCAGACGGCAGATAGCGTGGACGTCTTGGACAAGGGCTGGCCTGATGGAAATCATTTGTATTCACCACTCCAATCCCGGCGTATTTGATAATGTACAATACCAAACCGGCAGAGGCAGGTAAAGAGAAAGTTGTTTTCCTGCAAAAGAAATTCACGATTTGCAAATTTTAGGGATTGCAAATAGAGAAATATCCCCTCTGACCAATCGATGGAGAGGGGACTATCTGCGAGAGATAGATTTTTTGGGCTAAGCTAAGTGGATTAATGTCCGACCTGCCAAGGCCGATGAGGGGCATGGGGACGGCTGGAGGCCCGGCCTGCGTGACTGTGGCTATGCGAACGGCAGGCGTCCCCGTGGGAAGGCTGAGCTGCCCGCCCCTCCCCGGTGGCCCCACTGGTCTCTTTCTTCACGACTTTGGGAACGGAGCTCTGTTCCACGCGGGTCCGGAGCGCTTTGGATGAAGTAATCAGACCCACAGGTGAGTAGACCCGCACGGCCGGTTTTTGACACTCGGGGCAATGACTGAGGTCTCCTGCATGAGCCATGCTGCGGTAGAGGTCAAAGACTCCGCAGGTTTCACAAGTGAACTGGTAGGTAGGCATAGCTGTATCCTCTCCTAACATGTAATGCGGCATGTTATCTCGGTGTGATGTCACGATCAAAGATGGCCGTCGGAATTGCAAGCGTACAGCAGGCATTGGGGATGTCGACAATGCCGCCGATCCGTCCCTCGACAGGGGCCGTAGAGAGCAGCATGTAGGCCTGCTCGCCTGTGTAGCCTAACGTTTTCAGATATTCGATCGCATTCAGGCAGGCGCGGCGATACGCGAGATGAGCATCGAGGTAGTGCTGTTTGCCTGTAAATTCGTCGACGGAAATGCCTTCAAAGACAAGGAATTCCGAATAGCGCGGCTCCACTGGACCGGGTTTGAAGACAGGATTGTCGATGATACCGTATTTGGCCATGCCGCCTTTGATGATATCGACATGAAGATCGATAAAGCCGGCCATTTCGATGCCGCCGCAGAAGGAAATCTCGCCGTCTCCCTGTGAAAAGTGAATGTCTCCCATCGACAGCTTCGCCCCTTTGACGAAGACGGGGAAATAGATGCGGGAGCCTTTGGAGAGGTTTTTGATGTCGCAGTTTCCGCCGTTTTCCCGAGGAGGAACAGTTCGCGCACCTTCTGCCGCCACCCGTTCATATTCGGCGCCTGTCAAAGATCCGAGAACCGTGCTGTTTGGATCGGGCATGGCGGCCAGCTCAGGCACCCGGTTGGGGTCAGTGGCATACAACTCCCGTTCCCGTCTGTTCCAGGTGGACAGCAAATCATGGGACGGCGCGACACCGATCAGCCCCGGGTGGGTAATTCCGGCAAATCTGACCCCGGGGATGTGGCGGGAGGTGGTAAAGATCCCGTGGATATCCCAAATCGACTTGGCTGCTTCGGGGTAGTGTTCGGTGAGGAAACCGCCTCCGTTTTCACGGGCAAAAATGCCGTTGAAGCCCCACTCCGCTCCTTGCAGCGGCCCGATATCGAGAATGTCAACCACAAGCAAATCGCCCGGTTCCGCGCCGTTTACCCAAAACGGTCCGCTCAGGACATGGACACGCTTGAGATTCACATCGCGGATATCGCTCGGGTCGTCATTGTTTTGCACCTGTCCATCTGTCCAGTCTTTGCATTCCACGCGAAAAACCGACCCTGGATTGACCGCAGCCACAGCCGGAATATCCGGGTGCCACCGGTTGTGACCAGGCAGCTCCTGCTCCTCCATCGGTTTGGTCAGATCCACTTTGAACAGCACTTCAGGCATTCCTGCATCCCCCTTTATCTCATCATGTTGATTCTGCTCCACTGCCCTCCTTTGTAAGTCCTTATGCTCAGAGTGGGGGATTTAATCCTGTTTCTGCTTCTTTTAGAGGGGAAAAGGAACATCGGATTTACACCGATTAACCTGACGATTAAACGGATGTGCGAGACATATATCAAGAAGCCTGTAGACGTGGTGGATCAGGGGCTTGCGGTTGATTTACGAATGGAATAAGTAATGAGAGAGAAAAAAGGCAGAACAGCTTATTGGCGATGCTACAGATTGAATATTTAGTTTATTCGGTATATTATGTAAATAAATCACTTTTATTAAAAAATATTGTAAAATTTACAAGGTATGGTATTATTGCCAAAGAGGTTTTGTAACTCATGCTTTAAGATTTTTGCAGCCAGTTACGTCATCTGATTTTCCTTATTTATTACCAAATGGTAGCTTGATCAGGGTGGTTACTTAAGTCTGGCATATAACTACTATCAATTCGCACTTAATAGGTATACCTTATAAAAATTAGGAGCAGGTGATTTTAATGGAAAATAGGAAGAAGTTCAACTTTAAATTACTAATATTTTTATCTCTTTTACTTTTGCTAATATCCTGTCAGAGTAATAACGTAAGTAGTAATTCAACAGTTATAGACATTGAAAAATTCAACAAGAAATACCTCGGTATAAAAACTAATTTTACATTAGATGGCTATATTGAAATAACTGAAGATTGGGCTATTACCAATCTTGTCCCTACATTTACGGACAGTTCAGAATTAGACCACAGCTTTTTTGAAGGCAACAACAAGACCTTGGTATATAAAAATGAGAGCAAAGGAATTGTTGTTATGGTGGGGCTTTCACCGGGAATAGAAGAAAAATTTCAATGGAAAAATGCATTATATTATTCACCAAATTTTTACAATGCGATAAATGAGGATAGCGGTATTACAAAAGGATATAGTGAAATTTATCCAAATACCACTGTGGGTATCTATAATTTTTCCGGAAAAGAGCTAAATGTAAGCATTGTATTGATTGGCGATAACTCCAAAGTTTCAAATAAACAAATAATAAACTCTGAATTTTTACCTGAATTTATTAAATATATCGAAAATAACATTTAATTGGTTTTATAGCTAAAAGCTATGAAATAAATACTTACTAATTGTGGGAGGAATAAGAATGATGAAGAGAAAAAAGATGGTTCCTATCTTGGCATTAACAATGGCGTTAGTTGCATCAAATGTTTATTCAATTACACATGCTGCTGGGAATTTTACAACCTATACTAATGCGAGTGAAGATGAACACAGTGACAGGGAAGTAGGATCTTACAGTCAGGAATTTTCACATGAAATTCAACCCTTAGATACAGGTATATCCTATTATAGGGATGGCTATGTAAAAGGTTCTGGCTATACGGAGTACTATAAAGACGATAAAAGATTCTATTCACTTCATAAGGAATATGTTACGGTTGCTCCTGGTGTTGAAGTGAAGGCGCAATATACGCGAAATGTATCAGAAACCGTAGATAGTAAACACAGTTTTAAAGGTGACGTGGAGTTTCCAATCAGTTTGGTGAAAACCGAACTTGGATATCAATATACTAAGAGTACCACTCATGAGATTAAAAAAGGGCAGGCAGTAGATGCCACATTCAAACAACCGGGAGAATACTTGGTGGTAGTTTGGGCGGTTGGTGAAGTATATGAAGTTTATGCTGACTGGCGGGCAAAGGTATATCCAAACAAAGATACAATTGTTCGAGATAGATATATTGGATCGATTACTGTCCCAACTAATTACCAACATACAGAAGTGATTAAGCAGTAATACGCAAACTATGGTCCGTATAAATATCCAAATAAAAAAAAGATCTTCGTGAAAACTCACGAAAGATCAAATCGTGTCATAAAAGAAACTAAAAACATAGGCCGGTGGATGTTCCAGCATCTCCGGTCTGTAATATTATATTATAGACGTTTCATAAAAGAACGTCTATTTTTTTTGCTGGGATTGATCTAAGTGATAGTCTGTACCACGTAGCTAGCAAATCATGAGAGGGTGCAACGCTGATCCCCTACGTTTTTACCAGTTGAACAAAGAAGAAGGGAGATACCCCTCGTGACTTTACTTGTCATGTGATATACAATATTTCGAATTTTATGTGGAAGGCAATCTCCCCGGCTTGTATCATGGTATCAAAACATGTAGGAGAAACGGGGAGGAAAAGATCGTGATTTCATACAGCTATTATTGTTCTACACGTATCGAAATGGGAGTAGGCAAGGCTCTTCAGTTGCCCGAATACCTGCGTTCCATGCAAGCAGGCTCGTCCATCTTGCTGGTCAGTGACCCGGGCGTGATTCGGGCAGGACTGGTCGAACCGATCCAGAATGCTCTGGTGGAAGCAGGATATACCGTAACGCTCTTCTCGTCCCTCAGTCAAAATCCACGCGATACGGAATGCCTGGCAGGAGCAGCCCAATTCCGCGAGGCTGGCGCCGAGATGGTGGTAGCCATCGGAGGAGGAAGTGCCATGGACACGGGAAAAACAATCGCGCTGTGCGGGCCCAATGGCGGCATGCCAGCCGATTACGCAGACGGACAATTGCCCTATCAGAACATAGCCCCGATCATCTGTGTGCCTACGACAGCCGGTACGGGATCGGAAGTCACCCGCTCTGCTGTCATTACGGAGTCGTCTACACATAGAAAAATGACGCTGAAGCACGCCAGTCTTCGCCCCGTGCTGGCAGTGCTTGACCCCGCCCTGACCTACAGTGTGCCGCCTGCTGTCACGGCTGCTACCGGTGTTGACGCTTTGGTGCATGCCATCGAGGGGTATACCTGCAAGGTGACGAATCCGATTTCGCAAGCACTTGGGGCAAAAGCGATGCAAACCATAGTCTCTGCGCTGCCCGCTGCCTACGCGGATGGACAAAACGAAGCGGCACGCTACTCCATGCTGGGGGGCAGCATGCTGGCCGGTCTTTGCTTCGGCTCTGCGGATGTGGCGGCTGTGCATTGTCTCGCAGAGGCACTCGGCGGTCTTTACGACACTCCGCACGGCGTAGCCAATTCGGTCTTTTTACCTCATGTGCTTCGGTTCAATGCTGCTGAAAATAAGCCTATGCACGCCACTCTTTCGCGGACGATGGGGTTTGCCAGGGACTCGGATACCGACGAGCTGGCGGTGGCAAAGCTGATCGAGGGAATCGCAGACTTTACGAAAGGTCTGGGCATCCCTGCACTGAGCGATTTGCCGGGTGTACGCGAAGAGGATTTTCCGCGGATCGTGGAGCTGGCGGTGGCAAACGGCTCTACACCAAGTAATGTCAGGGCGATCACGGCTACTGATTACCTGCGTATTCTGGAGGAGGCGTATCGGTCCCGCTAAAGCTGTTTTCGCTGGGAACAGATAGCGGATCAGACCAAGCAGCCGGAAAAAGAGGAAACATCTCCCTTTTGTCGAATTATGGCAAAAAGGGAGGATGATGACTGATGCTGGAAGAAAAGAAAGTGGTATTTCATTTCAATGGAGGAGACACGATTTCTCTGCGGACCTCTGAGCCTGAAGAAATCATACAGATGATTGCCAATCAAAACGACGGGTGGCTCCAATATGATGACATTGTCATCAATGTAAAAAACGTAACTTACATAAAAGTGGTATCGCCCTAAAGGAAAGAGATGTTACATGGGAGGAAAAGGCCTGATCGGAGGCGCTGAATTTGTGGATAAAGGGGACGACTTTTAGGGTCGCCCCTGCGCCCTATTTATACTATAAACAAACTATAAACAAAGGCTTCGCCAGGATTGTCGGCGAAGCCTTTGTTGCTGTTCATCCACTAAGGTTATCCTTCCACACCATTTCGAACCCTCGACTTGGGCCACTCCTTATTGTCAGAGAGGATGAGTTTGCTCATATTTTGGGCAGCTTTCCATTCCTTTACCTTCTCATCGTGGAAATGAATCATGTTCACTAACACTTCATGAGAGATGGACTGGAGTGCTTCTTCGTTATTTCCGGTGTGATGCAGTTTTTCACCGTCTTTTAAGATAAGCTCTTCTGGTATTCTCATGACAACATTGCCTTCCGCATCGGGAAATTCGATGATCTGCTTTGAGGCAGCAAGCCCGCCGAATCTATTGATTGTCCTCACAACCTCTGGAATCAGGTCGTTCATCTCCGTACCCTGTGTTATCCCTTCGAGGGTGACGAACACAAGGTCGCCATCCTTATCTACGTGTTCAATGGGAAACGGATAAGAAACAGATGTAATCCGAGTATTCCCAACATCATGTCTATTAAGGTCAGAAGATGGCCCTGTTTGACCAGACAAAATCGACAGGACAACGCTAACTGTCAAAAAAACGGAGACAACAAAAGAGGCGAGCCACTGTTCCGTTTTCACGAAATTCCCCCCAGTGTAAAATAGCTGACGAGAGAACAGGCAGCTTGTCGCCGCCTTACTTCCGGGCTGCCCACGCCTCCACTTCAACCTTCAGGGATGGCTGAGCCAATGCGGATACGTACGCCAAAGTCGTAGCGGGCGGATTGCCACCATGAAATTCATTCCAAATGGAGACGAATTGATCCCGATCAAGAGATTCGGTAAACCAGATATTTATTTTGAAAATCCCATCTGCTGTTACGCCTTCACTGCTTAAGATGCGGGTGATATTCTGCAAGGCATTGCGAAATTGGTCTTCCACCGAATCGGGAATCTCACCATTCAAGTCGGCTCCCACCTGCCCGGACAAAACGAGCAGTTCTGCGTCTCTTGGCAAGATGGAGAGATGTGAATACGATCCAATCGGAGGTGCTACAGTGTCCGGATTTTTGCGAATGATGTTCAAAGAGATGCCTCCTTGCGTATGGTTGATGAAAGTATCATTTTTTAAAGTATAACATTCTCAAAAGCAAATGGTCATTTCTTACTTTTAAACCTGTTGTTAACAAACAACGAATGATGTTACAACAGAATCACTCAAAGACAGGGAAGCCGAACCGAAAGAAATTTAAATATCTTGAGACAATCGAATCATATCCCGGCACTGTATCCCGTTCTCGTAAATCTCTTCCGGGTAATGCCGAAGAAAAAAATCGACATCTACACCTACAATGCGAAAGCCGCACTTTTGATAGAGAGCCAATTGCCCGATGCTTGAGTTTCCTGTGCCGATTTCTATTGTTTCATAGCCTTTCTCCTTGGCCGTTTGGATCGCATGCAGCACCAGCTTTTTCCCGATCCCTTGGCCGTGCATCGTTTCAGCAACAGCGATGTTCACCAACTCTACCGTGGCAGGCCTCGTCGGCAGAAGTACGTAAACCCCGATTGGTTGATAATCGATTTCCGCGACATAACATTCTCCTCTGTTCACGTACTCTTCAACAAGACTACGAGAAGGGTCTGCGAGTAACAACAACTCCATGGGGGAATCTTCATGGGCAAGCAGTTTTCTGATATTCATGTCTTTCTCCTTTTTGTAGAGATCACTTTTCAAGGCTGTAACCTGTTCCGATATGGAAAATTCGCCGAAAGGCTTGGATTACCTTGTTGCGTTCTCTACGCTAACCGTAGGCTTGCGTGAGATGCCGTTATGATTATTGGGGGCGTATGATGAAAAAGAAAAATATATTTATAAGTTAGGTATTCCTATATCTTAGGCACCCATTTCCCTGAGGAAGCTCAACATTGCGAAACATTTTCCTTTTTTTGGAGTCTAATGTATTGTGAGATAAAATGTTAAGGGAGGTATTATACTTGAAAAAAAGCTCTTTTCTAACGTCATTAGTACTCGTAATGTCTATTGGATTTTCAGGACTGATGACTCAATCAGTTTCCGCTAATAGTGCTGTTGAAGTACAAAAGGCACAATCGCAGATTGAACATGTCAAGGTAATAGGTATAGGCTTGAATTCCCCTTGGGCTTCAGTAACTGAAGAATGGTATGACCCAGTAACTGGATTTCAACGTAACGACAAGGAATATATTGACAGAGAGACGATAAATTCAGAAACTAAGGTTTATAAATATGAGCCGAATGAATCATTATTTAAAAAAAGTATGACGCAATATCAGGACGAGATTGTGTGGAAACTAGTAGGTTATGATAATCTCGGTGGTATACAAGTAAAAAAAGTGAAATCAATAGTAGAGCCCAAAGGTGGTATCTACCAAATAGCATACATTGACATCTCAACCGGACTCCCTATAAAAGAGGAAACTTACGGTAGCAACAATGAACATCTAAAAAGCTTTATTTATTTTTTTGATCATGTGAACGATCCAAGTGGTGAAATTTTCAAGGAGGTGGAAAAAAATACAGGTGTTAGCATAAAAAAATGAAGTGATAGTCACTACTTCAGGTTATCTCTAAACGCCCACTCTTGATATCCAGGATTGCAACCTTCTATATATGGTTCTGTGGTGTTATAGGGAGGTGAGAGACATTTTTGTACTCCCTTAAATGACGAAATGATGTTGACTTCTTTTTTTACCGGATATTACCAGATATTAGTCATAGAATTTCCTAATCTCTTCAATAAGCCCAGGACTATTTTTAACCAGATTGATTGTTGGACCAGCATAAAATACCATTGGTGCCCGTTTAACTAGACTTTTAAATGTATTGATATAGTAATTAAATTCCTCTCGATGGGAGCTATTGTAATAATCATTGGCTTCCATGTTCACCCCGATTATAGCGGTCGCGGAGGATTTTTTACCCCCTGCAATTGGATTTCCGGCATCATCCACTACTTCCTGCGCTTATGCACTATCATAAACCCGATTAACATTTTTCTTGTAGGTACTACCCTGGAAGTAATACTGTGGTTGGATGCAAATGTAGTCAAAAATATTTGTTTGGTTTGCAATGACTCCGAGATTATGTGTTACATTTTTCGCGTATTTACCATACCCATAATATGGGCACCACATGAATTCTTTATCATAGTTATTACGGACTTGATAGGAAATATCATTTAACAGTTTGACCATGGGGTTAGATGTTGGACGTGATTCGCTAATTTGTTCTTGAATCGGGAAGATAGTTTCAGTCCGGAAATAAAAACCATCGATGCCCCCATCCCAAAAAGTCTCCCCACAGATATCAATGACAGTATCTCTTGCTCGACTCATAAAAGTTTTATAGAATGGATAAAATGAACTAATCTTCTCAATGTTCTCCATGGTATATTGATTGTTGTCAATTGCAGGTAACGAAATGTAGAGATCTTTAGACCAAAGCGATGAACGTCTCCACTCATAAACGAAATCTTCTAAATCCGAAATCATCTGTTCAATAACACTTTCTTGATGGGCATTACTTTTTCGTAAGTCAAATTTCATTGAATCTAGGGTCATATCCCCAAGATGGACCACTAAAACCCAAATATTTTTTTATCAAGTTCATTAAGTATTTGCCTGTCGACTGTACCGTATCCTTTTCCGGTATAAACATGTAACGCTCGCATTCTTCGGTTTGCCATATTAAAAACCACCTTTTTTAGATTAAGCGAGAATTTGACCGGTCGTCTCTTCGCTTTCACTAACTAGGTAAAAAAATTTAGGGGTTGCTCACTTCATACAGAAAGTTTTTAATTTTTTAGGACCGATTAAAAAGATTGGTGTGTAACTCTTTGGTTAAGTAAAAAGTTCCACATTATATTTCGGAAAATTGGATATAATCAAGAATCAGTATCAAGAGCCCTCCTTAAACGAGAAGGGCTTTGTTGTTTTGCTCTGAATTGTAAAGTTAATTGTCTCTATCTTGGGATGGAGGCTTGCCGTCACGGTTACACTGTACAATTCTGGACAGCCGCTAAATTATGTAATGAGCTGATGGAGGCGCAATCGGAGAGGTGTTTGCTTCAATTGGAGAAACAGTGGTTAAAAGTCGATCTAGCTATTCTTGATGAGGTAGGGTTTGTTCCTTTAAGCAAAACAGGAGAGGAACTACTCTTTCAATTCTGCGTTGCTCGTTACGAAATAGGCAGCATGATTCTTACGAGTATTTTGGACTTCGCAAACTGGACTCAAGTGTTCAAGGATGAACAAATGACGGCCGCTTTAGTGGATCGACTTACTAACCGCGCTCACATCTTCGCAATGAATGGCGAAAGTTACTGATTTAAGCAAAGCCTGAAGCAATCGTGATCATGAAAAAGTTACCCACCATCGGGTGGCAATAATTTTGCCATGGTGGTCAATTTTTTGATAAGCACGGTGATTCAACATATTGATTGACTGAGATTGTAATTTTTTAGAAAAAGCCATCACTGGTTTTTACAATATTGGATATATTTCACTATTTGTTAGGGAATATAATTATAGCTATAATATTAAACGTATTAACGCGGTGTCGTTATGAGACAGCAAAAAAATGGCTGTCGACTTTCTCGACAGCTAAAGAATGTTCGGTGATTACTCCGAGATTTTTTTTAGTAAGTTTTGAAGATTTATAGTTTTAGCATTGATTATTTGATATTTGCCAAGTTCCTCCTTATCAGTACTAAATATATCTATAGAATGGTTGTCGTATAAATACAATAGATATGTTATTGAATAATCTTTTATTATTCGAATAGATTGGGACTCTTTAAAAGATGTGGAATCACGTCTTGATTTAAGTTCCATCTTGGAGAAAGTATCTAATATTTTTTTAATTTCATTTCGATCTTTGATTATTTTTCTATCTTCATTATAGTCTATAACAATAGCAGACACCTCTTCTTCGTTAAGTGCTACAATTTCTTTAGAAGGTGAACTTTTCAAGCTACTATAGGCATAAAATATACCGATAACAACAATAATAAATACAACAAAAATGATCATCTTTTTTTCAAAATGTTAAACCGCCTTTTGATTTTATCTGGCATACCTTTAAATAATTTGTTTAATCTACGATTTTCAAGCTGAACAGTTTTAACATGAATATTACCAAGAACGGAAAAAAAGAACAGTTAGTTGTAATGATACCAATCAAAACTAGCTTCGGATTTTTACAAAGCCGGGATGATGAAATTCCTCGACTTGTCTATATTAAATAGACGAAAGAAAATGGAAAAAGTTTCAAACTCTTTTTTTCTAGGAAATGGTTATTAGATAAAAATTTTTATGGAAAATTATATCATGGTGTTAATTTACTGAGTCGGGGAAACTACAGCTTTAAAAGTCTTCATGTCCTTGGTATAAACTATTTTAAAGGATGTCTCTAGGTGACTGTTCCAAACAGTTGCACCCAATAGAGGCATCCTATTTGTTTTTCCATCAAACCGGTAAGTTGGCTTTTTTTGTCCTCTCCTTCCCCTATACGCTGGATAAAACAGGAAAGGGGGCACGCAGCGTGTCGATTCATCCGCTTCGACTGATTGCGATATTTCTGCTGGCTGCTTGCGTAGCGGCCGGGGCGTACCACTTCTTACAACCGCAAACCTTTGTCTACGTCAAGCTGAGAGGACATGTGGAAAAAGCAAGCGGAGAAAAGCTGGCGGCAACGGATCTGGAGCGAGGCGAGATTCAGGTAGGAGGGCTGGCTCGCGGCCAATCGGCAGAAGCCCTTGGCCTGATTCCATGGGAACATGCGCCGCGTTACTTGGACAGACCGTTGTCTCGGCGAATAGAGGGAGGCAGACCGCTTTTGCCAGGAGACGTGGAGCCCGAGAGTGGCAAAACGTATGGCCGGGAGCTGGCAGAATCCATGACGGGCATCAGCATTCCAGTCAACAATGTAACGGGAGTCCACCCCCATGTCGCTGTGGGTGAACGCGTGCATGTATACGCCTCGTTTGAGGACGACAGCGGCGCACACACTGGGCTGCTCCTTCGCAATATGCCAGTCATTGGCGTGCAGAGGGAGATGGACGGAGCGATTCCCAGACTTCAGGCAGTCACACTGTCATTGCAGCTCCGAGAGGCGGTGCTGCTTACTCATGCCCTCCATTACGGGAAAATCCGTTTGGGACAAGCCTCTCTGCAGGAGGGGGAAGATACAGCGGGAATTGGCGATCAAGGCTTTGCAGCATCCCTGATCAAAACGAAAAAACGGTGGGGAGAGACGGAGGAGGGGCGTTAGTGAAAAAAAGATTGTTGATTATCGATGATGATCCCGCTGTAGGTACATTATTGCAAACACAGCTGGGAGGAAGTCAGTGGCTAGAGGTCTGCGGGCAGACAGCGAGCGTGGAGGACACATGGCGTGCACTAGACGAGGAGAAAATGGATATGGTCCTGCTCGGTGGAGTGCGGGAAGTGGAAAGGGGGGTGTTATGTCAACAGTTGCGTCTTTCCTTTCCACACCTTCATTTTATCGCTGCATGCACGTCGACTGAGCTGATGTGGGAGCCATTTTGGCGAAACCTGGGGATGTGGGTGATTGGCAAGCCGATCCAACCTGGTCAACTGGAGGTGCTGGCGATGCAACTTTCATCCTTGTCCACACCTCCTTCTCTACCACCAATCAACAAATCAGGCATGGGCGCATCCGGGATTTCCGGCCAGGTCTCATCCGTCTCGGAACCTTACACACAAAGCCATGGTTTCGTCGCACCAGTCGCTCCAGCCGCACCTGGCCAAGCGCCAGTCCTGCCAGGTCAAAGTTTGGCGGGAGGAACTGTTTCATCAGGGGGGACGGGTATGCCACTAACGTTTCCGGCTGTTGCCGAAGCGAGACCGGAGCCGCCTTACAAGGCAGATTCAAACGGTGTGCAGCGAGCATCTAAACGATTGATGACGGTATACGGACCAAAAGGCGGCGTGGGGAAAACCTTTCTTTCCCGCGAACTGGCTATTTATTTTGCGCAAAGAAAAAACGGTGACACTCCGTTAAAAGTGCTGGCTGTCGATTTCAATCTGGACCTGGGGACCTTTGCCACCGCGTTAAACCTGTCTCGCACCCCCAATCTCTACACTTGGGTGCAGGATATTGATAGACGGCTTCGTGACTGGATTCGTTCTCACGGCAGAGAGCCAGACGAATTGAACCAGCAGGAGTGGCAGGAGTATATCGAGGCGGTACAGTTATCGCCGCAGGAGGTGGACAATCATATTGTCGTTCATGAAGCGAGCGGATTGCATGTCCTCACCTCCCCGCGCGATATTCGGAACAGCTTTGAAATCAAAGACTATCATTTGTATCTGATTCTGGATGCTTTGAAGCACAGCGGCTATGATGTCATCTTGATCGATACTGCGCCCGATACGACCGATGCCACGATTCAAGCATTGTTTTTCGCCGAACAAGTGATTATGGTCGGCAATCCAGTAGTGGACTCTATTGAAAATATCCAACGTATTTTAAAGCTGCTGCGGGAGGCAGAGTACCCTGAGGAGCGAATCCAACTTTGCATGAACCGTCTGCAGCGCAAAGAGATGTTTACTTTGGATGAAATCCGCGCCTATTTTCAGTTGCATCCCAGTAAAAAAATCTTTGCGATCCCTGATGATCAGGAGGTAAAAAAGTCGATCAACACAGGCAATCCGGTCATGCTCCATCCCGGCAAGCTGGCTGCCAAGGACGCCATCATTGAACTGGGAAAAGCGCTTCTGCCTGAGCAGGAGGGGAACGGTGACTCGCTCAAACGCAAGGAAAAAGGACGATCCTCCCTGTGGAAATGGCTGAAGCGATAAAAAGAGAAAGGAGGGCGAAGTGGGAATGAGCTTTCAGAAAAAAACTTTACTGGGGATACAAACACCGCAGCGGGAACGAGTCGATTTACGTTCTGAGGCAAAAAAATCGACAAGGGAATCGCACACCTTGCAGGAGATCATGCAGATCAGGCAGCAGACTCCGGTAGACAGACGGCTGAGCCCGGAGGCAGAGGCGGCGATTCGCACGCAAATCGTGGAAAAGCACGGAAAACGATTGTGGGAGGAGAAAGCGCAGCCCGCTTATTTGCAAGAGCTTGCCAAGGATATCCGTCTGCTGCTGGAAGCGGGAACCCCGCTCTCATCGGCGCAAATGGAACTGGAAGTCGAGCGGTTGATTCGCTCCCTGACCGGATGGGGGCCGCTTGATCCACTGCTGGATAATCCGGATATTACAGAAATTATGTTTCATCGCTATGATCATCTGGTCGTTGAACGAAAAAGCACGGGACGGCTGGAGGTACCAGATACTCCTGTCTTTCGGGACGAAGATGAAATGCTTCGCCTGCTCGAGCAAATTGCAGCCACGATGGGACGAGAGTTCAACGAGACCAAAGCGGAGCTGAACACGCAGTTGCCCGACGGCTCTCGGGTAGCAGCAACACATCGCTCGATTTCCCCCGATGGCCACATGTTGACCATTCGAAAGCACCGCGATCTGTTGACGGAGCAGGATTACCTTTCCTATGGGTCCATTTGCGAACCGATGCTGACCTTTCTCAAATGGGCCATCGGCTATTCACGTGCCTCTGGCATTGTAAGCGGGGGGACCGGTTCGGGAAAAACGCATTTGCTCAACCTGATTTCCCAGTACGTGCCTCATCATCTGAGTATCATCACGATTGAAGATGTCCTAGAAATGAAACTGCAGCACCCGTTTGTCCGCCGATTTTTGGCCAAACCGGCGAACTACGAAGGGAAAGGGGGCTTTTCCATCAAGGATTGTGTCCGGCTCTCCCTCCGAAAGCGGCCCGATGTGATCATCGTTGGGGAGACACGGGGTGGGGAAATCGTCGATATGCTGTGGGCCATGAATACGGACCATCCAGGAAGCTGGAGTACAGCTCACGCCAACTCTCCGCGCGCTCTGATCGATTCCACTTTGCCCATACTGTTCGCCAAAGCCGAGGAATCCTACAGCACCACGGAGCGAAATCTGATGATCGGGTCGGCCTTGGACTTGATTGTCCAGGTAAAGCGCTTTGAAGAAGACGGCAGCCGCAAGGTAGTGGCCATTACCGAGGTTGTTGGAACGGGTCAGTCCCATGAGGAGCGAATCCGGCAATCGTGCAACGTCAGACAGATCAACCCGGACCGCGTTTACTTGCAGGATATTTACGTGTACGAGCCAACCGGGATCAAAAATGGACGGGTAGTCGGACAGTATAAATGGACGGGATATCGACCGGAACAGTTGGTGCGCCGCTGGACGGAAAAGGGGCTTAGGCAGGAAGAGTGGGAACGTGTCTTTTTTACGACACCGATACCGATGTAGGAGGGGCGGTCATGACCATTGGGAGCTTGTACATTGCGGCAGGACTGGGGATTGGAACGGTAATGCTCACGCTTCCCCAGGCATTTTTCCAGCGACGGCAACCGGAGGGAAAACACGATATCGTCCACCAGTTGCAGCGGGATCGCAAAACGATGTGGGACAAGCTCGATCTCAGACTTCAGCAGTCTGGTTCAGGGATCGGGATTCATCGGTACGTGGGTCTTGCGTTTCTGTGCGGGCTGGTCTCTTTTGCTGTCAGTCAGCAGATTTTAAAGTCGTGGATATTGGCTCTGCCCGCATTCTTTGCCGGTGTGCTTTTCGTCGAGAGAC
Organism: Brevibacillus ruminantium; assembly: GCF_023746555.1. Classification (NCBI taxonomy): domain Bacteria; kingdom Bacillati; phylum Bacillota; class Bacilli; order Caryophanales; family Paenibacillaceae; genus Brevibacillus; species Brevibacillus ruminantium. The sequence continues at coordinate 202,169 of NZ_CP098755.1, forward strand.
TGGTAAGCGTTCTGGGAGCGAGGAAAAAGGACCGGTTCGAAGCAGACAACGTGAAGGCGATTCGCTTGATGGCCAGCTCTTTGCGGACCTCGCCATCCTATTTGCATGCATTTGAACAGGTGGCAGCCAGTCCTTATCTGGATAAAAGCGTCACCGCCGAATACAGCAGGGTCGTAGAGCTTTTGCGGGCACAAGTGCCGCTGGAGCGGATCATGGAGTCGTTCTATCAGCGAACGGGGTCTACCGATATTCGGTACCTGGCGACCATCGTCTCCATTCAGCGGGAGATGGGCGGGGACATGGCAAAAACGCTGGACCTGGCAGCCTCAACCATACTCAGAAAAAAACAATCCTTGAGACGACAGCGGGCGGCCATGGCTCAAATCACAGCGCAGGTAAATCTGCTCAGCATCATGCCTTTTATCTTTATCATCGCCCTGTATGCAAACAATCCCCTGCACTTTGAACCGTTGACAGCTACTTTATCGGGGAGGCTGACCGTCTTGGCAGCACTCGGGTCGATATTGATTGGCGGAGAGGTAATTCGCCATCTGGCCCGCAAAGGGATTCATAAAGGGGGCTGAACTCATGCTCGTACTGGGGACACTGGCTAGCGTTGTAGGACTGGCCGTATTTCTATGGGGATTGCCTGTTTGTCGGGGAAAATTTCGTACAGATCCTGTCCATTCCCTGCTCGGACGAATTGACCGGGAGCAGCATACTTATCTCGAACATTCCTTTGGACAAGCTCCATCAAAGTGGCGGATTGTTCGCTATCTGGAACAACAGAATGGACTGCTTGAACGTATTTGCAAGCTGACCGGAATCAACATGGACCAAACAGCAGACATGCTTTATCGCCTTCGCTCTGGCTATACCTTGGCGGAAGTGGCTGCGGCCAAGGCGATCGGCGGAGTCGTCCTGCTGGCGATCATCATTCAGGTGGGTTTTCGCCTGTCGGCGGGACAACCGTGGAATGCCAAGACAGCGCTGCCCGTACTGGCTGCTGTCCTGCTGTTTCTGCTTCCTACCTTGCTGCTGGAGTGGGCAGATAAACGAGCCAAGGCAGAAATCCGTGAACAAGTGCCCATTTTTTTTAGTATTGTGCAATCGCTCGTAGAGGCAGGGATGCCTATTCAGTCCGCGGTCACACAGACAGCAAGCCGTTTCGCGGGACGGTTGGGACAGGAGCTTGCACGATTGGAGACAGAGGAGAGGCGCAGCGGCAACTGGCGCAAGGCCCTGGAAGACACGGCGTTCCGCTGGGAGGTCGACTCTCTCTCGGCGATCGCTATGGAAATCAACGAGGCGATGAGCAAAGGGGTAAGCATTGCCCAGATGATCGCGGCCCAGGTGGAGGAGCAGGTGCGTCAGCAGGAGGATGAGGCTTCTGATCATATGAATCGGTTAAATGTCCGGCTGCTTCCTTTTGTCATTGTCTTGATGGGAGTGCCGTTGTTGTTTCTTGTAATGGGCCCTATTTTTATTGGGATTGATGAGAGGCTTTGAAAAGGGAAATCTAGGAGAAGGGTGGTTCGCTTTACTATTCTGCTGAGAAGATACAAGGACATGGAAACATTGAACACTGGTAATAAAATATTAGTTTTAAAATAACTTATTTACAAATATTTGGAATAGCGGTAGTGTTTATATGGAAAACATTTCAATAAAAAGGAGAGATGATGTTCATGAAGTTGTTTAGGCGTGCCACTATTTGTATTCTGAGTACACTATTACTAACTAGTCTAAGTAGTCCGGGGCTTGCTAAAATTAACTACTCAAATAACTTTAAAATTAAGAATGAAAGTAAGTTCCAAATTACAAACGAGGCTTATAAAAAAGTAGTAAGTGAAGAAAGAAAATTAAACTCACGTAGAAACACTAGTGACGTACTAATTGTAGATTTTAATAGCAGAGAAGAAATCGAGTCTCTAGTCGATAAGCATCAGTTAGTAATTGGTGTTGAAGAGGTAAATTCTGAAGATACCGATCTACGACTATATTGGTCTGGTTTAAATAGCAAGGGTGTTGAAATATCAGGGAAGGATGAAGTTTTTGTAGACATTGATGGTTATGTTTCGGAGAGTAAAGATGAAAAAGATAAACAGTTCATTATACAGACCACTGTATTGGATGCAATAACCGATCATCTGGCTTACCTACAGGAGGACGAGGGGGAGGCAATTGATGAAAGGAATACATCTTCTCTTTTAGCCGCTTCACAAGAATATGACTGGACTGATGTTGAATGGGATCAGGTAGCTAAATACTATCCGCCTTATGGGAAAATAAGGTTAAATTATCAAATAGCCAAAGCTAGAAGTTTGCATACTTCTGATAAGGGGAACTATATGTCCTCCTACTTAAATGCTCAGGTAAACCCAGGTGCTCAATTAGCGAAAGGCGATAGTGACTATGACTCAGCTTATAGAGTTTTAAATATTGAATTAAGATCTAGACCAAGGACTGCAGATCGTACCCCTTTTGTTATGTTAGATCACGAACCAGTTAATACCGGTCGTTCCGGTAGCACTTCTCATTCTGGTGGTCTAGGTTTTGATATGAGAGGTGGAGGGTCTTTCAGCTATGCTTATCAATTTACACAGAACTGGTCAGATCTTACATTGTCCGATGAGAGTGATGATTATGGCGTTTGGGTTTACGATGTAAGTGGAAGTTTGAGGAGCCAAGTCGTTACAGCAAAAGGCGGAGCCATTTATAGGGTTCCAAGTGAATATTCAAGTCATAATATAGGCGTATATGCGTATGTTGATTTTGGTGGAACATTTGTGAAAACAGTAAGTAGAGTTGCCAATGAAAGTATAAAGGTAAGATGGTAATAACGTATCAAGGTATGTATAATAATACATATCTTGATATTTTTTACTTTTAGGAAAGGGTGTATTTTATTGGAGAAAAATTTAGCTGTTTTTGCTGCTTTCTTGGTCGGTTTTTTATTCAGTATGTTACGACCTTATGATTCCGTAGACTTTTTTGAGTTTATGATTGGTGTCCTAAATATAATAGGATTATTAGTTATGATAGTATTTGGAATAGTAATAATCGTGCGGGCATTCTCAAGCCTAAATAAGAAGTAAATCAGTATTCGGGAGTATTTTGTAAGTACAAGTGGAACGGTCGCATCTACGACTGTTCTTTTTTGTTTAAGGAATCTCGTTAGCAGTAAATGAATAAGTTTCTTTGCGAAAGCACTCTTTCTTTTGACAAGGTATAAGTACAAGAAAAAAAGGAGTGATTGCGATGACATGGGTATCTCAGTACTTGAACCGTTTTGTCAAGGAAGAGGATGGCGTGACGATTGTGGAGATGGTGATTATTGTGGCCGTCGTATTGATCTTGCTGATTCCGACGCTGCAGGGACTGGCAGGCACGGAGCAGGACAGGCTGGAAGAGCTTGAGAACATGATTACGAAATGACGCACGTCGTTCTACTTCTGGTATTGGGAACGGCTGCCTACTTTGATTGGCAGTATCGGAGGATTCCCAATACCCTCACGTTTCCGGTCATGGCGGCAGGGCTGATGTACCAGTGGCATACAGGCATGGGGTGGGCCGCCTTGACTGGACTTGTGTGTGCATTTATGTTGACGATTGTTCCTGTTGTTCTAAGAGGAATGGGGATGGGTGACCAGAAGCTGCTGATGGCGGTTGGAGCTTGGACCAGCTGGACAGAGGTGTACCCTTTATTTCTTCACTCCCTGTGGGTCTGTCTGATTGTCATGATGTGTAGGCCGCGTATCTGGCGGCGTCTTGGTCATAATTTGTACAACATGTTCATGGGATGGAGAGCGCATCGGCAATTTTGGATGCCGCAACCTGCAGAGGCAGCTTTGTCCTTTCCCTATGCCGTACCACTTTTGGGGGCATACCTGGTACAAGCCTTGTGGAGGTAAGCCAAATGAGAAGGAAATGGCTCATCGGCCTCCGCGACGAGCGGGGCACACAGATCTTGGAGTTGATCCTCGTTCTTCCCCTTCTCTGGTTTCTGTTTATCTTTTCATTTGATCAGTTTTCGATCCTGTACAATCGGCAAAAGGTTCTGGCTGCAGCCTATGAGGCGGGACGAATTGCCGCTGTTCAACCCAATTTCGGGTTAGCGAAATATCATGCCATGGAGTTGGGACATGCAGAGCTGGAGCAAGGAATCGGCAGGACAAGCAGCGACGTTCGGCTTTATGTACAGGGTGGATGGGAAAAGGGAAATCATTTTGAGGCGGAAGCAACCATGCAATTCAGGCTTCTTGCCTCGGGAACCCCGTATGAATTGAAGGAAAGCTACCATCTCATGATCGAAAATGCGGAGAAGAGAAGGGAGTAAGAGTGTTGAAAAAAAGAGACAGGACGATGTCGAACTGGGCAGTGGAAAAACTGGCCGAGGAGCGCGGGACCACGACAGTGACCGCGCTCTTTTTTCTCATCTGCATGGGTGGTTTATTGGCGCTCTTACTTGTGATCGGGCAGGTCAATCTTGCCAAGATGCGGACACAACAGACTGCGGACATCATTTCAAAAGGAGCACGTGCAGCTGGTGCCGGGGAGTATCTGGATCTTTTTGGAGAGAAGCAATCCGTGCTATTTGCTACAAAGCAGGATGCTTTGCAACACGACGCAGATGTTGTTCGCGGGGCACGGGAAGAAGCAGAGGAGTTATGGCGATTAAACAGCCCGGCAATAACACGCCAGGCCAAAGATGCGACGATCAGGCATCAAAAGGGAGAACAGAGGCGTTTGTACAACCAGGGAATCTATTATGTGGAAATTGTAACAGATTATCCGATTCATCATTTTTGGGGAGAAGTTAATGGTACCTTTCGCAGGGTATCCCAATCCGGGATTTATGACTTTTAGTTTGGTCAATTATGTAAATTGTGTTATTTTTGTCCTACACACGTATGGTAATTTGGGTTCAAATTCAAATTCCAATAGTGTGGGAGTGAGTGAGCCGTGCCGTCAAAAATCGTCGAGCGGTACAAGCGTATTTTGGGTGGAGTACAAAAGCGCTTTTCGCCGTACGAGTTTGAGGATGCCCAATATCGCAAACAAAAGGTTCAACTGGTCATACGATATGCGATTGAACATGTAAAAATGTGGACGCCGGAGCAGGCTCGCAATGAGCTGAGTATCCAGGATGTCAAGGATTTGAAGCTGCATTTGATACGCGAGTACATCGAACCGCCGATTGAGGCAAAGGCTCAGGATGTCTACTATCTGGTCGAATACGCATATCCGTACCTGCCCAAACCATCGGAAGAACAGAAAATACTATGGGTCTATCAGGAAGTGTTGGATGGTGTCCGGCGCCATTTCCCCCCGTTGTATTTTCAAAGCATAAAGGGAGAAGAGCGTGCCAAGGTATGCTTTCAATATATGTGCCGCGAGCTTATGAAAGTAGAAGACTTGCGGCAATTGCCCAAGATTTTTGGAAAGACGGAGCGAGCATACGCGCTCCTTAGAAAATATAAGCTGAAAATCCTTGTAGACACGCTGTATTTTTCTCCCTTTGACATGATTACAGACATGTTTCCGGAGCTGGCAAAACCTAACCTGTGGGAGGATGTATAAATTTATTTGCGTCCATGCGCTGTCTTTTTTTACGGTAGAGTTAGTTTCATTGGCTTATAAGCATATGAAACGGCCGTAAATGATTGGTGAGAAAAGGAGGAGTTGCAAATGGCAACAGTTGAAGCTCACCAAGACCGCTCCACAGGAGTGGAAATTCTTTTGGAGCGCCGCGTGCGTTACCAAAAGCACAAGCCTGGAAAGCATTTGTCATTGGACCGAATGCCCCAGGGTACTTTCCAGATCGAGTCTCTCACTCGGTTCGGAGAGAGGATTATTCTCAATGACGGTATCGTAGTAATGGAGAATGCTCCAACCGTCATGGAGCGCGGGGGAAGGATCGCCCTTCTGCTCGCAACAGGGGAGGAACTCTATTTTTACGTAGAGTAGACTCCAGTGCTCGCCCCGTACGGTTGCGTACAGGGCGAGCTCCTATCATGATAAAAAGATTTGACGAAGGGCGAAAGATGTAGCAAAATGTCTAATAATGTATAAATATGTCATTATTGGGGGTAATTTGAAGTGATGGCGAAAAGCGCATTAGAATTGGTGAATCGCTGCTACGAACAAACGAATTGCCTGATCTCCGTACTGGATCTAAAGGAGACCTTTATCGAGTTTGTGTTTGGTCCTTATCAGGATCAGATTGTCTCTTCCCATGGGCTGGAATTCTTCTACAAGCATTTGGACGAGATTGAGTTGACCAATTGCCGGGTAGATTTCGACCGCGCAGTAGAGAACTGGTACCGGAAAGAATGTGAAGAAAAATCGGTGGTTGCTGGTTATCACGATGTCTTATTTGACATGGTCAAAGATACCGTCGCTCAGTATCATTCCAGTACCCGTGACCAACTGGTCCGGGATGTTACGAAGGTGTTAACGTCACCGAGCGGATTTTTTCACCGCTGGAAAAAAGGTCAACGGGAAGAGAACGATTTTCCCACGTACTTTCGATATTTGATGAGGCTAGGGATTCGTTCATTAGCGGATATCGGAACCTTGGTGGACATGTGGCTGCTGGAGCAGCCTCAGGCATTCAACAAAATGCAGCAACAACTGTTTGGCAAACCCCCCAGAAGAGGGCGGCCGAATAACGTGGAACTGGCTCAACTGCAGGATTTGGTAAGCAAGCTCAAGCCCCATTTGACACATCAGGAGCGGGAGAGACTTCGAAAGATATACTACTACCACCGAAAAACGCTCTCCATGGTAGAGATGGTAGAAAAGTTCAAGAAATATTTGTGGTCAAAAGACCGTGAAAATGACACGCAGGTAGGCTAAACATGTTCAAGCATGTTCATCAATTTGTAAGCCAGTTTCGTGAACTGGAGAAAAAAGAAATACACCATACTCAAGAAGAAGAACAGCGTCTCAAAGTACTAAAAGAAAAACTAACGAAACTGGAACCCGATGAAACACCGAAGCAGATTCATCAGCGTTGTATCGCTGTTGTCAGCCTGTATCCCCAGGCTGGAGCCAGTTTTCTAGCTGGAAATACTGCTTTTGCTATGGCAGGTAACGGACATACAGTAAGTCTTTGCGAGCTGCCGGGAAGAGTCTCCCATACCTATTTTGCTCTCGATATTGCGCAGCGAGCACCTGTTTTCTCACAGCAACGAACTGCATCCACATCCATTCTCTTCTTGCAAAATAATAATCTCCGCATCCATGTTGAAACTCCACTATCCCAAACCAAATTTACTCAGAATCATACAGACTGGCTTTTTCGAATGAGTAGAGAGAGTGCCGTTGTTTTGATTGACTTCTCTTCCGATTGGCGCGACCAACAAATCGAGCACTTGCTTGGATTCGTTGATGAAATCTGGGTCGTCATTGATACAGATATAGCCCGGCTTACCCGGATGATGGTAACAGAACAGCCTCCGAAATGGTGGCTTGAACAGCAGAACAAAATTAGAATTATTGCCAACAAATGGAGCGAGAGATGGAACCGCTCTGCGGTGATGAAAAAAGTGGATGGGACCTTGTCACTTTGGGATGAGGGGAATCCCGTTCGTGTCGAAAAGATTGTGCCGCTTATTGATGGAGAAAAGACCTTTGAAGCCCACTCGAAGGCAAAGCTGTTGTTGGAAGAGTACCCCGAGGAAGAGAGCGGTTTTGCCTCACTTTTATCATGAAGAAGGAAGAACGCTATGAAAAAACAGACCTTATTCATTATCAGCATCATTTCTTTTATCCTTGCTGGTTCGTGTTTCTATGCAGCGACTCGCTATATTGAGGTACTCACTCTAGAACGTTTGTATGCACCGGTTGTGAAGGTAGCGCCAGGAAAGGAAATTTCTCCGTTTGAACCGATCACAAAAGCCGATATCGTTTTGGTTCAGGAGGAAATCGATGAAATACTTCCGGATTCAATCAGTGACCTGGAGAGTGTCATCGGAAAGAGAAGTACACAAACCATCTACGCCGGTGAACAACTGCTGAAGAGGAAGCTAACGGATGACCAGTTGCTTCCGGAAAAAGGGATGGCGCGCTATGAATTTCCACTTACATTTTTTAATCCCGTAACGGAATTGCGAAAGGGTGACCATGTGAAAGTATGGGTTACCTATAAATCACCGTCCGAGCTGGAGCATTTACCGGAGCCCAGCCATTTTGTGAAAAGCAATGGCACTGCCGATCTGTTATTTACCACCCAGCTGGCAACAGTGAGAGACAGTAACGGTACGGAAATTTACACGATTAAGCCAAGCCCGCTTCCTTCACCCGATCATATGGATGCTATATTTAACGGCTCCAGGGAAAGGCCGCTGTTAAACGGTGAAAAGCGATTCCATGACTATCGCTCACAACCGACTGCTCTGGCGTCATTTATCGGATTAAACCTTACCGATCACCAATTTACAGCGATCAGCGAGGCGTTTCTGTACGGTGTCGTTCAAATTGGTCAAGTATCCAGCCCTGAGGTGGTGACAACAAAATGAAAACGATCGTTTGTTATCCTGTAAAGTCTTTGGTTTATACTTATTTGCCTAGCAAATGCCAAGCCCTGGTTTCAGAATCTTCCACAGATTTTTTTCGCTTGGCCAAGCTCTATCAACCAGAGGCTGCTGTGCTGTTTTCCGAAATGTTCGAGACACCTGTCTGGGACTGGCTTCCAAAGGTAAGAGAGGCATTGCCGACTGAGACGAGGATCATAGTCGTACCGCTGTATCAAAATGAAAGATTGGTCAAAGAAGTAGTAGAAGTCGCTGATTTAAACGGCGTGTATACCCTTTTAGCCAATCTGTCACAAGAAGAGATACGGAAGGCGATCGGGCAAATCTTTGGATGGGAAGAAGAAGACGTTGAACGCCAGCGAATCCCGCCCGAAAGGCAAGGACTGATTTACGCGCTGATGAGTCATGGAGGTGCAGGGATCACATCATTTTGTATCAACTATCCCGTATTACTTGCCAAAGAGTACCCCGAAAAACGGATTTTGGTGTTGGATATGAACCTTCATAAGCAGGATCTGACCCGCTTCTATAAGCTGCAGCAGTTTCAGCTCAGTCTGTTCCGTCCAGATTTGTTGGACATGCGTACAGCCCGGCAAAGAGATTGGGGAAAGCTGTGCAAACAAAGTAGCTATTGCCCGAATCTCTTTTATGCGAACGCAACGAGCAATTGGAAGAGCGTAGAGATCTCTAACCTGATGACTACCCTTCGTGAACAATTTGACTTTGTCTATATCGATTGGGGCTATAGTTTCCCGGAAACAGAGGCATTGAAAAGACTTGTTCACATTGCCGACCGCAATCTGTTCTTCGTAAGGTCTGACCCGTTTAGCATCGAGGGAGCCAAAGAATGGATAAAAAGCTGGAATCAGAGAGGCATTGATTATCAGGTAATGCTGAGCCATATGGAAAAGGGTCAGGTCAATCGCATAGGGGAAGGGATATCAGTATACGGGGTGGTTCCCCGTATATCAGACGATCGGTTGAGCCAGTCGCACCGGACTCACAGTGTATTGGTTGAAGAGTTTCTTCCTCCTAAGCCGTATATCACAGGACTGCAAGCAATCATGCAGGCTGAAAAAATGGTCAGAGGAGCGGTCGTGTACCAATGAATATGGCGCTCAAAAGATGGCAGGCAGCAGACCTCAAAGATATCCATGATATTCAGCAAGCTGCGCGGGATTACCTCAACCATTTTGGTTCAACCCGCGAAGAGAAGATGGAGATGCAGCAAATTTTAACTTTAGCGGAACAGGGAGATCGAGACAGCCATAGTCACATCATTCTTCGACTGGAGCATTACTTCGAGGAGGTGCTGCGACGTCCAGTCCAGGAGTGTATTCTTCCACATGTAAATGCGTATGAAGGCCTGGTTTTTTCCACGTATGGGTGGGGAATCTTGGACGCTGTGCTCCATCTCTCCCCATGGGTGGAGGAGGTGAGGCTATCTGCAGGAAGAAGGGTTGCTTACATTGAGCAGGGAGTGAAGAAGTTTTTAGACTATATCCCTACTTGGCAAGAGGTAGAGACGCTGCAACAAAAATTGACCAACACGGCAGGTCTTTCCTTTCATGAAAAGAAGCCACGGCTCAGTGGCTATCTGGAAGCCTTAAAGGCGAGATTAACCATGTTTACCTTTCCCTACTCTCGTGTGCCGGTTATTATCGTTCGCCGCTTTGCCACACCCGCTTTTTCGCTGGACGATCTCCGTAACCAAGAGAAGCCAACCTTTGACGATAAAGTGCAGCTGCTGCTGGAACAGCAAGTTTATGGTCGGGGCAACGCACTGGTGATTGGACCGATGGCGGCCGGAAAAACAACGTTGATGCTATGCATGCTGAAGCTCAAGAACCCGCAAACGGAATACATCACGATCTTTGAAAGCGAGCATGAAATGAGATTTGGTGATGTGTGGAGTGGAGAGGTGATTGAACTTCAAAACGTTGAAGAAATCGGGATTGAATTGGCCAATTCCTTCAAAGATATGTACCGTTCCACCGCCAATACCATCCTTATTGGGGAAATACGTGAACCTATAGAAGCGTATCACTTCATTAATGCCGGAGTACGTGGAACGGATGCTACGCTTGCCGCGATGCATGAGCGATTTCCACATAAGGCACTCAACGATTTGACAGATTTGGTCTATCAATACGGGGGACGAAGTGTTGAGCTGACACAAGAGAGGATCAGTCGCGCTGTCAACTTTATTAATTCATTGACCTACCGAAATAACGGTCATCGCTTTATCGATGCCATACATGTGACAGAGTGGAATGAAACGATGAATCGTGTTGAATCCGTGCCGCTGGTCTATCGCAATATGGTTACTGGTGAGTACGAGTGGACAGGGAAACAGATAGACGGACACTTGGTTGAGTACATGTGCCACGTAGGAAAAGCAGATCTTGATACATTAAAAGAATTGAGACTGACAGATAGAGGAAGAATCCTATGAAGCTATTTCTATTTGTCCCGATGTTTGTATGTCTTCTGGTCAGCTTTTTCCTTTTGAGCTTGTACCTTTATCGGACATGGACTTCACCAAAGGTTTTCTTTTCGAGAACCGTTGCGGAACTGCGCGAAAAGATGCTCAAGCGCAAAACCAACCAGTTTCTTTACAGCCAATATGAACGTTGGTGTCGGGTGGCTGGAGGAGTGCCTGAAATCGTTTTGGGCCTCTCGATCGTGGGAGCGGTATCGGGTTTTATTTCCGGGCTGCTACTGGGAAATGTCGTGGTGTCCTTATCGCTTTTTATTTTGTTGCTGCTTTTGCCAACCCTGTTGCTGTACGCCAGGTATACGGTGCTGATCAACCGAAAGATCGCCTCTTTTTGTTTATTTGTTGATCTCTTCGCTCGATATTACAGCAGTAAGAAAAATATCGTTCTGGCTTTTCGAGAAATGGTTGAGGAATGTCCGAAAGACCTTCTCCCTGATTTATTGTTGTTAATCAATACATTAGCGGATGGAGGGGATTCTTCTTTCGCCCTTCAGCAGTTTGCAGAGCGGTTGAACCACCCGTGGGCTTTTGATTTTGCGACCTATGTGACGAGCGGGTTGGAAGGAGAAACGGAGGACATACAAGCAGCATTAAACCGTTTGACCAATGAAATGTTTGTTCAGCAGGATGAAAAAGAAGAAAGAAACAGCGAAATCCATTCGATATGGATTAGTTTGATTCTGGTGATCATCATTTGTATCTGTTTGATTCCCTATAATCAAAGTCTGTTGAAAGAATCATACAGGCTGTATTTTTTCACAGCTGACGGACAAGCTATCTTGTCGCTGGCGGTGACCGTGTGGTTCATCTCAATTCTGTTGGCATTCATCTGGGGAAGGAGGTATCACTAATTGCCCACGATCTATATGTATACCGCTTTGTCATTGGGCGCTATTTTTGTCTTCATCGGTTGTCTTACACTGGGGAAGTACGCGATCAGCTTTGAACATCGTCGGAAGCTGTTTGTATCCATACCCTGGAAAGAAGTCTGGTCAAAGGCAGTGAATTCCTCGGATGATCCGGCGTGGGACCGGTTGCTGGAACGTGCGGGCAGACCTTTTGGGTGGGGAAAACCAGAATGGGTATTATCACAAGTTGTCTGCGGTACTGCGGTATGTCTGCTAATTCTGTTTGGATCGATGTTCATTCGGGCAGCTTCGTTTCCTCTTTTGACATTGTTGATTGCTTCGACTCTCAGTTTTTTGCTTCCGTATTTTGGACTGAAGATGTGGGCCAGCTATCGGGAAGAAGTATTAAGTACAGATATCGCCCGTTTTATTAACCGATATGTGAATTTGCTGGAGAACCAGGTACCCGTCTATTCCGCAATGCTTAAAGCAGCTCGTCCGACTCGCTTGCTAAAAGAATATATCCCGAGTCTATCGGATTGGAATCAGGACCCGGATGAGGCTTTGGAAACATTCAAAAGGAAGCTTGGCGTTGATGATGGGATTATGCTCGTCTCCAGTATGAGGACCATTGAACATTTAAGCCAGGGGCAGGTCTCCATTACGATGCAGCGATTGGAGTGGGCAGTTGATCATCGGCGCATGTTTCGTCACCGGAAAAAAATCAAATCACTGGGCATCGGTTATAGCATCATTGTCTATCCGGCATTTTACATGGGCTTGCTAGTGGCTATGTATCCGTGGTACAAACTGCTCACCGAAATTCTGGATAAATATCTTACCTGAGGAGGGGAGCAGGCATGACGAAACTTTTCTCCATCCTGATGTGTATCGTCTTCACCCTGGGCATCATCGTATCCAGCATATCATCCGTTAACAGCTCGATCGTCAGTGATGGTGGATTGCGCGACCGGGCAGTCCACTGGATTGACCAGGCTTTGCCAAAGGAATAAAACAATAATCATGAAAAAGGGAGAGTGTGATGTATGTCTAAAATGTTCTTTATTTTTCTGGCTTGCGTAATGGTTCTGGGGATTGGTGTAAGCTCATACGGAAACGAACTGAGTCCGTCCGCTATCGAGTCCGCTGAAAACATTCATAACTCCGTAACGTCCCTTAACTACGATACAAGAAATGAAAATGTTCAGTTTAAAATGCAAAATGGCACCTCTTATACAAGCAAATAATGATACATCTTCACGCGTTCTTGATCATCTTGGTCATGGTAGGGAGTTTGTGCGCGTTTATCTGGGGGAACACCCCTCAGGAGCAGTTGAAAGAAACTCAACAGGAAAGGGTGTATAAAGCAGCAACGATCAGCTTTCACTAGTGGTTATCGCGACGGGACCGGTTGACGATCGGTTTCTGGCAAATCGGAAAAGGTTGGACAAACCGGCATAGCCGGATTAACCGGAATACCGATTACTAGCGTTGCTGCTGGAAGGATATGTTGAAAACGAAGGTCTTTTTCATCTGCTTGTCGGTGATGCTTATCCTTTTCTCGGCCATCGCAGCATATGAGATGTATGCGATGGAGAGGGCCATTGCCCGCAGTATCTATGCGGATGCGTTTGACGATATGCAGGATATCGGTTATCTGGAGCCGCTCCTGGCTGATTACTACCTTCAAAAGATGGGGGACCTGGGTTGGGATGTCTCGTTAGACGTTTTTTCCGGTAGTGTACCGAGGACGGAGGGTCTACGTGCACGCAAAGAGCGGGACGAAATGGTTACGCTCACGCTCACCGTTCGGCCCTCCCGTCTATCGCAGTGGATGCACTTATTTGTGAAGGGAGAGACGTCCTTTCATTTTACTGGAAGTCGCCCTTCCGAATACTTTGATCCGGGGTGGTAGGTATGAACAAAATCCTTGCAGTCCTGGGACTCATGGTGCTGGTATTGCCTCTGACTGTAAACCTGCTGCTGACAGGTCCTGATAGTTTGTTGGCATTATGCATGCAGTTTTTTGGAAAGCTGCTGGGTCATGTAACCCGGTTTGGTACGGGATAATGGGACAGATTATTGCAGTATTTCTTCAAGTGATGGTGATGCTGCTGGTACCGCTCGGAATTTTGCAGGTTCATACGGTCATTCAGACGCATAATGAACTGCTGGAGGTAAGTGCCGCCGCGACCAAATACGTGAGCAACCACGGTGGGCGCGGAGAGGGAGAGGTGTTGGGAAAAGTCCGAGCCTTCATCTCGCAGGAGCTGGCTGAGAAATCTTTTTCGCTGTCTGAGGATGATCTGGTTGTGAAAGTTGAACGTAGCCGGGCTGCCGACCCAGTTTTATGGAGTCATGAAGATGAATTTATGCTGGAAGCCGAACTGCCTTTTCCTCTTTTCACCTCATGGTTCTCCTCTTCTGAGAAAAAGATGCGCGTCACTCGCTACGGCACTATAAACAGGATGGACTATGATCTGTAAGTACAGTTTAATGACAAAACGGAGGGGATAGGTACGGGGATTAATATTTTGTCTATATCAGCGTTGCTGTTCTTCCTTCTGATTGGTGCTTTTGTGGTCGATGCGGATCTAGCCATGCAGAAAAAGACAGAGATGAAAATGCTGCTGGAGCTCTCTAATCATCATGCGACGTTTGCCGTGGAGCCTCTGTTAAAGACAGAAGGCGTCATCGACCTGATGGAAAAGGAATCGCTTGATCGCTTTGACAAGCGAATGCTTGAAAATGGCGGTTATCGTCGCGAGGGAAGTCAGTATTTTCCTGGGGAGCATAGCGTGACGACAGATGCCGTCCCCTTCGCTCGGTATTACGTCGATTTTTTATCGTGGCGCCACGATCACAAGCTCTTTCTCCAACATAAGGGCAATGAGCTGGTTCTGGATCAAGTCGTTCCCGGGCCAGCAAGACCGACCGGAGGATTGCTGGAGATTACCGTCACGACCAAAACAGGAGAAGAACTCCGTATGGCCCCGAAAACCATGGTGGGGCCCTCCCATATCGTTGTCGCCTATGTAGACGAGCGTCCCTTTCTTCCGATGTTGCCGGCCCATGCTTTTCCGGTCGTCAGTGTGGAAGAACTCAAATGGTAAATGACGTTACGAAAGAATGGTTGGTCACGATTCCAGCCATTCTTGTTTTTTGTGAAGAGAGAATATTCAGCTCTGTTGTTGTTTTTTACGGTACACCCCTTTAGGGGTACTGGTATGATCAATTATTTTTCGCTGAATCGAATACATGATGAATGTCTAATTCAGGAGTATTTACAATTTTATAGATAAGAATTTCGGTAGTGGAATCCATGTAGAACTTTATGTATTTCGTACCGGAAAGATAGGCTGTCCCCACATCCCGATTATTTTCCTTGATATCTATGAAATATTTCTGCGAGTTTTTTTCTGCATCGATCTGAGTAGGGTCCATGTCCATCGCATCCATTTCACTCTTTATTTTCCGAAGCTCCAATTTTGATAAATCATCTAGTATTTTTTGAATCTCCTTTTGATCGGTAAGTTGTACTCTGTCGTTCTCGCCAATTTTTGTAATGGCCAGCCCAGTTATCTTGTGCTTATCAAATAAGCCCAGTTCATCGAAAGACGACACTTTCAAACCAGGAAAGTATATCAATTGGCTAAGCGAATAAATGATGAGGAGAGAGAATATCAGAATTTGTCCTTTTCTCAAAATGCTGCACCCCTTTCTCGAAATTCCGATGATGAAAAATACGCCGGTACCCCTGCTTAATGGGAGACGAGGGGATAAAAGGATTTGTCACATTTTTCGTCACATCTATTGGAAAACCCTCGAAGATATACCTGACTATACCAGCCAAAATTCAACAAAATCCCCCCATATATTTACAAACAGGAAAAACGTGGGTATTGTTGAAGAAAAAGTTTTTACAGTAGATTCCTCAGCAGATCCCACCTCATCGACCTTACCGTACACTGAAAAAGTGGATGAACATAATATTGAAAAGGAAGATGCCAAACATGAGAAACAGGAAATTTTATCGTTCTGATGATCGTGTTTGTATTTCTATTGGGGTGTAGTAAAAAAGAATGGGTACACACTCTGCAAGGAAGTAGTGAACATTGGGAAGCCAGTATGGACATAAAGCCCGTTGATGACCCCGATGTTGAGGCTGTTTTTGTTGGAAAAATAAAGTTGAAAACCCCGGTTACATTGAAATCTGCTCAGTATGAGGCTCAAGTTCGCAATGGCAGCCCAGGTGGGGATTTGAGACATGATCTAGAAAAATTGCAAAACTTCGAAACCGTTCAGATTTTTTCTACTTATGCCCATTCTGCAACAAAGCCTACTTTTCATCAGAATATGCCAGAGAAAGAGCTTGCTTCCATGTTCAGCGACTTAACCTTTCAAATGACATGGGAAGATGAGAATGGCCAGCATGTAGAAGAAATCCTTTTGGATACCATTATCATGGGAAAATGAGACGCTCCTCTAAAAACCATCCAAATAACAATCCAATATTCGACAAATTCCCCCCTCATCCCCCAAGATGAGGACTTTTTATGTAAAGGAAGAGGACGAACAATCTCCTGATATTGACAGCGTTTCCATCAATCTATCGTCCGCATTTCCGTAAATATTCTGTAAACTAGAAGGAATTAACCCGTCTTTGTCGAAATACGCATAATGTAACATCAGAAGGAAGCAACTGGCGAAACCTCATCGTGGAATTTTCATTCAGAGAAGTGAGGGTTGCATATGACTGTGAGTACTTCTACTTTCCAGTCAACTCCTCGTCGCTGGCGGGAAGTTGAAAACCAGTTGGGCATTGTCGTGCCCCGTTCCCTGCGGAATGACACGTCGACTCTGCTGTTTCTGGAAGGCGTCGCTGCAACACCCATGTTGGACAAAGAGGAAGAGATGGACTGCCTGATCCGTTATCAGCGTGATGGGGATCTGGAGGCTCGAGAGCAACTGGTGCGTGCCTATCTTCGGTATGTCGTCAGTACAGCTTTGCGCCATCTTCGAAAGGGAATGCCCTTCTTGGATCTGATCCAGGAAGGAACGATTGGACTGTTTACCGCTATCGACAAGTTTGATGTAGATCGCGGCGTGCGTCTGTACCATTACTCGCACTGGTGGATCTCGCAGGCGATTACCCGGGCGATTAATGACAAAGGGACACTGATTCGTATCCCTGTCCACATGCACGAGCAAATCAGACAGTATCAAAAGCAGGTGCTCCAGTTGGCCCATCTGCTGAGCCGTACTCCTGATCGCCAGGAGATTGCTACACTGCTCGATCTTCCGCTGGAAAAGGTGGAGGCGATTGAGTTTGCCTTGATGTTAAAAATGGAATCAATTGATGCGCAGCCGGATGATGATACGCTCTGGGCAGAGTATGAGGATGAATATCTCAGCTATGCCGAGATTGTCGACGATGGGGAGACGTCTTTGGACGATTGGATTGAAAAGGTTGATCTCCGCTCGCAAATGCGAGCTGCCTTGGACCGACTCAGTCCGCGCGCACAGGAAATCATCGCGATGCGTTACGGTTTGTATGATGATCAGGTGTACACGCTGGAGGAGGTCGGCAAGATGTTTGGCCTGACCCGTGAGCGGATTCGCCAAATCGAAGCGACGACGATTGATCGGCTCCGTACTCAAAAAGCCTCGCGTCTGTTGAAAGATTACCTGACCTAAAGAAAACATCGACCGTACCTCGTACCACGAAAGCCTGAATACACATGCATGGAGGGGTGTCCCGCCAGTCTCGTTTCGAGAGTGGGATTGCCTCTGCATGCTCGATCTCATATTTTATGATAAATGCAAAGAAACAGTCCTCATGATGGGGACTGTTTTTTATGTGCGCCCAGCATGGTCGTTATCTATAGGGTTAAAGTCCCGAATGGCGAAGGCAGTAGTAGCCATTAGCTTAAGACAAGGGTGTCCACCGTGAGGTGGAATCTGAAGGAAGTCGGCGGCAAACCTCCGGTCTGAGGAACACGAACCTCATATGAGGCTAGCATTCGCTGGATGAGTCTGCATGTCAAGGCGAAGTCCCTACTGCCAAAGGCGAATGAGAGTAAATGAGGCAGATAGATGGAGGGGAAGATAACGCTCTTACCTGGGGAGACCTGATCGGAACGCCATGCCCACATGGTAACCTTCTTCAAGAGGAGAAGCTGAACGGTCAGGGGTCAGCAGAGGTCATAGTACCGTAGTAAGGGGCACCTGAACAGGGAAGGACCGAACATCTAGGAAGAACGAGAAGCTAGGCGTTCATTCTTGCTGATGAAGCAGACAATCCGCAAGGACTTGCTCAGGGGAGGAAGTGGTGAATCCCACGGGGGACTCTGAGAGGGCTGAAGTAAGAATGGCACAAATAGAAAGAACGTTCACGCGAAAGGAATAGTCCAAATGATGAAGCAGCTTCTGTCACGGGAAAACCTTCTGACAGCATTAAAGAGAGTGGAAAAGAATAAAGGAAGCCACGGTGTGGATGGTATGTCAGTAAAATCCCTACGTGAACATATCATGACCAACTGGGACTCCATCCGCCAGCAGGTAGAGGCAGGTACCTATCAACCGCAACCAGTCCGAAGGATCGAAATCCCGAAACCGAACGGTGGCGTGCGCTTGTTAGGGATACCTACCGTAACAGACCGCTTTATCCAACAGGCAATCGCTCAGATTCTTACCCCGATCTTCGATCCGATGTTTTCCGAACACAGTTATGGTTTCCGACCAAATAGACGAGGACACGATGCAGTCCGAAGGGCGAAGGGATTTATGAAAGACGGGAAACGATGGGTTGTTGATTTAGACTTAGAGAAATTCTTCGATAAAGTGAACCATGACAAGTTAATGGGCCTAATCGCTAAACATGTCAAGGACAAGACACTTCTTAAGCTCATCAGAAGCTATTTAGAATCTGGCGTCATGATTAACGGACTGGAAACAGCCAACGAGGAAGGGGTACCGCAAGGTGGCCCTCTAAGTCCGCTCTTATCCAACATTATGCTGCATGAATTGGATATGGAGCTTGAAAAACGTGGGCTTAGCTTCGTCCGTTATGCGGACGACTGCAACGTATATATTTCCTCAAAGAAGGCTGGCAAACGGGTGATGACATCCATTACCGCGTTTATTGAAGGAAAGCTAAAACTCAAAGTCAACCAAGAGAAAAGCGCGGTAGACAGACCGTGGAAGCGTAAATTTCTTGGGTTTAGCTTTACCTATCAGTCTGATCCAAAGGTTCGAATTGCGAAAGAAAGCATGAAGAAGGTAAAACAACGAATTCGGGAACTTACCTCAAGATCTAAAGCGCTTCCCATGGAGTATCGGATTGAACAGCTAAATCAATACCTGATTGGCTGGGCGGGATACTTCTCACTTGCAGACACACCTTCGGTATTTACCAGTCTAGACGAATGGATAAGAAGAAGGCTCCGCATGTGCCTCTGGAAACAGTGGAAGAACCCCAAAACAAAAGTAAAAAGGCTCATTACCTTGGGAGTACCCAAAGCAAAAGCCTACGAATGGGGTAATTCACGTAAGAAATACTGGCGTATTGCATGCAGTCCTATACTTCACAGAACTTTGAATAACGCCTACTGGCAGACCGAAGGTCTGAAAAGTCTTACGGATAGGTATTTACTTTGACGTCATACCTAGATGAACCGCCGTATACCGAACGGTACGTACGGTGGTGTGAGAGGTCGGGGGTCAGTCACCCCCTCCTACTCGATTGGCTCTTTTCGTAAAGATTGTTGCTTTTTAAACAGTCCCTTTTATGGAACTGCAATAAATCCTGTTTTAAGACCTTTTCGAAAGCCTGCTTCTTCATAAAATCTTAGTGTTTCTTCTTTCTTTGACCCTGTTAGAAGCATAACCTTATAACAATTCGTGTTCCAAGCTATTTCTAACGCCTTGGACAAAGCGAGTTTTCCGTAGCCATTTCTTCTGTAATCCGAATGCGTTACAACATTCTCAATCAATCCGTAGGAACGCGCATTTCTTGTTAAATTCTTGATTATGACTAATACACAAGACGAAACAATCTTGCCGTTTACCTCGACTACAATGTAATGCATATTGGGGTCATTGTAGATTTCATCCCAGTGTGCTTTTAGAATGTTATCATGTATCAGTTCGGGGTCTTCTTGATTTAGGTGCTTGTATAGTGACAACAGTTGATTTAATTCATCATATTGAATCTGTCTAACTACAGTAAGTTCCGCCATATACCTCACCCTTTGAAGCTATTTTTGTAATAATTTCCATTATAAACCTAACATGCATGTTTTGCTATTCAATTCAAAATGTCTTCACTATTGTAAAATTAGCTTTCTTCAAAGCCTCTAACAATATGACCTTCTTTTTATCCGTATTATTCAACTTTTTGACATCTCCAAGAAACGGAACCAGAAGAGGTTGTTATCAATGTACGTAGTAGCAACACCTTGAAATCGATCCATTGTTTCAGATGCTTGTGATAAGAGTTAACGTGTTGGATGTGATATACACCCTTCTTGGTATAAACTCCCTTATGGACATTGATGGTTTCGTGTTCAATGCCCTTTATTTTAGCAAACGTCTTGTAGTTGGTTGCGGAATCTGAACATAGCACAGCAGACGGGTGAATATACTCGCCTAAAACTTGGTCAATCTCCTTTGTAGAGATTCTACCTTTCCCTGCGAATTGAGAGACGATTTGACCATTTCTATCTTGGGCAACAACGACACAAATTTGCTCTTTGGAGATACCACGTTTTTTAGCGACACCGCCACGTTTTCTTGGGTTTCGGTGAACGATACCATTCTTACCTTTATCCGATTCAAGGAAGAAAGTTTCATCGCTTTCAATGATTCCTTTTAGTTGCCCATTTCCAAGGGAGCGAAGAGCATTTAATATCTTGTGTCTCCAGTAGAAAGCAGTTGAGATATGAATATCAAGGGCTTCTGCAATTTTGGGCAAGGTATAGCCTTCTACCATCATCTCAAAGTATTTCAACCATTTTTGAGGATAGTGAGTACCAGAAAGAGGACTGGCAGTTGTGTCATTAAATGACTTCCCACAGTCCTTGCAGAGATAACGCTGACGAGCTTTTATTTACCGTTTCGCTTAACACTTTTGCTCCATAATGGATACGAAAAGTGTCAAGGAGGACGCAGTAGATGGATTGGAGACACGCTTACGAGGTCTTTTATGACCTTCCACAAAAAGACCAACATCGCTTGTTTGAAGCCATTAAAGATACTCTCTTTCCTGAGAATGCGAATCTGACAGGTATGCTGACTTCGCTAACGCATTAAATGGTGAAAGTATAAGAAAAACTAAGGCTTTCGCTATTTGACTCGGCGATAAGCCAAGTTTTTCTAATTAGAAGCAGCAAGGCTAGACTACCAACAAAGGACAGTAACCAAGCCCTGAGCTATGTGTTATTTCTCCTTACCAAACAGCGAGGGTGATTGGAGTTATTTCACTTCGCTAGAACATAGGCGGGCATGAGATTCTTTTTCGCAAGCAACAAGGACCCTCTAAGCGATCCTGTTCCGCCAGCAGCATTAGCTAGTGCTATTCCTTAGCTGTGGCCTCTGACATAAAAGGCAGGGGATCTACGGGTTGTCCGTCACGGTGGAGCTCAAAGTAGAGATGAGGGCCTGTGCTTCGACCCGTGCTGCCCAAAAGGCCGATGAGCTGTCCTTGAGCAACCGCGGTTCCTGAAGTAACCTCTAGTTTTTCCAAATGGGAATACACCGTCTGATAGCCCGCTTCATGCTGTATGATGATCTGATTTCCTGCTTTGCCCGAATACTCGGCCTGGATCACCGTGCCGGCAGCAGCAGCCTGAACAGGGGTGCTCGCGTTGTTGACAATGACAATGCCGTCTTGATTTCTGGCATCCCGGAAGGTAGAAGTGATCTTGCCCTCCACGGGTGGGATCAAAAGGAATGGCTCACTGGTAGCAGCGGTGCTACCTTCAACGGGATTTATCAGATGCAGCGGTTCACCGGCTGCCTTTTGCCCGCTGGTTAGCGTGACGACTCCCAAAACAATTGCGATGATGACCCCGGAAGTCGTCCAGGAATACGCATTTTTGCGAAAAGATCGGATCATGTACATTCTCCTTTTTAATTCGTTTTTTGAGCTGGAAAACCCGGCTGTGAAGGCAGTGTTCCTTTGCTTTGCATACATTTCGAGCAGTTTGATCATGGTGTACCCATAGCTCTTTACTTCGCTTTCCTTCATATAAGTAAGAGCCAGGGCATCACAGGCAATCTCTTGATCCCGTCGCATCCGGGAAGCGGCGTACCACAGCAGCGGGTTAAACCAGTTCCAGATGAGCAGGAAGCTCATCAGGCTGTTCACTGCAATATCCCGTCTTTTCCAGTGGGACAATTCATGCAGGATCACATGCTGCAGCTCTTGTTTATCCAAAATCTCCAGCGACTTTTCCGGCAGGACGATCTGAGGCTGCCACAATCCGGTCAACATCGGGCTAGTCACGCTTCTGCTCTTGATCACGCGAATCGGCTTCGTGATGTTCATCTGGTGCTTGCATGCTGCGAGGATATCTAACACCCATTGCTCCTCTACAAGCGGTTCTTGTTTCAGCCGGGATGAAAAGCGGCGTGCCTGACAAAAGACGGTGATGAGCAGGATGAGCGCTCCGCAGAACCAAATGACAGCAAGCAGGCTCAGCAGGAGAGAGTCGGTTCCAAGCAGACTGGTACTGCTCTGCTGTAGGGTCAGATCACCTGAAAGGGGAAGTCCCGCTCTTTCTATGTAGATTGGCGGTGCAGCAACCGTCGTGTCGAATGGCATAGCTGCCCCGCTCCACGCAGGAAGCCAGTTGAACAAACTCATCGGGCTGCCGGGAGACCAGGGAATCGCCAGCTTCAGGATCAGCAGAAACCAGATCGCATCGTGCCATTTTACGGTGAGCCGTCCTCTGCCTGCCAGCTTGCAAAGCAGGATAAGCCCAACCAGTATACTTGCCTGCAGGGAATTGGTCAGCACCCAGACAAAGGAGTGTTCCAGCAGCAACCTTAGTGACTCCATCACAAATTAGTTCTCCTTTTCGGAAAGGATTTTCCTGAGCTCGTCAATCTCTTTTGAGGAGAGCTTTTCGTCCTGCAGAAAATGCACGAGCATTGGCTTTAATGCGCCTCCGTACACGCGTTGCAAAAAAGATTCGCGCTCGGCACGCTTGCAATCTTCCTCACTCAGCACCGGGGAATAGTAATACAGGCGGTTGACCTGTGTATACTGAATAATCCCTTTTTGAACCAAACGGCTGATCAGGGTTTTGATCGTCTTGTCTTTCCACGATTTGTTGTCTCGCAGAGCCATGATGATGTCCGACGCGGTCGCAGGGGATTCTGCCCAAAGGACCTTCATGATTTCCCACTCGGCATCGGAAATACGCGGTTGTTCATCCAAAGCATCACACCTCCCTTTGATTACATTTGTAATCCGAAATTCTATCAATAGATTACATGTGTAATCTCGGCTTGTCAACACTTTGTTCCATTTCGTTCCACTTGCCCACTTCGTTCACTGGAAGATAACACCTCTTTGTTCATATGTCCAAAATACATAAAGAAGCACTTCCGCTGGCTGCCAGGTTGAGGGAAGGGGCAATACTTGTGGTAAAATGGTTGATACACACTTTTTGAGTTCAACGATGAGAAGGAGGATCGCCTCATGAGCGATTATTTGATAAGAGCCACCGGATATAACGGCCATGTTCGCGCGTTTGCCGCTCGGACAACTGATATAGTGGAGGAAATGCGCCGCCGTCACGATATGTGGAATACGGCGACAGCAGCAGCAGGCCGTACGCTGACGGTGACACTGATGATGGGAGCGATGTTGAAAGGTGAAGAGCGCCTGTCTGTCAAAGTAAAAGGGGGCGGGCCTATCGGGCAGATCGTCGCAGAGGCCAATGCTCACGGAGAGGGAATTGCTTACGTGAGCAACCCGCATGTCCATTTTGAACTGAACGAGAAGGGCAAGCTGGATGTAGCGCGCGCGGTAGGTACGGAGGGCTTGCTTCATGTCGTGAAGGACCTGGGTCTGAAGGAGCCCTACGAAGGCAGCTCGCCAATCGTATCGGGTGAAATTGGTGAGGATTTCACTTATTATTTTGTGACGTCCGAACAGACCCCTTCGGCAGTTGGCGTCGGAGTGCTGGTAAACCCGGAGGATCGTTCGGTCGTTGCAGCGGGCGGCTTCGTGCTGCAGCTTTTGCCCTCTACACCCGACGAGGTGATCAAACAGATGGAAGAGCGCCTCGCGGGACTGCCGCAAGTGTCCCGGATGATTGGGGAGGGATTGTCTCCCGAAGAGATTTTGGCCAAAGTCTTGGACGAACCCAAGATCCTGAGCCGGACCGATATCCGCTTTACCTGCTCCTGTTCCCATGAAAAAGTGAGAAAAGCACTGATCAGCATGGGGCCGGATGAAATGGACAGCCTGATTGAGGAGCAAGGGGAGGCGGAGGTGCATTGCCACTTCTGCAATGAACGCTATATGTTTGAAAAGCCGGAGCTGGAGGAAATCCGCGGCGAGCTGTAAGCGAGGGGGAGAGGGATGACGTGTCCAATACGAAAACGCTGTGGACAGTGATCGGTGCATTGGTGTTGCTGCTTCTGGCAGTCACGTGGTCATGGTATCAGTCGGCGGACAAGCTGCATGCCACTGCGGTTGTGGGCGATCGGACGATCAGTGAGGCCGACTGGGTACAGACGTTAAAAGAAAAACACGGACAGCAGGTGCTCGCAGATATGATCAACCGGGAAGCCGTCTTTCAGGAAGCCAAGCGGCTCGGTATCACCATCGATCCCGCCCGGATCAGCGCGGAAATGGATCAAATCCGGGAAAGCTACGGCAGCCAGACAGACGATGAATTCCGCGAGGCCCTCGTAAAACAGGGCGGCACGACTCCGGAAGCGCTGGAGAGGGAAATCACCTATCAAATGCTCCTGCAGGAGCTGGCTACCCGCGATATTGTCATCCCTGAAGAAGAATTGCTTGCGTACTACCAAAAATACGCGGATCGCTACAATCATCCGTTGAAAGTGCATTTGTGGAAGATTGTCGTCGCCTCGCAAACAGAAGCCCAGCAGGTGGTCAAGGAATTGAAGAACGGAGCCAATTTCAACACGCTGGCCAAAGAGCGGTCGATTGACGCATTGACCACTTCCAGCGGAGGCGACGCCGGCTGGGTAGCGCTCACCGACGACAGCTTGTCGAGCGCGGAAAAAGACGTGATTTCATCCCTGCGCTTGCATACAAATAGCGACCCTGTCGAAGTGAAAGGGAAGTACGTCATCTACCGGGTTTCTGCACGCAAAGAAGCAGAACAGGTTTCCTTTGAGCAGGCAAAGGAAGGGATTCGCCGGGAGATGGCGCTTGCCCAGGTTGAATCCCTGGACGCGGTTTTGGATAGGCTGAAGGACTCAGTTGGGGTAGAAATTGGGCAAATGTCTAATTGACCAGTTGGGCTTTCATTGATATAATTAACCAATAAAACCTACCATTTTACTCGGTTATTATGAGGGGGAACGGAAACATGCGAGTTGCCAAATCGATTACAGATTTGATCGGTTATACACCTCTGGTAAAGCTGAACCGTGTTGTCAGTGAGGACATAGCCGACATTTACCTCAAACTGGAGTTTTTCAATCCGGGTAGCAGCGTGAAGGACCGGATTGCACTGGCGATGATCGAGGCTGCCGAAGCAGAAGGCAAACTGAAGCCGGGCGATACCATCATTGAACCTACGAGCGGAAATACGGGTATCGGTCTTGCGATGGTGGCGGCTGCCAAGGGCTATCGGGCGATTTTGGTGATGCCGGAGACGATGAGCTTGGAGCGGCGAAATCTGCTTCGTGCGTATGGAGCGGAGCTGGTGCTCACCCCGGGCGCGGAAGGTATGGGGGGCGCGATTCGCAAGGCAGAGGAACTGGCTCAGGAAAATCCGTCCTACTTTATCCCGCAGCAGTTTAAAAACCCGGCCAACCCGAAGGTCCATCTCGAAACAACAGGCCAGGAGCTGTTTGAACAAGGCAAGGAGATCGGCGGTATTGATGCGTTCATCTCCGGCGTGGGTACAGGTGGAACCATTACCGGTGTCGGTCAGGTGCTCCGCGAGCATTTTCCAGGGGTCCAAATCATCGCGGTTGAACCGGCTGCTTCGCCTGTTCTGTCGGGCGGCAAGCCAGGCCCGCACAAAATCCAGGGCATTGGAGCCGGTTTTGTTCCAGAGATTCTGGATACGAACATCTACGACGAAATTATCCAGGTAGAAAATGAGGATGCTTTCGAGACGGCTCGAAGTGTAGCCAAAAATGAGGGAATTCTCGGCGGCATTTCTTCCGGCGCAGCCATCTTTGCCGCTTTGCAAGTAGCCAAGAAGCTGGGGAAAGGGAAAAAGGTAGTCGTGGTCATCCCGAGCAACGGAGAACGCTACCTCTCTACGCCACTTTACCAATTCGAAGAATAGGGCGTCATACAACTGCTGGACGTCGGCCTTGGCCGGCGTTCTTTTTGTTTTTGCTTCGGAAGGGTCAAGTCGCTCACGCAGAGCGGGTGGCGAGTGACCAAAAGCTTTCCTCTACCAAAAGCGGTACTGTACAAAAGGCGGGTTGACCAAAAATCTATGACAAAAGCCGTAGCCAGCCAAGTTTTCTAATTTCATAGGACGAATAGGCTCGATATGATATGCTAATGCTGCACCTATATCTGACATGAATAGCGGAGAGTGAGTCCTTTTGATATTGCCATCCTATCTCGATACCACCAGGTATGCTGCCGATTATCCTTACATCCCTTTATCCATACGGGTGCCGTGGCCGGAACGCCTCGATCCATGGGAGCTGCTCCAATCCTTGCAGCCCTCACTGGAGGGAGCCGTGCTTTTGGAAAGTGGACGAGCGGGAAGGTACACCTATCTTGCTTATCAGCCGATCGCGGTGATTACCAGCCAAGATGGCTGCACCAAAGTTTCCTATCCGCATGACCAGGAGGAGACGGAGCTGAAGGGTGACCATCCACTGGATGCGCTCCGCCGCTTTCTGGCGCAGTATCAAACGCCGGTCCTTCCCGATTTCCCAGATTTCTATGGAGGGGCGATTGGCTATCTCAGCTACGAGATGAACCGTTTTTTTGAGCCGACTCTGCCGCAGATTGCGGAAGACGACTTACGGCTGCCCGATCTATATGTTATGATAATGCAAGACCTTCTCGTTTTTGATCACGAGACAAGAGCATGTGTCTGCGTGACGCATCTGCCATCCCGCTCATTGACAGAAGATTCGTACCGGGATGCTGCCGACCGTTTGACACGGCAGGCGGAGGAATTGGGTCAACTGCTCGCTGTGGCGGCCGATGATACCGACTGGGATGCCCTTCGGAAGCACCCGGTTGAGTTCGTGGAACCGGCGCAGGTATCCTTTGGCCAGGAACAGTTCGAAGAAGCGGTGCGTCGTGTACAGTCCTACATCTCGCAGGGGGATGTTTTTCAGGTAAACCTCTCCGTCCGGCAGAGCAAACCGATGCACTCCGCTGCACCCGAGGTATACGGTATCCTGCGCAAGCTGAATCCGTCGCCCTATATGGGGTATCTCCATTTTCCCGACTTCCAGCTCGTCAGTGCTTCACCCGAGCTGCTGGTTAAAGTGAAGGAAGGAAAAGTGAGTACGCGTCCGATTGCCGGGACCAGACCCCGTGGAAAAAGTGAAGCGGAGGATGACGCGCTCGTTCGCGAATTGGTGGAGAACGAAAAGGAACGGGCAGAGCATGTCATGCTGGTCGACCTGGAGCGAAACGATCTGGGCCGGGTTTGCCGCTATGGGAGTGTTCGCGTCAGCGAATTGATGGTGGTGGAAAAATACTCCCATGTGATGCATATCGTCTCCCATGTGGAGGGGATGCTGGCGGAGGACAAGGATGCCTTCGATGCCGTTGCTGCCGCTTTTCCCGGGGGTACGATCACCGGGGCGCCAAAAGTGAGGACGATGGAAATCATCGAGGAGCTGGAGCCTGTCAAACGAGGCGTCTACACCGGTTCTATCGGGTGGTTTGGCTTTCACGGCGATGTGGAGGTCAATATTGCGATCCGGACGATGGTCGTCAAAGACGGATGGGCACATGTGCAGGCAGGTGCGGGGATCGTGATCGATTCTATCCCGCAGGCAGAGTATCTCGAGTCTCTGAAAAAAGCAGAAGCGTTGTGGAAAGCCTTTGAGCTGAGTGAGAACAGAAAGAAGAGTTGAGAGGAGAAGAGAAGATGATTTTGACGATTGATAACTATGATTCCTTTACCTACAACCTGGTGCAATACGTAGGTGAGCTTGGACAGGAACTGCAGGTCTATCGAAATGACAAGATTACGCTGGAAGAGATCGAAAGGCTCGCTCCTGATTATCTGATGGTGTCGCCGGGACCATGCACACCAAACGAAGCGGGTATCAGCATGGAGGCCATTCGTCATTTTGCCGGAAAAATCCCGATTTTGGGTGTCTGCCTGGGTCATCAATCCATTGGCCAGGTTTTTGGCGGAAAAGTGATTCGCGCGGAGCGTCTGATGCATGGCAAAACCTCTGAGGTATTCCATGACGGCAAGACGATTTTCAGCGGTATTCCGTCGCCGTTCACGGCTGCCCGGTATCACTCGCTGATCGTGGAAGAGATCTCCCTGCCTCCTGAGCTTGAGGTGACAGCGCGAACGGCCGAAGGGGAGATTATGGCTGTCCGCCATCGACAATTTCCGATAGAAGGCGTCCAATTTCATCCCGAATCGATTATTACCCAGCACGGCAAGCAGTTGCTGCAAAACTTCCTGCATGCGTATGCCAAGGAATCTGTCGGATAAATATTGAAAAAATGAAACTCGCTCCGGACTCTGGTTTTTCAATGGTGATGGAAGTGAGTTGCGGGCCGCCCTCATGAAAGGGCGGTCTTTTCTATCATTTCACAACATCAATCGAAAACGGTAGGAAGAGGATGCGCAGACAGGCTGAAAAATATGGTATGATGCTCTCGAAGAATGGTAGCGGGAGAGAATGTCATGTACGTGTATTGCGATGGAACCATACTGCCCGCAGAGCAGGCGACAGTCTCAGTTTTGGATCACGGGTTTTTGTACGGGATTGGCCTGTTTGAAACCGTCCGGGTCTATGAGGGCCGCTTGTTTTTGTGGAAGGAACATTTTGCCCGGTTATCTGCCGGGCTTTTGGCGTTGCGCATTCGTCAGAAATGGAGCGGGGAAGAGCTGGCGGCGGCCATCCTGCAAACGGTTGAAGCAAATGGGCTGACTGATGCCTATGTCCGCCTCAGTATCACGGCGGGAGCAGAGGGTATCGGTCTGGTGTCAGCGGGATATGAGCAGCCTTCTCTGTTTATCTTCGCGAAAACCGTTCCGCCGATCATCGAGCCGCCTCGTCCCAAAAGGCTGCAAATGCTCTCCTTTCCGCGTCAGACAGCGGAGGGACCTGTTCGCTTCAAGTCGCATAATTACCTCAATAATGCGCTGGGACGTCTGGAGATCGGCAAGCAGGCGGATGTAGAGGGAGTATTTTTGACCCATGATGGCCATTTGGCAGAAGGCATTGTCAGCAATCTGTTCTGGATACGCGATGGTCAGTTGTGTACACCGTCGACGCAGACAGGCATTTTGGATGGGATCACACGGCGCCACGTACTGAAGCTGGCAGCTCACTTGGGGATTCCGGTACAAGAGGGCTTTTTCCCCGCAGACGCGTTGAAACTGGCCGATGAAGTGTTTGTGACCAATTCGATTCAAGAAATCGTCCCGGTCGCCGGGGTAGACGAAATGGATCTGCTCGAAACAGATGGTCGCTTTACCCGGGCCTTGCGCTTTGCCTACCGTGAGTCTGTAGCAAGTGGCGGGTAAATTATGGTATGCTTCAAACAACATGGCAACAAGTCAGACCACCACGCGAAAGGAAGCTTGGCAGATGATGCACAATCCATTCGTGATTCACGCACATAATCGTTTGGACGTCAAAGAGGAGCTGTCCCGACTCCGTGTTGATCCTGTAGAAGCGGATCGATTCGCAGACGCGGGGGAGCTTTTGCAGATACATGTGGAAAGACTGGCTCCAGAGGAGGCCGCGCTGCTGAAAAAAGAGGTGAAGCTCTGCGGCGGCGATGCAGTCGTACACGGCAATCCGGCTGACCCGAATCTGTCCGATCTGTATGTGAAGGGCTCGTATGGACAGTGGCAGGCACTGCTTGCCCGTTTGCCTGACCAGACGGAAGGAATTCGCAGCGTTGCGGCAGAGGTCAGAGAATGGTTGACGATGTACCGTCAGCAGCAGCAAAGAAAAAACCTTCTCTGCGGAAACAGACTGCTTCCTCTCGGCCAGCGTACACTGGTCATGGGAATCCTCAATGTAACGCCCGACTCCTTTTCGGACGGAGGTCGCTATACAGAGGTTGAGCACGCCGTTGCACAAGCGCGAGCATTGGTGGAAGCGGGAGCCGATATCATTGATATTGGTGGAGAATCCACCAGGCCGGGGTCGGCAGAAGTTGAGCTGGCCGAAGAATTGGACAGGGTACTCCCGGTGATCCGTGCTTTGGCGGAGGAGCTTTCAGTTCCGCTGTCGATTGACACCTATAAGTCGGAAGTGGCTGACCAGGCGATTCGCGCCGGTGCCCACATCATCAACGATGTCTGGGGAGCCAAAAAAGATCGGAGAATGGCAGAAGTAGCAACTCACCACCAGGTTCCGATCATTCTCATGCACAACCGGGAAGATATGGCGTACACGCATTTCTTCAGCGACATGGTACGGGATTTGCGGGAGTCTGTTCAGATTGCCAAAAAGGCGGGCGTCCGCGACGAGATGATTATTCTCGATCCCGGCATCGGCTTTGCAAAAACATTGGAGCAAAATCTGGAGGCCATGCGCCGGCTGGATGATCTGGTGGCACTCGGGTACCCTGTACTGCTGGGAACCTCGCGCAAGTCGATGATTGGCCGCGTTCTGGACTTGCCCGTCGAGGAGCGCCTGGAAGGAACCGCTGCCACCGTAGCCTTGGGCGTAGCGAAAGGTTGTCAAATCGTGCGCGTCCACGATGTCAAGGAAATGAAGCGCGTGACAGCAATGATGGATGCGATGCTAAAAGGGGGCACCCTGATTGGATAAAATTTATGTGAACAAGATGTCTTTTTACGGTTACCACGGGGTGTTTGAAGCAGAGGCGAAGCTGGGTCAGCGATTTTATGTCGATCTTGAGCTCTCCATGGATCTGTCCAAAGCCGGAGCCAGTGACGATCTAAATGATACGGTGAATTACGCCGATATTTTTCATTGTGTGCAGCAAATTGTCGAAAAAGAGCGTTACAACCTGGTAGAGGCATTAACTTCGCAGATTGCAAGTCGAGTGCTGCAGGCATTTCCGTTCTCCGAAGTAAAGGTCAAGGTAACCAAGCCGAACCCTCCGATTAACGGTCATTATGATTCTGTGGCGATCGAGATGACACGCAGAAAAGAGGATCTTGCCCCATGACCGTGTGTGCCTATTTGGCCCTCGGCTCCAATATGGGCGATCGGGCTGAACAATTGCGACAAGCCATCCATAAGCTGAACAGACGAGACGGGATTCGGGTCATCCGCATTTCACCTGTATACGAAACGGAACCGGTCGGTTTTGTCGATCAAGAGGCGTTTCTGAACATGGTGATCGCTGTAGAATCAGACCTGGCTCCGGAAAAGCTGCTGGAAACCGCATTGGCAGTGGAACAGGAGCTGGGCCGTGTTCGTACCGTTCGCTGGGGGCCGCGAACCATTGACATCGATCTTCTGTTGTACGGGGACAAGATGCTCCAGCTCGAACATTTGACCATCCCCCATCCGTCCATGACCGAGCGCGCTTTCGTTCTAGTCCCTTTGCGCGATGTCTGGGAGGGAGGGGCATTGCCCGTGTTGAACCGGCCTGTCGACGAATACCTCAGGTTGCTGCCGCAAGAGAACAAGGGGGTACAAAAATGGGGAACAATCGGCTGGGAAACCGGATTCGATCATTCCGAAAGCTGAAGGGGCTGACACAGCAGTCACTTGCAGAAAAAATGGGCGTCTCGCTCTCCTTTGTCGGATCTCTGGAAAGAGGGACACGAACGCCGACCGAGCCAGTATTGAGAAAGATCGCCAGCACTTTACAGGTTGATTATGAGGAATTATGTGCTATAACTATTAAATAACTTTTCATTGGGGCTGCGCCTCTCCATCCACCTGCTTTGTCGTGGCGGGCTTTGTCCCTCTGGAATCGCGGGAAAAGGAGGTTGAATGATTACATGAAAATTGCTGACATCGAGTTGAAAAACAACGTCGTTCTTGCTCCGATGGCAGGGGTGTGTAACCCTGCATTTCGTTTGATCGCCAAAGAATTTGGTACAGGCCTGGTCTGTGCCGAGATGGTTAGCGATAAAGCGATCGTACACGGAAACAAGAAGACGCTGGATATGCTGTATGTAGATGAACGCGAAAAACCGCTAAGTTTGCAGATTTTTGGCGGTGACCGCGAGACGCTGGTAGCAGCGGCAAAACACGTGGATCAGTATACAAATGCAGACATTATTGATATTAATATGGGGTGTCCTGTTCCCAAAATCGTAAGCTGCGATGCTGGTGCGCGGCTGCTGTTGGACCCGGAGAAAATCTATGAGGTCGTTTCGGCGGTTGTAGACGCGGTAGAAAAACCGGTTACCGTCAAAATGCGTCTAGGCTGGGATGAAGACCATCTGTATGCCATCGAAAATGCCCAGGCCGTAGAGCGTGCAGGCGGAAAAGCCGTCTCGGTCCACGGTCGCACGCGCGTCCAGATGTACAAAGGGAAGGCGGATTGGGATTGGATTCGCCGTGTGAAGGAGGCTGTCTCCATCCCGGTGATCGGCAACGGGGACGTGGCTACACCGGAAGACGCTCGCCGCATGCTGGATACAACCGGCTGCGACGGGGTGATGATTGGCCGTGCCGCACTCGGCAACCCATGGATGCTTTACCGGACCATCCAATACCTGACGAAGGGAGAATTGCTCCCGGAACCAACCCCGCGCGAAAAGATGGAAATTTGCCTGCTTCATGCGGAGCGTTTGATCGCCCTGAAAGGGCCGCGCGTAGGTGTGCTGGAGATGCGTAAACACGCAGCCTGGTACCTGAAGGGGTTAAAAGGTGCAACCCATACGAAAAATTTGATCAATGCCGTGGAGACAGAAGACGAACTGCGTCGTGTCCTGCTCGATTATGTCGATTGGGTGGAAAACCACGCAGACGAAGTGGATGGAGAAGAAGCTGTCACCCAGGAAGAAGCAGTCAGTTATTAAGGGGTATCCCAGACATTGACAAGGATTCCTTCATATCCTATAATACGTCGTATTATCGGGACGTAAGCTGCCAGTTCATACTGGCAGCTTTCCCTATGACAATGGCGTTGACAGCTTGGTATTCACCTTCTGCCTGTATATTGTATAGAACAACTACATATAATCCTTTGTACTTTACCCAGTGCGATGGAATTATTTAAACGGGGGAATTGAACCATGTCGGAAAAAGAAGTGATTCTTACACCTGAAGGTTTAGCGAAACTGGAACAAGAACTGGAAGATTTGAAAACGGTTAAACGAAAAGAAGTGGCTGCACGGATTAAAGAAGCAATCAGCTATGGAGATATCAGCGAAAACTCTGAGTACGAAGAAGCAAAAAATGAGCAGGCGTTCATTGAAGGCC
The DNA here is from genome assembly GCF_023746555.1 of Brevibacillus ruminantium. NCBI lineage: Bacteria > Bacillati > Bacillota > Bacilli > Caryophanales > Paenibacillaceae > Brevibacillus > Brevibacillus ruminantium. The sequence goes on from NZ_CP098755.1 coordinate 235,819, forward strand.
GCATTCTGACGCTGGAGAAAATGCTTCGCAACGCACGCATTATTACGAACGAAGATGTAGACACCGGTGTTGTCAGTGTCGGCTCTACTGTCAAACTGAAGGACCTGGAGTACGGGGACATCGTGATGTACACCATCGTCGGTTCTGCCGAGTCTGATCCGATGAACAACAAGATTTCCAATGAATCCCCGGTAGGCCAGGCACTCTTGGGAAAAGCGAGAGGCTCCATTGTTGATGTTCAAGTGCCGGCAGGCGTGATCCAATACGAGATTCTCGATATTAACTTGTAATTGTTCAAAACAAGGCGTACCTTAGGAAAAGGGTACGCCGTATCGCTATTTATCCACCCAAATTGTCTCATAGGCATGGTAAGGAGTGAACAAGGAAATGAATAACGAGCAAGACCGACAACAGGAAGAACAGCAACAGGAGAGTCTTCACGAGTTGCTTCAGGTGCGCCATGACAAAATGGATCAGCTTCGCGAATGGGGCGTCGATCCTTTCGGCAAAAAATTTGAGCAAACCGATCATGCGGCCGACATCGTCAGCCGTTTTGGCGACAAAACCAAAGAAGAGCTGGAAGCAGAAGAGCATGTCGTCTCCATTGCCGGCCGTCTGATGGCGAAACGGGAGATGGGGAAGGCGAGCTTTGCCCAACTGCTGGATCGCACAGGACAAATCCAGATTTACGTGCGGCTGGATACGGTGGGAGAAGAGACCTTTAAAGTGTTTGACCTCAGTGACATTGGCGACCTGATCGGCGTCAGCGGTGTCGTGTTTAAGACAAAGACGGGCGAACTGAGTGTAAAGGCGAAGGAACTGTCCTACCTGACGAAATCACTCCGTCCGCTGCCTGAAAAATACCACGGCCTCAAAGATATTGAGACGCGCTACCGGAAACGCTACGTCGATCTGATCGTCAATCCTGAGGTTCGTGATACATTCATCACAAGAAGCCGCATTCTGACTTCGATGCGCCGTTATTTGGACAACCTGGGATTCCTTGAAGTGGAGACCCCGACCTTGCATGCGATTGCCGGCGGTGCTGCTGCCCGCCCGTTCATTACGCATCACAATGCGTTGGACATGCAGTTGTATATGCGAATTGCGATCGAGCTGCACCTGAAACGACTGATCGTTGGTGGTTTGGAAAAGGTGTATGAGATTGGCCGTGTCTATCGAAATGAGGGGATCTCGACCCGTCACAATCCTGAATTTACGATGATTGAGCTGTATCAGGCCTATGCCGATTTTCAAGATATCATGACTTTGACTGAAGAGTTGATCGCCCATATCGCTAAAGAAGTATTGGGGACGACAAAAATTCAGTATCAAGGACATGAGGTCGATCTTACCCCGAAATGGCGCCGTGTTCACATGGTTGACCTGGTCAAAGAGCATGTCGGTGTAGATTTCTGGCAGCCGATGAGCGATGAAGAGGCCCGTGCCCTGGCAAAAGAGCATGGCGTGCAGGTGGAACCGCACCATACGTTTGGCCATGTAGTAAACGAATTCTTTGAACAGAAAATTGAAGAAACATTGATTCAGCCAACGTTTGTATACGGTCATCCAGTCGAGATTTCCCCATTGGCGAAGAAGAACGAACAGGATGAGCGTTTTACAGATCGTTTTGAGCTGTTTATTGTAGCGCGCGAGCATGCCAACGCATTTACGGAATTAAA
>NZ_CP098755.1:245000-320000 GCF_023746555.1 Brevibacillus ruminantium
CGAGGTCCTGCAGAAGTTGCATGACGACGGGGCAGCCCTCTTTGTCGCCAGTAATGGACAAGAGGAGTATATCGACGAGATTTGTGAGTTTTTCGAGCTGAAGTCATTATTTACGGATCTGTATTCAGCCGGTCGCTTTGGCACAAGCTCAAAAAATGACCTTGTCGCCAAGTTACTGCGCGATTATGACGTCAAACAGGCAGTCATGGTTGGCGACCGCCATTCTGATGTGGAGGCGGGGCTTACGAACGGGTTGAAAACCATTGGATGCGACTTTGGTTTTGCCAAGCCAGGCGAACTGGACGGGGCTCATGTCATTATCACCCGCTTCACGGATGTGCTTGACCATATCCAGCATCCGAAGCAATCAACATAAAGCGGGAACCTGCGCCGAATCAAAGAAAACCATTCCTCGGGGGATGGTTTTTTTCTGCGGTTTTAACGACCCCTCATTTTGTCCACACTACAAAGTGTCTGCTCCCTCTTGCATCGAATAAAAAAACTCATTATAATTAAAGTCAAAGATAGTCAAAGTCAATAATCAAGGTGCATAACACTGTTGAACAGGAGGCGACTATGCGTAACATCTCGGACTATATCGAGCAGCATTTGAAAAGAATCTTATCCGAAAGTCCGAACGGCTCTGTCGAGATTCAACGTAGTGAGCTTGCTGACACTTTTCAGTGTGTACCTTCTCAAATTAATTACGTCATCAATACCCGTTTTACGGTAGAAAAGGGATACATCGTCGAAAGCAAGCGCGGCGGAGGGGGCTACATTCGGATTCGGAAAGTACAGATTGTCAGCAAAGCGATGCTGCAGGAGCTGCTGACCGAAGAGCTGATTGGAGACAGTATTACTCAGGGTGTTGGCTATGCGATCATTGACCGGCTGATGGATGAAGGCTTGGTCAGCCAGCGTGAAGCCGCACTCATGAAGATCGCAACTGCCCGCAGTGTACTCATGATGGAACCTGCATTGAGAGACCGTGTCAGGGCAAACATGTTAAAGCAGATGATCGCCACCATTTTATCGCGTTAAAAAGCGCGTAAGTAGGAGGGACGATAGGATGAACTGTGAAGAATGCGGCAAACGACAGGCTACGCTTCATCTAACCAAAATCGTCAATGGTGAAAAGACTGAATATCACATTTGTGAGCAATGCGCCCAGGAAAAAGGAGATGTTTTCCCCGGCTTTCACAATTTTAGCATTCATAATCTCCTGTCTGGCCTGCTTCATTTTGACCCCGCCCAAAAGAAACCACAGGATTCTGCGGCCAACAAGGCACTTCGCTGCGAGACCTGCGGCCTGACCTATGCGCAGTTCAGCAAGAGCGGCCGCTTTGGCTGCAGTGATTGCTACACCTTTTTGGGTGACCGTTTAGACCCGCTGTTTCGCCGGATACATGGGAATACGCAGCATAGCGGCAAGGTACCGGAGCGAACCGGCGGCCAACTGAAGCTGCGAAAAGAGCTGGAGCAGCTGAAGCAAGCCCTCCAACGCCATGTAGCCAGCGAGGAGTTTGAAAAGGCAGCGGAAATTCGCGACCGCATCAAGTCGTTGGAACAAAAGATTGGTCAATTGTAAAAACGGGGGAGGTGAAGAGCATGTCCCAACAGCAATTCATGCAAAATCCTTGGAGCAATTGGATGAAGGGGGAAGGTCCTGATTCAGATATCGTCATCAGCACCAGACTCCGGATCGCCCGAAACCTTCGTCAGCATCCCTTTCCATTGCTCGCCACCGACTCACAAGCGGAAGAGATCGTACGAAAGGTGGCCAGTGCCAGTAAAACGGCCGAGAAAGAGGTAGGGCCGCTCGAGCTGATCCAGATGGAGCAGCTCAATCCATTGGAGAAGCGCGTCCTCGTCGAAAAACATTTGATCAGCCCGCATTTGGCGGAGGAATCTCGTAAAGGCGCTGTTCTTTTAAGTTCTGACGAATCCGTCAGCATCATGGTAAACGAAGAAGACCATATTCGCATACAGGTGTTGCTGCCAGGATTTCAACTTCAGCAAACATGGGAAATAGGAACAAAAATTGACGATGTGTTTGAAAGGCATGTGAACTACGCATTTGATGAAAAGAGAGGGTATCTGACGAGCTGTCCAACCAACGTAGGAACAGGTATCCGCGCCTCGGTCATGCTCCATCTGCCAGCACTGGTGATGACTCAGCAGATCAACCGGATTCTCCAGGCGATCAATCAAGTAGGTCTGGTCGTGCGGGGAATTTACGGCGAAGGAAGCGAAGCGCTTGGAAATTTGTTTCAGCTTTCCAATCAGGTTACACTGGGGATGTCAGAGTCGGATATCTTGTCCAACCTCTACGGGGTAGCCCATCAGATTATTGAACAGGAGCGCGTTGCCCGTCGCTATCTGATCGAGCACTCCCGGATCAATCTGGAGGATCGGATTTTGCGCTCATACGGGATTCTCCAATATGCCCGCACACTGGAATCAAAAGAGGCTGCACAACGGCTTTCCGATGTGCGATTGGGCGTTGATCTCGGCATTGTGAAAAATATTCCATACCTTGCCTTGAATGAATTACTGGTAACGACACAGCCAGGCTTTTTGCAGCACCACGCTGGGCAAAAGCTGTCCCCGGATCAGCGGGATGAGCGCCGGGCGAGGTTGATTCGGGAAAAGCTGACGGCGCAGACTTCATGAGCTGCAGAAGGAAAAGGTACTACAATCAGGGGAAACAACGAATAGAAATATAGAGATGGTTATGGAGGTGCATGACAGATGATGTTTGGACGTTTTACCGAACGCGCACAGAAAGTATTGGCTCTTGCCTTGGAAGAGGCTGTTAGACTGGGACATAAGGATATTGGAACCGAGCATGTGCTTCTGGGACTCATTCGTGAGGGGGAAGGGATCGCTGCCAAAGCGTTGCAATCGTTGGGCCTTGGTCTCGACAAAATCCAAAGTGAAGTGGAATCGCTGATCGGACGCGGGACAGAGCAGGCGGGCGGAAATTATACCCCAAACTACACACCCCGTGCCAAAAAAGTGATTGAGCTTTCCATGGATGAAGCCCGCAAGCTGGGACACACCTACGTGGGAACCGAACATATTTTGCTGGGACTGATCCGCGAGGGTGAAGGGATCGCCGCACGGATCATGAACAATCTGGGTGTCAGCCTGAACAAGGCGCGCCAGCAAGTCCTGCAGCTTCTGGGCAGTTCCGAAATGATGAATTCTCACCAGTCTTCCGGCAGCAACCCGGCAGCAAACACACCGACGCTGGACAGTCTGGCACGCGATCTGACCGCGATTGCACGCGAGGGCGGGCTGGATCCGGTTATCGGACGCCAAAAAGAGATTGAGCGGGTCATCCAGGTATTGAGTCGCCGGACAAAGAACAACCCGGTGCTGATCGGGGAGCCGGGCGTCGGGAAAACAGCGATTGCTGAAGGGTTGGCGCAAAAAATCGTCAACAACGAAATTCCTGAGACGCTTCGCGACAAGCGCGTCATGACCCTGGACATGGGGACAGTTGTGGCGGGAACCAAATACCGCGGTGAATTTGAGGACCGCTTGAAAAAAATCATGGACGAAATCCGTCAGGCGGGAAATATTATTCTATTCATTGACGAGCTGCACACCTTGATCGGAGCAGGGGGAGCAGAAGGGGCTATCGATGCCTCCAACATCCTGAAGCCTGCCCTGGCCCGCGGTGAACTGCAATGCGTCGGTGCTACAACGCTGGACGAATATCGCAAGTATATTGAAAAGGATGCGGCATTGGAGCGTCGTTTCCAACCGATCCAGGTGGATCAGCCAAACGTGGAGGACGCGATTAAGATTTTGCATGGTCTGCGCGACCGTTACGAAGCACATCACCGGGTGAAAATTACAGACGAAGCGATTGAGCAGGCTGTGAAATTGTCCGATCGCTATATTACCGATCGCTTCCTGCCGGATAAAGCGATTGACCTGATTGACGAGGCAGCATCGAAAGTTCGTCTTCAATCCTTTACGGTTCCGCCGAATCTGAAAGAATTGGAAGGCCGTTTGGAAGAGGTGCGCAAGGAAAAAGATGCCGCCGTGCAATCCCAGGAATTTGAGGAAGCAGCTTCTCTTCGCGACAAGGAACAAAAGCTCCGCGAAGAGCTGGAGAAAACCAAAAAAGACTGGAAAGAGCGCCAAGGCCAGTTGAACATGGAGGTAACACCTGAGGATATCGCCCATGTGGTCGCTAACTGGACTGGTATTCCGGTCGTCAAGCTGAAGGAAGAAGAAACCGAGCGACTCCTGAAAATGGAAGAAATCCTGCATGATCGCGTCATCGGCCAGGATGAGGCAGTCAAATCTGTTGCGCGTGCAGTTCGCCGTGCAAGAGCCGGCCTGAAGGACCCGAAACGCCCGATTGGCTCCTTCATTTTCCTCGGACCAACCGGCGTAGGGAAAACCGAACTGGCCCGTGCGGTTGCCGAGACGCTGTTTGGGGATGAGGACGCGATGATTCGTGTCGACATGTCCGAATACATGGAGAAACACTCCACGGCACGTCTGGTCGGGGCGCCTCCGGGATACGTCGGCTTTGACGAAGGCGGCCAACTGACGGAAAAAGTCCGTCGCAAGCCGTACTCGGTCATCCTGCTGGACGAAATTGAGAAAGCACACCCGGATGTCTTTAACATTCTCTTGCAGGTCCTGGATGACGGACGTCTGACGGATTCCAAAGGTCGTACCGTTGATTTCCGCAACACCGTGGTAATCATGACCTCCAACGTCGGGGCCAACCTGATCAAGAAAAATACGACGCTCGGCTTTACAGCGGGCAATGACACCGAGAAAAAATACCAGGATATGAAAGACAAGGTCATGGACGAACTGAAGAAAAGCTTCCGTCCGGAGTTCCTCAACCGGATTGACGAAGTCATTGTCTTCCACTCCCTGGAGCAAGAGCACATCGAGCAAATCGTTTCGCTGATGACCGAGGATCTGCGCAAGCGCCTGAAAGAACAGAACATCGACTTCCAGCTCTCGGAAGATGCGAAAAAAGTGTTGGCCAAGGAAGGCTTTGACCCGGCTTACGGTGCACGTCCGCTCCGCCGCGCCATTCAGCGCAACATCGAGGACAGATTGTCTGAGGAGCTGCTGAAAGGAAATATCAGCAAAGGGGACACTGTTTCCATCGATGCGGAAGAGGGCAAACTCGTGGTCAAGCGCCTGGAAAAAACACCATCGTAATCGCAGAGATGTACGAAAGAAGAATACCTCCAAAAACAGGAGGTATTCTTTTTTGCTTTTCATCATGTATGATAGTCATGTGCAGGTGAATTCCAAAAAGAGGTACCGATGATGTCAAAGTATAAAACGAAATACGCGTGTCAAGAATGTGGCTATGAATCCCCCAAATGGATGGGGAAATGTCCAGGCTGCAATAGCTGGAACACCATGGTGGAAGAGGTTTCGGTCAAAGCAGCTTCCCGCCACGAGAGTCTGCACGGGGGGCAGAAGCAAACAGCCGTCCCACTGACAGAGGTGGCAGGTGAAGAAGAACCCCGCATGGATACGACGATTGGTGAATTGAATCGTGTACTGGGAGGGGGACTGGTTCCAGGCTCGATGGTTCTCGTCGGCGGTGATCCGGGGATTGGAAAATCAACCTTGTTGTTGCAAACGTCCTTTACCCTTGCTCATCAGGGGGCCAAGGTTCTGTATGTATCAGGCGAAGAATCGGCCAAACAAATCAAGCTGCGGGCTGATCGGCTTGGCATGAGCACGCCGCCGATGTATGTATTGTCTGAAAATGATCTGGACTTGATCGAACAGCATATTGCCCAGATCGAGCCGCAGGTCCTGATTATCGATTCCATACAAACGGTCTTTCATCCGGCTGTGCAGTCTGCCGCAGGGAGTGTCGCGCAGGTAAGGGAAACAACCTCTCAGCTGATGCGGATTGCCAAAGGGAAGGGCATTGCGACGTTTATCGTCGGGCATGTGACCAAAGAAGGGTCGATCGCCGGTCCGCGCATGCTCGAGCATATGGTGGACGCCGTGCTTTATTTTGAAGGCGAGAGGCATAATACATTTCGCATTTTGCGTGCCGTCAAAAATCGATTTGGATCGACAAACGAAATCGGCATTTTTGAAATGAAGGAAAAGGGTCTGGAGGAGGTCGGGAATCCCTCGGAAATCTTCCTCGCAGAACGTCCTGTTGGAGTGGCAGGCTCAACAGTTGTAGCCAGCATGGAAGGGACCAGACCGGTTTTGGTAGAGCTGCAGGCCCTGGTGGCGCCGACCAGCTTCGTGACGCCGCGACGGATGGCCACGGGTGTAGATCATCAGCGCGTGGCGATGATCATGGCCGTTTTGGAAAAGCGGGTCGGCCTGATGCTGCAAAACCAGGATGCCTATGTGAACGTGGCAGGCGGTGTCCGCCTAGACGAGCCAGCGGTCGACCTCGCTGTTGCTGTGAGCATCGCCAGCAGTTTTCGTGATCATGCAACCAATCCCCATGATGTCGTGATTGGAGAAGTGGGGTTAACGGGGGAAGTGCGCGGCGTATCCCGCATCGAACAGCGGATACGGGAAGCTCATAAGCTGGGTTTCAAACGTGTGATTATTCCGTCCAAAAACATCCGGGGCCTCGATGTGCCGCCCGATATTGAAGTGATCGGGGTCAGCAATATCTCGGAAGCCTTGCATGAAGTAATAAGGGGGTAGAAGCGGCTGTATGTCTGAGATAAGCAAACGAGAACCTGTTTACAGCGAAGTGCTTCGCCTCGTGGCTCCGGGTACGGCGCTCCGGGAAGGTTTGGAAAACGTTTTGCGGGCCAAAACCGGCGGCCTGATCGTTGTCGGATACGGTCCCGAAATGAAGAATATGGTCGATGGAGGCTTTTCCATTAATTGCGACTTCACTCCTGCACATTTATATGAATTGGCCAAGATGGATGGGGCGATTATAGTTAGTGAGGATGCAAAAAAAGTGCTGTTTGCCAATACGCAATTATTCCCGCCGGCCTCTATCCCCTCCAGTGAAACAGGAACGCGCCATCGCACGGCACAGCGGACAGCGCTGCATACCGGTTATCTGGTCATTGCCATATCCCAGCGCCGCAACGTAATTACGCTGTACCAAGGTTCATTCCGCTATGTGTTGAATGAAATCAGCGTCATTTTGTCAAAGGCAAATCAAGCAATCTCCACACTGGAAAAGTACAAGGCTGTCCTCGACCAGATCCTGACCAATCTCGGGGCCTTGGAGTTCGAAGAGCTGGTGACGCTGCACGAGGTTACTTCTGTTTTGCAGCGGATTGAAATGGTGTTGCGCATAAAATCAGAAATTACCAAGTATATATATGAACTGGGGACAGAGGGCAGGCTTGTCACCATGCAATTGGAGGAGCTGGTTGGCAACATTGAAGAAGAAGCGCACATGCTGATCCGCGACTACAGCAAGAACCCCTCGGTACAGCCGGAACAAGTCCTGAGGGAAATGAAAAAGCTGTCGACCGATGAGATGAGGGAAATGGGTTCCTATTTGCGAATACTCGGTTATTCTGCCAACCCGAACATGTTGGAGGAGTCGGTCTCCCCGCGTGGTTTCCGTATCTTGCGCCGCATACCTCGCTTGCCTATCTCCATCATTTCCAACCTGGTTGAGCATTTTCACTATCTGCCGCGAATTATGATGGCGACGATAGAAGAGCTGGACGAGGTTGACGGGATTGGAGAGGTTCGCGCACGAGCCATTAAAGACGGTTTAAAACGGATTCAAGAACAGGTGTTCATTGACAGGCATATTTGAGGTAGAATAGGATAAGTACATTATTGAGTGTGATCAATGCGAAAGGATTTCTCTATGAGTTTCTGGCGAAAAGAAGCCAGGATACCGTGTCTCCTTTGCGCAAGAAACCAGGAGGTAGTCTATGTTCGTTAAATCGTTACCGAACATGCTAACCGTGAGCAACTTGTTCTTGGGTATTGTCGCCATTATTCTCGCCTTTCAGGGCAACCAATATGTTGAGTACGCTGCGATTACGGTTATTATTGGTATGTTGATGGATGGGTTGGATGGACGAGTAGCTCGCATGCTGAATGCACAGAGCGAATTTGGCAAGGAGCTGGATTCCTTGTCAGACGTGATTACGTTTGGGGTAGCGCCCGCTTTTATCATGTATGTGGTAGCCCTGCAAGACTTGAATCTGATCGGTGTGTTTGTCACAGCAGTATTCCCGATCTGTGGTGCGCTGCGGCTCGCCCGCTTCAATGTTCAGGCGGGAGTGCCCGGTTATTTTATCGGTTTGCCGATTACGGCTGCAGGCGGTGTATTGGCGACGTTGGCCCTGTACCACCAGGTGTTCAATGTGGCATTGCTGGCAGTGAGTATGCTGCTGCTCGCCTTCTTGATGGTATCCAATATCAAGTACCCCAACTTCAAAAAAGTGGGTATCCCCAAAGCCGCTTATTGGATTACTCCGGTCATTGTCGCTATCGTGGTCTTGGTAGCGATCAAATACCCGCAGCAGTTCCCGAAAATTGTCTTCTTGCCGTTGGCGTTTTACGCCCTGTACGGGATAAAAAAAAACGTTGACCTACTGATTAAAAAAATCCGAAAAGAAGAGAAAAAGGAAAAGGAATCTCTTCCTTTCGAGTAATAGCCATAGAAAAAACCCGCTCATAAAAAGCGGGTTTTTTTCTTTCCATACGCAACTTTTTCGGACCTTTGCTCGTAATACCAAATGGGAGCTTATGATAAATTAAATACGCCTAAGGTGTGTAGCCTTTCTGCTTCCTTGCGAATGACGTCTTCCAACTGAATATCCGTAATGTTGCACAGGGCTGTCAGGTAAAAAAGATTTTTACCGAGCTCGGCTGTCAAGACATCGCGACAATGCTCGCACAAAGGGCCGGAGAAATGGGTTTCGAGCAGTGTTTTGTTCTCCTGTAAGCTTTTTTGAGGATCATAGGTCTGTTTTTTGGCAACGACTTCCACACAGCCGCATTCGGTGATGGCCTTTGTGAGTGAACGGTTGATGCGGGCTGCGCTTTCCTGAATCTTGGACATGACGTCCAGTACGCTGCGATGTCTGATCAGCAGCTCCGAAACCTGGGACTGAAAATCGTCCACATTTTGCTTTCCCATATGATTCACCTCTGCTTTAGGCTGTTGATATCTTCAGAATTTTTTCGCAATGCATTACAGTTATTATAAGAAGGGAATCCGGTTGCTGTCAATTTGAAACGGAGGGAAACGGAAGTTCTCCATTGACGGTAAAATACCACTTATGTTAAAATTTTTGGCTATTTGACACTGGAATTTAACTTTTGTTATAGTGAGGGAAAGTGTAGCATGATGAAAAATACGTTGTTTTGGGGAGTAGGGTTTTTCCTGAAAACATCTGTCAATATTAATAACAAGGAGGTGAAAGCATGGTTCGCCGATTAGGGAAAATCTTTTTTATACTGGTCGGAGGGGGATTGGGCTACAAGTTTGGTCCGGATCTGTTCGACCTGTTGAACACGCTTTTAAATTTTGGTGATTTCCAGTATACGCAATATATTGGTGCCGTGTTGGGTGCCGTGCTGTTCTTTTTCTTCGCCAACTGGTTTGTCGATTACAGTTTGAGAATCGTCCGCTGGGGTGAAGATACACTGTTGAAGTTGCCGATTGTCGATGTGATGTTTGGAGCGCTGGGTTTGATTATTGGTCTTATCGTTGCCTTTTTATTATTTCTCCAGCTTAGCAACATCCCGATACCGGTTGTCAGAGACTTGCTGCCACTTATGGTTTCCGCTTTATTGGGATACCTCGGCTTTCAGGTCGGGTTCCGCAAGCGGGATGAGATCATGGCTGTCTTTTCGATTGGCAGACGGGACAAATCAAAGAAGGAAAACAGTGGCGCTCCGTCCAATGTGGAATATAAGATTCTGGACACCAGCGTCATTATTGACGGGCGGATTGCAGACATCTGCCGGACAGAATTTCTCGAAGGCGTGCTGGTGATCCCCGGCTTTGTCCTGGAGGAGCTGCAGCATATCGCCGATTCTTCCGATGTATTGAAAAGAAACCGCGGTCGCCGCGGTCTGGATATCCTGAACAAGATCCAAAAAGAAATGAAGGTCAAGGTTCAGATTTATGAGGGTGACTTCGAAGAAGTTTCGGAAGTGGACAGCAAGCTGATCAAGCTGGCCAAAGTGATGAACGGAAAAGTGGTCACCAATGACTTCAACCTGAACAAGGTTTGCGAGCTTCAGGGTGTGTCTGTCTTGAACATCAACGATCTGGCTAACGCAGTCAAACCGGTTGTCCTGCCAGGGGAGGAATTGACTGTGCAGGTGATCAAAGACGGCAAAGAGCACGGACAGGGAGTCGCTTATCTGGATGACGGCACCATGATTGTCGTGGAAGGCGGACGAGACTACATCGGACACGAGCTGGAGGTCCTCGTCACGAGCGTATTGCAGACATCGGCAGGAAGAATGATCTTCGCCAAGCCAAAATTACTGGAAAAAGCATTGTAGCGGATGTTGGGAAAGGGAAAAAGACATTTTCCTTTTCGAACAACCTGCAACAGATAGACTGGAGAGGGAACAGACGTGGATACGGGAGTCGTCATCGTTGCAGCCGGTTCAGGAAAGCGCATGGGAGCGGAGCGAAACAAACTGTGGCTGCTGCTGGGCGGGGAGCCTATATGGACGCGCACAGTTCGCTTGTTTACCAGCCATCCGGAAATCGGTGAAGTCGTACTGGTGGTTAACAGCCAGGATCATGATGAAATCCTGGCTTGGATTCATCAGGAGCAGCTCAAGGTGACCGTTGTGCTGGGTGGAGCCGAAAGACAGGACAGCGTGAAAAACGGTTTAACCGCACTTTCGTCAGACTGCTCGTACGTATTGGTACACGATGCAGCCCGCCCTTTTGTGACCAGTGAGCAAATCAGCGAGATGATTCGGCAGGTACGGCTCGATGGGGCTTCGATCATGGCCGTTCCCGTCAAAGATACCATGAAAGTGGTAGGGGCTGACGGTATCGTACAGTCGACCCCGGCACGAGAGAGCTTGTGGGCGGTTCAAACCCCACAAGCTTTTCTCGTTTCCTTGCTGAAGGAGGCGCATGAAGCCGCTGCGGAAAAAGGGAAAACGGGTACAGATGATGCGATGCTGGTCGAGTGGCTGGGTCATGCTGTCAGTGTCGTGCGGGGAAGCTATGAGAACATAAAGATAACCACACCGGACGATCTCTGGTTTGGAGAAGAAATATTGCGGAGAAGAAAGGGAGAGCGAGCATGAGGATTGGACAAGGTTTTGACGTACATCAATTAGTCGAAGGACGGCCCTGTATTATTGGAGGAATCACCATTCCCTATGAAAAGGGTCTGCTCGGGCATTCGGATGCAGACGTGCTGCTGCACGCGATTACCGATGCGCTATTGGGTGCGATTGGCGAAGGGGACATTGGCCGGCATTTTCCGGATACTGACCCGGCTTTCAAGGATGCGGACAGCGTCAAACTGATGGAGCATGTATGGGAGCTGGTGAAGCAAAGAGGCTACCGGTTGGGCAATCTCGATGCCACCATTATCGCCCAGGCGCCCAAAATGGCTCCTTATATCCCGCAAATGCGTGAATTGATCGCACGCGTGCTGGAGGTAGAAGATCTGTCTATGGTGAACGTGAAGGCGACTACTTCAGAAAAATTGGGCTTTACCGGTCGGGGAGAGGGAATTGCTGCACAGGCCGCGTGTTTGCTTGTCAAGTGAGGTTGACAGGGTGTAAGATTAACGCGTAGATGAACAAGCATCTGATTAAGCGAGGCAATTTACCCCCTACGAAAGGATGGCGCAATTATGGCTAAGGAAATCCGCACACGGTATGCTCCTAGTCCGACTGGACATTTACATATTGGCGGTGCGCGCACTGCACTTTTCAACTACCTGTTTGCCAAGCATCACGGTGGTTCTTTCATCGTTCGCATCGAGGATACGGACCAAACGCGGAATGTAGAAAATGCCGATGAAGAGCAGATGACCAACCTGAAATGGCTGGGCATCACCTGGGAAGAAGGAACCGATATTGGCGGGGCGTACGGGCCATATCGCCAAATGGAAAGACTCGACATTTATCGGAAGTACATCGACCAGCTGCTTGCCGAGGGCAAGGCCTACTATTGCTATGCGACCAAAGAAGAGCTGGATGCAGAGCGGGAGGAGCAAATCGCCCGTGGTGAAACCCCGCGTATTCTGGAGAAGCATCGTCATGTAACGCCTGAGCAGCGTGAACAGTATGAGCAGGAAGGGCGTATCCCGTCGATTCATTTCAAGGTACCGGATGACCAGCAGCTGGTGGTCAACGATTTGATCCGCGGTCAGGTTACCTTTGACACAAAAGAGATGGGTGACTTCGTCATTTGTCGTCCTGACGGAATCCCGACGTACAACTTCGCTGTTGTCATCGATGATTACCTGATGAAAATCAGCCATGTCTTCCGCGGCGAGGAGCATCTTTCCAATACACCGCGCCAACTGATGATTTACCAGGCCTTTGGCTGGGAACCGCCAGAATTTGGCCATCTCGCGCTGATTTTGAATCAAGAAGGCAAAAAAATGTCCAAGCGGGATGAAAGCATCATCCAGTTTATCGAGCAGTATCGTGAGCTCGGCTTTCTTCCGGACGCCATCGTCAACTTCCTGGTCCTGCTGGGCTGGTCGCCTGGTGGCGAAGAAGAAATTTTCGACCTGGCAGAACTGATCAAACTGTTCTCTGTAGAGCGCATCAGCAAATCGCCGGCGGTTTTTGATTCCACCAAAATGAACTGGATGAACAACTTCTACATCAAGCGCCAGTCGGTTGAGCTTATTACCGAGATGTGTATTCCTCATTTGTTGAAAGCGGGCTTTATTGAAGAGTCCCTGACCGATGAGAAATACAACTGGGTGAAGAGCATCGTAGCTCTGTACCAGGAGCAGATGTCTTACTGTGCGCAGATCGTTCCTCTCGCTGCTCTTTTCTTCCTCGATGAAGTGGTGTACGATGAAGAGGCGAGGGGCGTTCTGAAGGAACCCCAACTTCCAGAGGTTTTGGCATCATTTTCCAAACACCTTGAGGCTGCTGCGGAATATAATACAGATACGATTAAAGCTATCTTAAAAGACGTGCAGAAAGAAACGGGCCATAAAGGCAAGGCGCTCTTCATGCCGATCCGCGTGGCTGCGACCGGTCAGGCGCACGGGCGTGATTTGGCGGAAACCTTGTACCTGCTCGGTCAGCAAACAGTGATCGACCGTGTCAAACGCGTCTTGACCAAAGGCGAGTAAAAATAAATACGGTGCGAGCAGACAAAAGCTGCCGGTTCGCCCGACCCAAAGCAATGACCAGGAGAAGTACAACAGCACCTCGTCCCCAGAGAGGATGGGAAGGTGAGAGCCATCCGACGAGAACTGTCTGGAAATGCACCTGAGAGCGATGAGCTGAACCCGTGGATCTTCGGACCCAGCGGAAGTAGGGAATTCGGTGCCCCGCCGTTACCGGGAATCAAGTGAGATCCTCCGTGTCCATTTGCCCTTTTCAGCCATGTCGATGACAAATGACAAAGGGAAAGGCATACGGTCGGTCTAAGCAGAGTGGAACCGCGGTTCATGCCGTCTCTGCCTCCTTCAAGCGAAGGGGGCGGAGGCGTTTTTATTTTACTTTCGGAACGTTTAATTTTGCCAACGCGTTACATGATGAAAGTAGAAGAAACAGGAAAACTCCGCAGGAGGTGAAGCCCTATGTTTTCACAGATGAGGGAGGACATACAAGCAGTCTTTGAGCGGGACCCGGCTGCCCGCAGCACGTTTGAGGTCGTGCTGACATACTCCGGCTTACACGCAATATGGGGACACCGCATTGCTCACAAGCTTTGGAAAGCGGACTGGTTTACTCTTGCACGTTTTGTCTCGCAGGTTACCCGCTTTTTTACCGGAATCGAAATTCACCCGGGGGCTACCATCGGCAAAGGGCTGTTTATTGACCACGGAATGGGAGTGGTCATCGGCGAAACCTGTGAGATCGGTGACAATGTCACCATCTATCAGGGAGTAACGCTCGGTGGAACCGGCAAAGAAAAAGGAAAGCGGCATCCCACGGTCGGAAACAACGTGATTATCGCGTCCGGGGCCAAGGTGCTTGGATCGTTTAAAATTGGAGATAACTCGAAGATCGGGGCTGGCTCGGTCGTCTTGCAGGAGGTTCCGCCGAACTCTACGGTTGTCGGCATACCGGGCCGTATCCGAATCCAGGATGGCAAAAAAGTGACGCATGATCTGGACCACGTCAACCTGCCGGACCCGGTTGCTGATATGATCCGCGGCATGCAGCAGGAAATTGAGCAATTGAGGAAAGAAGTGGCGATAATGAGGGAGGAAAAGAAGCAGAATGAGCATTCAGTTTACTAACACGCTCACCAGAAAAAAGGAAGCGTTTGTTCCCCTGGAACCGGGAAAGGTAAAAATGTATGTGTGCGGACCGACTGTTTATAACTACATTCACATTGGAAATGCGCGTCCCTCCATCGTGTTTGATACGCTCCGCCGATATCTGACTTATCGCGGTTTTGAAGTCACCTTTGTCCAAAATATTACGGACGTCGATGACAAGCTCATCCGTGTGGCCAACGCGGAAGGCATCTCCGTAAAAGAAGTGGCAGATCGTTATATGGATGCCTTCAACGAAGATTTGCGCAAGCTGAATGTGCTGCCGCCGGATATCCAGCCGCGCGTCATGCAGACGATCCCCGAGATCATTCAATTCATAGAAGGCCTGATTGAAAAAGGATACGCCTACGAGAGCGAGGGAGACGTCTATTTTCGAACCGGCCGTTTCGCCGAGTACGGCAAGCTCTCTCATCAGCCGCTCGACGAGCTGCAGGCAGGCGCTCGCGTAGAAATTAATGAAAAAAAGGAAAATCCGCTTGATTTTGCCCTGTGGAAATCGGCGAAGCCGGGAGAAGTCAGCTGGAGCAGTCCGTGGGGAGAAGGGCGTCCGGGATGGCACATCGAATGCTCGGCGATGGCGCTGAAATTCCTCGGTGACCAAATCGACATTCACGCGGGCGGTACGGATCTGGTCTTCCCGCACCACGAAAATGAAATTGCGCAATCAGAATGCTTTACCGGCAAGGTCTTTGCCCGTTACTGGCTGCACAACGGGATGCTGAACATCAATAATGAAAAAATGTCGAAATCACTCGGAAACTTTTTGCTCGCCAGAGATTTGATCAACCATTACGGCGGTGAGCTGATTCGCTTTTTCATGCTGCAAGGGCATTACCGCAACCCCATCAACTTCAGCGACGATCTGTTGGAGCAGGCAGCGGGCGGCCTGGAGCGGATCAAAACCGCCTATGCCAATTTGCTGCATCGTCTGGAAACAGCACGCCCGGAGGAGCCAAACGGTTTGGCAGAAGAACAGGCGGGCATCGTGCAGAAGCTGCGGGAGCGCTTTATTGCGGAAATGGATGATGACCTGAATACAGCCAATGCCATTACAGTGGTATATGATGCAGCCAAGGAAGCCAACCTGTATATGCGCAACCAAAATGTCGGCGAGCAGCAGCTCGTTCAATACCGGGATCTCCTCGTCGAGCTGACGGGTGTGCTCGGTTTGCAGCTGGAGCAGACAGAAGGTTTGCTGGACAGCGAAATTGAAGCGCTCATCGAAGAACGTACGGAAGCTCGCAAATCCCGGAACTTTGCCCGCGCCGATGAGATTCGGGATCTGTTGAGTAAAAAGGGGATTCTTCTGGAAGATACCCCGCAAGGCGTCCGCTGGCGCAGAAAATAAAGGGGTCAGATTCTATTTATGCAAAAAGAAGAGTTGTCACGAGATCCACATTTATTAAATCCGCTGGTGCTGGCCTTTCTGGGAGACGCTACGTACTCGCACTGTGTCCGCTTCCATTTGATCGCCAAAGGCCTGGTCAAGCCAAACGTGCTTCACAAGACGGCGAATCAATACGTATCGGCCAAAGCGCAAGCAAACATCCTGCTGACGTTGATGCCGACCTTCTCCGAAGAAGAAGCGGCTGTTGTGAGGCGGGGGCGTAATGCCAAATCCGGCTCCAGTGCCAAAAATGCCGATATCATCGACTACAGGCACGCGACTGCTTTTGAGGCGCTGATCGGTTATTTGTACCTGTGCGGCAAGGAAGATCGAATGGCGGAAATCATAGAGCAGGCATTTGCGATTGTGGAAGGAGTATACGGACATGAGTGAAGAGTGGATTGTCGGAAAAAATCCAATCATTGAGGCGCTGCGGTCTGGCCGGACGATGAACAAGATCTGGATTGCAGAAGGAACGAATAAAAATTTGATGGGCCCCATCTATTCCCTCGCCAAAGAACAGGGCGTGATCGTTACCACGGCGAACCGCAAGAAGCTGGATCAGCTGTGCGGCACCGATAATCATCAAGGAGTGATCGCCTCGGTCGCCGCCTACGACTATGTAGAGGTAGAGGATATTCTGCGCCGGGCAGAAGAAAAAAAGGAAACCCCCTTTCTGATTTTGCTGGATGAGCTGGAAGATCCCCACAACCTCGGATCGATCATGCGGACGGCTGATGCAGTAGGGGCGCACGGCATTGTCATTCCCAAAAGGCGCTCGGTCAGTCTGACGGCGACGGTGGCGAAAGCGTCTGCCGGAGCAATCAATTACGTGCCTGTAGCGCGGGTAACCAATCTGGTCCGTACGATGGAGGAATTGAAAGAGAAAGGCGTCTGGATTGCGGGTACAGACGCGAGTGCCAAACAAGACTTCCGCCAGGGTGACTTTTCTATGCCGCTCGCGATCGTGATCGGCAGCGAAGGAAAAGGGATGAGCAGACTGGTTAAAGAGAACTGTGACTTCCTGTATCGCTTGCCGATGGCGGGAAATGTGACGTCTCTGAATGCGTCTGTTGCGGCTGCTCTTTTGATGTACGAAGTTTTCCGTGCGAGGAGTCCATTGCCCGTTCAGGTGAAGTGACATGGCCAAAAGGAAAGCCAAGCAACTTCTGATCGTTGACGGCTACAATATTATCGGGGCATGGCCCGATTTGCGTGCATTAAAAGATCAGGACCGGATGGATGAGGCGCGTGATATGCTGATTTCCAAGCTGGCAGACTACCAGAGCTTTACAGGTATCAAGGTCATTATTGTGTTTGACGCATACAACGTTCCCGGCATCGGCAAACAGCTCAGCGACTACCAGGTGGATATATATTTTACAAAGAAAAAAGAGACGGCCGATGAAAAAATTGAGCTGTTGGTAGCAGAAAATTACGCGAAAAATCGACAGATTTATGTAGCCACCTCCGATTATACTTCCCAGCGTGTCATCTTTGGTCAGGGGGCCCTGCGCAAGTCGGCCAGGGAACTGCTCCACGACATGGAAAGTATCGGCAAGGAGATCAAGCAGCAGGTGGAGAAGATCCGGGAAGAGCGCTTCTCCACACGGATTTCCTTGGATGAGGAAATCGCGAAAATATTCGAAAAATGGCGAAGGGAATAACTTGGATTCGGTTGACGCTTTTTTACGGCGCATGTATAATAGCCCTATCTGTGGAAAACCCGTTGGCGGAGGGATCATTGTGAGTGTTGACCTCAAGGAGTTAAAACATGCCCAATACGAGTTAATGTCCGACGAAGAGGTAGTAGATCTAGTCCGAGACAATGATGCCGAAGCCCTGGAATACTTGATCAACAAGTATAAGAATTTCGTGCGGGCAAAAGCTCGTTCGTATTTTCTGATTGGGGCAGACCGCGAAGATATTGTCCAAGAAGGCATGATTGGACTGTACAAATCGATTCGCGACTTTAGAGGAGACAAGCTCACATCATTCAAAGCCTTCGCTGAACTTTGCATAACTCGTCAGATTATTACAGCCATTAAGACGGCGACAAGACAGAAGCATATTCCGCTCAACTCCTACGTTTCGCTGGACAAGCCCATCTACGATGAGGATTCGGACCGCACCCTGCTCGATGTGATCTGCGGGACCAAGGTAACCGACCCGGAAGAGTTGTTTATCAATCGCGAAGAGTTCGACGACATCGAAGGCAAGATGAGCGAGATTCTCAGCGATTTGGAGCGTCAGGTGCTGATGCTCTATCTGGACGGCCGTTCCTATCAGCAGATTGCGGTAGAACTGAAGAGGCACGTCAAATCGATTGACAACGCCCTGCAGCGGGTGAAGCGAAAACTGGAAAAATATCTGGAAGGCCGAGAGATTCATCTGTGACAAGAGAATCTCTCTTTTTTCTGGAACAAAATAGCTGGGCTTTGTCAAGGCGTTTTGTTGACATGGGTTGACTGGTATGATAAATTTGTTTAGGTAACCATGGCCTCATCTCTCTTTGTCTATGGTTGCTTTGCTAAAATGGTCAGGAAAAAGTAGCGGTTTTCCCGTACTATTTTTCGTCGAGAGACTGATCTCTTGACATAAGTGCAACTAAGGCTCCGCCAAAGGACTTGGCGCAGCCAAGTTTTTTGTTCCTTGTTCTTTTGTATATGCAGGTTTGAAATGAGATGGAGGTGGCAATAAATGCGAGTAAACATCACGTTGGCGTGCACAGAGTGTGGCGAGCGTAACTATATCTCCACGAAAAACAAGCGCACGACTACTGAGCGTGTCGAGTTGAAAAAGTATTGCTCCCGTGACAAGAAGCAAACCCTTCATCGCGAAACGAAGTAATGAATGGAAGCGACGAAGTCTGGGGGTGGCACAATGGGTTTCCTAGCAAGAATCGGAGCCAGTTTTCGCCGAACTGGTGAATTTTTCGGTGATGTGAGATCAGAACTGAAGAAGGTCCGCTGGCCGAACCGGAAAGAGTTGACCACCTACACGGTCGTCGTTCTCATTACGGTTACGCTGCTGGCTATTTTCTTCTTTGTCATTGATCTGGGGATCTCGCGCGTAATTGATTTGATTTTAGGAAAGTAACTTTGCAAGCCTAGGAGGGACGGACGGATAACGTCCTTGTGGATATGGAAAAAGCATGGTATGTGGTTCATACGTACTCGGGTTATGAAAACAAGGTAAAGACAAATCTGGAAAAGCGCGTTGAGTCGATGGGCATGGAAGACAAGATCTTCCGCGTTCTCGTACCCACTGAAGAAGAGGTGGAGACGAAAGACGGCAAGAAGCGCACAGTCACGAAAAAAGTCTTTCCTGGATATGTCCTTGTTGAAATGGTGATGACGGACGACTCTTGGTATGTCGTGCGAAACACCCCTGGGGTTACCGGCTTTGTTGGATCCACGGGCGCGGGTTCAAAACCGACAGCGCTTCGTCCTGAAGAGGCCGATACAATCCTCCGCCAGATGGGGATTGAAATTCCCAAAATCAAAGTGGACTTTGATCTCCGCGACATGGTGCGCGTGACGGATGGTCCGTTCTCCAGCCGTACCGGAGAGATTATCGAGATTCATCCCGACCGACAAAAGGTGCGCGTACTGGTCGATATCTTTGGCCGCGAGACGCCTGTCGAGTTGGACTTTACGCAGATTCAAAAATTGGATTAGGATTCATCTTGAAAACTGCCACGCTATGTGGTAAATTTCTTGTTGTTTCTTATATCCCCAATCATAAGGGGTTTCTTGCACTCTCACTATAGATGGAAAGTCTACATAAGGCTTTCGGCAAAAAGGTGGGAGGGGGCATTCCCCCGTAATAACCACATGTGAAGTAAGGAGGTGTCTTACGTGGCTAAGAAGGTTATCCGCGTAATTAAATTACAAATCCCGGCAGGTAAAGCAAATCCTGCACCTCCAGTAGGTCCGGCCCTCGGTCAAGCTGGTGTAAACATCATGGGATTCTGTAAAGAATTCAACGCTCGCACAGAGAGCGAAGTGGGAATGATCATTCCGGTAGAAATCACCGTTTTTGAAGACCGTTCCTTTACGTTCATCACGAAAACTCCACCGGCTGCTGTTCTGTTGAAAAAAGCTGCTGGTATCGAGTCTGGTTCCGGCGTGCCGAACAAGACGAAGGTAGCTACCCTGAAGCGCGACAAAGTGCGCGAAATCGCTGAACTGAAGCGTCCTGACCTGAATGCAGCATCCGTGGAAGCGGCTATGCTCATGATCGAAGGTACTGCTCGTTCGATGGGTATCGTGATTGAAGACTAATTGTCTTTGTTGTAAGGAGGGGTACACGAGATGTGCCCCTTGTTTGTGGGAGGATGAAACCGCTACGACCACATTGAAGGGAGATTTCAAAACATGGCAAAACGTGGCAAGAAGTACCAAGAGGCTGCGAAGCTGATTGACAAGAACAAAGTATACGAAGTTGCAGAAGGCATTGAGCTGGTAAAGAAAGCAGCTTCTGCAAAATTTGATGAATCCGTGGAAGCAGCTTTCCGTTTGGGCGTAGACCCGAAGCGTGCTGACCAACAAATCCGCGGTGCAGTAGTTCTGCCGCATGGTACTGGTAAAGTACAACGCGTTCTCGTTTTCGCAAAAGGCGAAAAAGCGAAAGAAGCAGAAGCTGCTGGTGCTGATTATGTAGGCGATGCAGATATGATCGCTAAAATTCAAGGCGGCTGGTTCGACTTTGACGTAGTCGTAGCTACCCCTGACATGATGGGTGAAGTAGGGAAACTGGGTCGCGTACTCGGTCCGAAAGGCCTCATGCCAAACCCGAAAACCGGTACCGTTACATTTGATGTAACCAAAGCGGTTAACGAAATCAAAGCGGGTAAAATTGAGTACCGCGTTGACAAAGCAGGTAACATCCACGCGCCAATCGGAAAGGTTTCCTTTGATGCCGAAAAGCTGGCTGAAAACCTCGCAACGTTGACTGATGCACTGAACCGTGCGAAACCGGCTGCAGCGAAAGGCGTTTACATGAAAAATGTATCCATCAGCTCCACTATGGGACCTGGTGTGCGCGTAGCTGTAAAATAATGATAGTTGACTTCCTGTGTGGAAGTTGATAAGATAGTTGCTGTTGATGAAAAGAATATGCCATGCCGTAGACAGAAGGTGCAGCGCTGTAAGGCCCTGCTTAATATCCCTCCGAGGCGTGTAATGAAACGGATAGAGGATCTGTTTAAGATCTTTGACCATACACATTATGCCCTCGTATGAATCTGCGAGGGCATTCTCTTTTTTCAGGAAAGAGCACGGGAGGTGTAACCATTGGCAGAAATTCGTCCAACCGTTATTCGTGAAGAGAAAGTACAAGCGGTGAATGAAATCGCTACGAAACTGCGTACTAGCCAGACTACTGTAGTAGCTGACTACCGCGGCCTGAACGTAGCGCAAGTAACCGAACTGCGTAAACAACTGCGCGAAGCAGGAATTGAATTCGTAGTTTTGAAAAACACACTGACTCGACTCGCAACAGCGAAGGAGAACCTGACTGAGCTGGATCAGTATCTGACTGGCCCGAACGCGATCGCGTTCTCCGCTGACGATGTAATCGCTCCGGCGAAAATCATCGCTGAATTTGCGAAGAAAAACGATAAGCTGGAAATCAAAGGTGGCGTAATCGAAGGAAAAGTAGTGGGCGCTGATGAAATCAAAGCGCTGGCAGCACTGCCTTCCCGCGAAGGTCTCCTGTCCATGCTTCTCAGTGTACTGCAAGCTCCAGTTCGCAACTTCGCACTGGCAGTCAAAGCAGTTTCCGAGCAAAAAGAAGGTCAAGGCGCGTAAGTTGCTGAAAGGCGACCAAGCCCAAAGCGTTATCTGATCGATTGATCACAAACACTTTTCCATGAATGGGAGGACTATAAGATGAGCAAAGAGCAAATCTTGGAAGCAATTAAAGGTATGTCCGTTCTCGAACTGAACGACCTGGTGAAAGCAATTGAAGAAGAATTCGGCGTAACTGCAGCAGCTCCTGTAGCTGTAGTTGCTGGTGGCGCTGCTGAAGCTGCTGCTGAGCAAACTGAATTCACTGTAACTCTGGTAAGCGGCGGCGCTTCCAAAATCAACGTAATCAAAGTTGTTCGCGAACTGACTGGTCTGGGTCTGAAAGAAGCAAAAGACCTGGTAGACAACGCTCCAAAAGCTCTGAAAGAGGGCGTTTCCAAAGACGAAGCAGAAGCTTTGAAAGCAAAACTCGAAGAAGCTGGCGCAACTGTAGAAGTAAAGTAAGTTAGCTTCCCAAAGCGGATACATCCCCTTGCCTGAGGCAGGGGGATTTTCTGTACAGAAACGTCCAAGCATTTATTCCTACCGATCGAGGAAAGGTGGGCCATACGTGGCAGATCACTACTACACGAGCCGCCCAGGTGCGGAACATGATGAACAGGAATTTACCTTTACACTACGCGGGTATGACCTTCGCTTTATCACAGATGCCGGCGTCTTTTCCCGTGACCGGGTTGATTTTGGCAGCCAACTGTTGATTGAGACGATGGAGCTGGATGCTGCCGCCGACGTATTGGATGTGGGGTGCGGCTATGGTCCAATGGGATTGACCGCAGCCAAACTGGCGAAAGACGGGCATGTGACCATGATTGATGTCAATGAACGCGCAGTTGAACTGGCAAAGCGAAATGCCCGGGTAAACGGCATTTCCAACGTCGAGATCCTGGTGAGCGATGTCTACAGTGCAGTCCAGGGCCGCGTATTCGATGTGATATTGACCAATCCACCGATTCGTGCAGGCAAAGAGATTGTTCACCGCATTTTTACGGAAGGCTATGAGCTTCTGCGTGAAGGTGGGGAGATGTGGGTAGTGATACAGAAAAAGCAGGGAGCGCCATCTGCTCTGCGAAAGCTGCAAGAGGTCTATCAGGAAGTCGAAGAGGTGGACAAAAAGAAGGGCTACTACATCTACCGCGCCAAAAAGTCTTAACGACTCCAAGGAAACGAATTGATTTCCATGAAAAAAAGCGCTTGACGTGCATATTTCAATGTGGTAGAATTATAAAATGTCAATATGGGATCAATGTCTATTTTTCAGCAGTTCCCAGTGTCCAAACTGATTTTCTTCTTTTTTATACATGGGAGGAATGACAGTGTAAAAACATGGGAATTCTTATAAAATAGATTTCCTCTGGGTTAAAAATGGTGATACTGCTTTAACCCATTTTTATTTTTGCGCACGAAGGTATTCGTTAGCTGAGAAAGCTTACCGGATGCCCAGTTTTTTATGTGTGAAAACACAACCTGAGGGGTGAATAAGTTGGCAGGTAAAGTAGTTCAAAGTGGCCGACACCGCCAGCGTCGTACGTATTCGCGTATTAACGAAGTGCTGGGCCTTCCAAATCTGATCGAGATTCAGCAAAAGTCTTATCAGTGGTTCCTGGACGAAGGTTTGAGAGAGATGTTTCAAGACATTTCTCCCATTCAGGACTTCACTGGTAATCTCGTGCTGGAATTTATCGATTACAGCTTGGGTGAGCCCAAGTATGACGTGGACGAGTCGAAAGAACGTGACGTCACCTATGCAGCGCCTCTGCGCGTGAAGGTCCGTTTGCTTAACAAAGAGACGGGCGAAGTGAAGGAACAAGAAGTCTTCATGGGCGATTTTCCGCTCATGACCGAAACGGGAACCTTCATTATTAATGGGGCTGAGCGTGTCATTGTCAGCCAGCTTGTTCGTTCCCCCAGTGTCTATTACAACACCAAAGTGGACAAAAACGGGAAGCAGACCTTTACAGCTACCGTTATTCCAAACCGTGGTGCATGGCTGGAGCTGGAAACGGATGCGAAGGACGTCATTTACGTCCGTATTGACCGTACCCGTAAAATCCCGGTAACGGTTCTTTTGCGCGCACTTGGCTTTGGTTCCGACATCGAGATTCTGAACCTGCTGGGTGAGGACGAGTATATCAAAAATACGCTGGAAAAAGACAATACCGATTCTACGGAAAAGGCGCTTATCGAAATCTACGAGCGTCTGCGTCCGGGTGAGCCGCCGACAGTGGAGAACGCGAAGAGTCTCTTGATTTCTCGTTTCTTCGATCCGAAGCGGTACGATCTGGCTTCTGTAGGGCGTTATAAAATGAACAAGAAGCTTCACCTGAAAAATCGTCTTTACAATCAACGATTGGCTGAGTCGTTGGTAGACCCGAGTACAGGTGAAATCATTGCAGATGCCGGTCAAATGATTGACCGTCGTATCCTGGACCGCATTCTTCCTTTGCTGGAAGATCGCGTTGCATACCTGGATGTCCGCACGCATGGCGGCGTTCTGGAAGAGGAATCGATCCGTCTGCAATCCATCAACATTTTCTCTCCGCTTGACGACGGCAAAGTCATCAAGGTCATCGGAAACGGAAATGTAGACAAATCCTTCAAACATATTACGCCGGCTGACATCGTCGCGGCGATCAACTATTTCATGAACCTGCTCCATGGCGTTGGTTCCACGGATGATATCGACCACCTGGGCAACCGCCGCCTGCGTTCTGTCGGAGAGCTCTTGCAGAACCAGTTCCGCATCGGTCTGTCCCGTATGGAGCGCGTGGTTCGCGAGCGCATGTCGATTCAGGACCAAAACCAGATCACGCCGCAAGCGCTGATCAACATCCGTCCGGTAATCGCAGCGATCAAGGAGTTCTTCGGAAGCTCCCAGCTGTCCCAGTTCATGGATCAGACCAACCCGCTTGCTGAGCTGACGCACAAACGTCGTCTCTCCGCACTCGGTCCCGGCGGTTTGACTCGTGAGCGTGCTGGCTTTGAAGTGCGTGACGTTCACCACTCTCACTATGGCCGCATGTGTCCGATTGAGACGCCCGAGGGTCCGAACATCGGGCTGATCAACTCCCTGTCTTCCTTTGCGAGAATCAATGATTATGGTTTCATTGAGACTCCTCGACGGAAGATTGACCCGGAGACGGGCTTCGTACTGGACGAAATCGTCTACCTGACAGCGGACGAGGAAGATGTGTTCAACGTCGCTCAGGCAAACCAGCCTCTCGACGATAATGGACGTTTCCACAACGATATGGTTATTTGCCGACGCAAAGGCGATATCCTGAGTGTTCCTCGCGACAAGGTCGATTATATGGACGTATCTCCAAAGCAAGTTGTTTCAGTAGCGACCGCGTTGATTCCGTTCCTGGAGAACGACGACGCCAACCGCGCACTGATGGGTTCCAACATGCAGCGGCAGGCCGTTCCGCTACTGATTCCGCAAGCGCCGTTTGTCGGTACCGGTATGGAGCATAAAGCAGCGCAAGACTCCGGTGTGGCCATCGTAGCCAAACACCCGGGTCAGGTAGAGCGTGTAACTGCACGTGAAATCTGGGTGCGCCGCTATAAAGAGATCGACGGCAAAAAAGTAGCCGGCGATATCGACAAATATAAAATGCACAAATTTATCCGTTCGAACCAGGGCACCTGCGTCAACCAGCGTCCGATCGTTCAAAAAGGCGACTGGGTAGAGAAGGGTGACATCATCGGTGACGGTCCGTCCACGGAAAAGGGCGAACTGGCACTCGGCCGCAACGTCATTGTTGCGTTTATGACCTGGGAAGGGTACAACTACGAGGATGCCATCCTGCTCAGTGAAAAACTGGTGAAGGATGACGTGTACACCTCGATTCATATCGAAGAATACGAGTCCGAAGCCCGCGATACCAAGCTGGGGCCGGAAGAGATTACCCGCGACATTCCAAACGTCGGGGAAGAGGCGCTGAAGAATCTCGACGAGCGCGGTATTGTTCGCGTCGGGGCAGAGATTCAAGATGGCGATATTCTCGTGGGTAAGGTAACACCAAAAGGGGTTACCGAGCTGACGGCGGAAGAGCGCTTGCTCCATGCCATCTTCGGTGAAAAAGCTCGTGAAGTCCGCGATACATCCCTCCGTGTGCCGCATGGTGGTTCTGGTATCGTTGTCGACGTGAAAGTATTCACTCGTGAAAACGGTGATGAATTGCCGCCAGGCGTGAACCAGCTCGTTCGTGTCTACATCGCTCAAAAACGGAAAATCTCCGTGGGTGACAAAATGGCCGGCCGACATGGTAACAAAGGGGTTATTGCCCGGATCATGCCTGAGGAAGATATGCCGTTCCTGCCGGATGGCTCTCCTGTCGAAATCGTGCTCAATCCGCTGGGCGTTCCGTCCCGGATGAACATCGGACAGGTGCTGGAGACGCATCTGGGTATGGCTGCGAAAATGCTCGGTATCCATGTAGCGACGCCGGTATTTGATGGAGCACGCCAGGAGGATGTGTTCGAGACGCTCGAAGAAGCTGGTCTCGACCGCGACGGAAAAACCATTCTGTACGATGGCCGCACAGGTGAACCGTTTGACCGCCGTGTAACGGTGGGCTGCGTGTACATGCTGAAGCTGGCTCACTTGGTAGACGACAAGATCCACGCCCGTTCTACTGGTCCGTACTCGCTCGTTACGCAGCAGCCGCTGGGTGGGAAAGCCCAATTCGGTGGTCAGCGTTTCGGGGAGATGGAGGTTTGGGCGCTGGAAGCATACGGTGCCGCCTACACCCTGCAAGAGATTCTTACTGTCAAGTCGGACGACGTCGTTGGTCGTGTGAAGACCTACGAAGCGATCGTCAAAGGGGAAAACGTGCCGGAGCCAGGTGTTCCTGAGTCCTTCAAGGTTCTCATCAAGGAACTGCAAAGCTTGGGTATGGACGTGAAAATCCTGTCCGAAGACGAGCAGGAAATTGAAATGCGTGAAATGGAAGAAGAGGACGAGGGCAACGGCGAAAAGCTGAACCTCGTACTTGAAGGCGGAAGCTTGGACGACGAGTAAGATTCCGGTACAAAGGGAGGTAACGCCCTGTGATAGACGTGAACAACTTCGAATATATGAAGATCGGCCTGGCTTCCCCGGACAAGATTCGCTCTTGGTCCTTCGGGGAAGTGAAGAAGCCGGAAACGATCAACTACCGCACACTGAAGCCGGAGAAGGACGGTTTGTTCTGTGAACGCATCTTCGGTCCGACCAAGGACTGGGAGTGTCATTGCGGAAAATACAAACGCGTTCGTTACAAAGGCGTTGTGTGTGATCGATGCGGTGTGGAAGTAACCCGCGCTAAAGTTCGCCGTGAGCGGATGGGGCATATCGAACTGGCTGCCCCAGTCTCTCACATCTGGTATTTCAAAGGCATCCCGAGCCGCATGGGTCTTGTCCTGGACATGTCGCCGCGCTCTCTCGAGGAAGTCATCTATTTTGCATCCTACGTGGTAACCGATCCGGGCGACACACCGCTTGATAAAAAGCAGCTGTTGTCTGAAAAGGAATACCGCAACTACCGGGAAAAATACGGCCACTCTTTCCAAGCGATGATGGGTGCAGAGGCGATCAAGCGTCTGCTTCAGGAAATCGATCTGGAAAAAGAAGTGGAAACGCTGAAGGAAGACCTGAAAACAGCACAAGGCCAACGCCGCAACCGCGCGATCAAGCGTTTGGAAGTGCTGGAGGCATTCCGCAACTCCGGCAACCGTCCTGACTGGATGGTTCTGGATGTGCTGCCGGTCATTCCGCCGGAGCTGCGTCCGATGGTACAGCTGGACGGGGGCCGCTTTGCAACCTCTGACCTCAATGACCTGTATCGTCGCGTAATCAACCGGAATAACCGTCTGAAGCGCCTGCTTGAGCTCGGCGCACCGGACATCATCGTGCAAAACGAAAAGCGGATGCTGCAGGAAGCAGTGGACGCATTGATTGATAACGGTCGTCGCGGCCGTCCGGTTACAGGTCCGGGCAACCGTCCATTGAAATCCCTCAGCCACATGCTGAAAGGGAAACAGGGACGTTTCCGTCAAAACCTGCTGGGTAAACGTGTTGACTACTCCGGTCGTTCCGTTATCGTAGTCGGACCAAACCTGAAGATGTACCAGTGCGGTCTGCCGAAGGAAATGGCGCTGGAGCTGTTCAAGCCATTTGTGATGAAAGAACTGGTGGCCAAAGGCCTCGCGCACAATATCAAGAGCGCGAAGCGCAAGGTAGAGCGCGTTCAGCCTGAGGTGTGGGATGTACTCGAAGACGTCATCCGCGAACACCCGGTGCTCTTGAACCGCGCCCCCACCCTGCACCGTCTGGGTATCCAGGCGTTCGAACCGGTACTCGTTGAGGGCCGTGCGATCCGTCTGCATCCGCTGGTTTGTACGGCATACAACGCCGACTTTGACGGTGACCAGATGGCGGTACACGTGCCGCTTTCCGCTGAGGCGCAGGCGGAAGCCCGCATCCTCATGCTGGCGGCGCAAAACATCCTGAACCCGAAAGACGGTAAACCGGTTGTAACTCCTTCTCAGGACATGGTACTCGGTTCGTACTATTTGACCCTGGAGCGCGAGGGAGATATCGGGGAAGGTACCGTATACCGCGATCCGCACGATGCCATCGCTTCGTATCAAAACGGGTTCATCAGCTTGCATACCCGGATTGCCCTGCCGGCAAAAGAGCTGAACAAAGACAGCTTTACTGAAGAACAGCGCAATGCACTCTTCGTGACGACCGTAGGGAAGCTGATTTTCAACGAAATCTTCCCGCCAGATCTGCCGTTTATCAACGTTCCGACAAAAGGCAATCTGCAAAAAGGCGTACCGAACGATTACTTTATCTTTGATAAAGGCGTTAACGTAAAAGAGTTTATCGCGAATCTCCCAGATCAAGGCGCCGTGAAAAAGGGCTTCCTGGGAACAATCATCTCCGAGTGCTTCCGCCGCTTTGGAACAATGGAAACCTCGAAGATTCTGGACAAAATCAAAGAACTGGGCTTCATGTACTCGACCAAAGCCGGGATCACCATCGCGGTTGCGGACATCGTCGTTCCTGAGCAGAAGAAGGATATTCTCGATGAGGCTGATCAGAAGGTCCAAACCGTTATGGCGCAATACCGCCGCGGTTTGATTACCGAAGATGAGCGCTATGACCGAGTGATCTCCATCTGGTCCAAGGCGAAGGACGAGGTAACCGAAGTACTGATGAAGTCCATGGATAAATTCAATGCGATTTACATGATGGCCAACTCCGGTGCCCGTGGTAACGTATCGCAGATTACGCAGCTTGCAGGAATGCGCGGACTGATGGCAAACCCATCTGGGCGAATCATCGAGCTGCCGATCAAATCGAACTTCCGTGAAGGTCTGACCGTATTGGAGTACTTTATCTCCACGCACGGTGCGCGGAAAGGTCTTGCCGATACGGCCCTGCGTACAGCCGACTCGGGTTATCTGACCCGTCGTCTGGTAGACGTGGCCCAAGACGTGATCGTCCGCGAAATCGATTGCGGTACAGACAAAGGTATCCGTGTTACGGCCATTAAGGATGGCAAGGAAGAGATCGAGAAGCTGATCGACCGCCTGATTGGGCGCACCTGCTTCGAGACCGTCCGTCATCCGGAGACCGGTGAAGTCATCATCGGGCGCAATGAAGAAATCACTGAGGAAATTGCCGAAGTCATTGAAAAGGCTGGCATTACCGAGGTTTATATCCGCAACGTACTGGCTTGCCGCACCAGCCATGGCGTGTGCAAACGCTGCTATGGACGCAACCTGGCGACAGGCGACGAGGTGGAGATCGGCGAAGCAGTTGGTATCATCGCTGCACAGTCCATCGGGGAGCCAGGTACTCAGTTGACGATGCGTACCTTCCATACCGGTGGGGTTGCGGGTGACGATATTACCCAAGGTTTGCCGCGTATTCAAGAGTTGTTTGAGGCGCGCAATCCGAAAGGGCAAGCCGTTATTTCCGAAATCGACGGGGAAGTTATCGATATTCGTGAAGGCAAGGATCGCCGTGAGATCGAAGTTCGCGGTGAGGCGGAAAACAAAGTGTACGCCGTACCGTACGGCTCCCGTATCAAGGTAGCGGTCGGAACCAAGCTGAGCGCCGGTGACGAGCTGACCGAGGGTTCTGTTGACCCGAAAGAAATGCTCAAGGTACGCGGTCAGCGCGGTGTATCCAACTACATCCTGCAAGAGGTACAAAAAGTGTACCGTATGCAAGGGGTAGAAATTAACGACAAGCACGTCGAGGTTATGATCCGTCAGATGCTGCGCAAGCTGAGAGTCATCGACAGCGGCGAAACCGATCTCTTGCCAGGTTCTTATGTAGAAGTGCATGAGTTTGAGCAAGCAAACGCCAAAGCCTTTATGGAAGGCAAAAGCCCTGCGGTGGGCCGTCCCGTTCTGCTGGGGATCACCAAGGCTTCTCTGGAAACAGACTCCTTCCTCTCTGCAGCGTCCTTCCAGGAGACGACACGTGTCCTGACAGACGCGGCAATCAAAGGCAAGGTAGACCGTCTGCTCGGCCTGAAAGAGAACGTGATTATCGGGAAGCTGGTTCCAGCAGGTACCGGTATGTCCCGTTACCGCAACATCAAGGTTCAGTCGCGTGCTGATTACGAAGAGAACAGGGAAGCCGAAGGTGCTGTGCGCGTCGGTGAAGACGAAGGCGCAGTCCGTGTAGGAACCCTCTCATAACTCGTTTTGAAATGAACGTACCCTCCTTGAGCATCATCTCGGGAGGGTATTTTCTTTTCCATTTCTTTCTGTGATAATGTAAAGCGAAGCATAGTAGGGAGACTATAGTCATAGGAGAACTGGCATGCAGAAGACAGGTTGGTTGCAAACATGCGAAGTCATCAGAATTCACCGACAAATGCCGCGGTTTACGGAAGCAGAGATACTCCACCATGAGAGCGGTAAACGACTGCTGGTGTTCAAGTTTGCTTTGGACCCAAGTCAGGATTATCAAACAGCCTGGAATGATTTTTATATGAATATAGACTGGATGCAGCAACTGGACAGTTGTGGCTATGCCCCATTATACGCGTACGGCGAAGAAAGAGACGACGCGGCGGGGACCCACTTTTTTTATGTCACGATGGAATGGAACCAGGAGTACATGTCATGGGCAGAAGCATTTTCAAGTGGACGTCATCCCAATTCGTTTGACACGGCCTACAAAAAGTGGATGGACCTTTTGCAGGCGGTAAGCGAGCTTCATCAACTGCACCTCTACTCCGGGGGATTAAACAGGGAAAATGTATACATATACACGGGCAGAAAAGGGCATTCGCCGTTCTTTTTTCCGGCATTTTTATTGTGGAGGTTTGAGCAGACATTTTTGCTGTCCTCCGAACCGGGTGAGTCGATTTACGGCCCTGGCACGACACGTTCGTACCGCCAGCCAGCTGACGATGCCTTGTTTTTGGCAGATTTGCTTTTTTCGCTGCTCTTTCCTGGCAGAGAGAGACCGGCTGATGACATGGATATCATTCAGCTCCAGAGCGAGTGCGATCCGATTTTGTTTCAGGTACTGTATGCGCTCGTTTCGTTTTCCAAAGACCATTCGTTGCGCGGAATTCAGCAGCTGGCGGCGCAATACTTTTCCGAACGTATCGACGGAATGCTGGTGACGGTCGGATGGGATCAGGGGAGGTCTTGCTTTTTCGAGGCCGCAAGCCGCGCCGCCTGGCAAGAGGCGTTTCGGGAGGATACCGAGAGCCGGGTCTACTTGCTATCGAGGTACAACAAGCAGCTTGGTGTGCCTGTGCTGCAGGTGCTGGGGACGAGGTATCGCTGGGAACTGCTGCTGGCCGGTACATCCCATCCGGCTGATTATGTGATGCATCGCTGCGAAGAAATGAGTATGATCCGGATGGAATCCTGGAAACGGATGGCAAAGCCAAGCGTCCTTCAGTGGCGTTTTTACGAAGCCAAGGGAGAAGGCGAGGCACTCTTCCAAACCGTCAAGAAAGAAACGGCGTTCCGGCGCGATCAATCCCGGCAAAAATCCCAGGCATGGGACAAGTTTCAGCGTTGGGAAGAGATTTTGAAACTGCAACTCACTGTCCTGCAGGAAGAACAACGCTTTACCTACTCTTCATGGGAGGCGACAGAGGATGCCACGCAGCTGGTGATAACGCTGATGACCGAGGTGCCGCCGGAGTTGGGCTGGGAAGAAGGGACAGAAATCATGCTCTCCGATGGAAGCCACGAATACCTGGCAGGTACGTTTATCTGCCAATCCGGGCGAGAGCTGTACGTCCATTTGGCGAGAGACTTGAACCGGGAGGTGCTCCCTTCCTACGGAGATTGCTATCCGTATGTCAAGAGTGCTCAGATTCAACTCGCCCGCCAGCGTCAAGTGCTGCAGCAGTTTCGGACAGGCACGAACGTTCGGCAAAAGGTGAGGGAGCAGATCCTGGACCCGCAAAAAGCGGCAACCAAACCGGCTGCCCAGCAGCATTTTTTCCAGCGGCTGAATCGCGATCAGGAAAGCGCCCTGCAGGCGGCGCTCGGGGCAGACGCCCTTTTCTTGCTGCAAGGCCCTCCAGGGACGGGGAAGACCACCTGGATTACGGAATTGATTCTGCAAATTTTTTGCCAAAATCCTGCCTCGCGTATCCTGCTCGCTTCCCAGTCCAATGTAGCGATTGATCATGCGTTTACGCGCGTGATTCAGTTGATGGACAGGCACGCAGGGTTTTTTTCAGCACGTCCGCGCACGGTGCGGATCGGAAATGACAAGATGAGTGAAGACGTGCGCCCATGGAGTTTGGACAGCGGCGTTATGGCGTGGATCGAACAGGTCGAGCAGCAGATGAATGGAAATATTTGGGGATTTATTCAAAATGAATACGATGCGGATCGGTATAATCGGCTCATGGGCATTTTTTATGACTGGAAAAACGTCTTGCAACAAAATGAGTCCGTAAAGCCTTTATTTTTGTCCCAGTCCCCTTTGCTTGTAGGGACTACCTGCATGGGCTCTTTTCCCTTCGGCAAATGGGGACAGCGGTTTGACTGGGTCATCATTGATGAGGCGGGGAGAGCGACACCGCCAGAAACTTTGATCCCGGCCAGCCTGGGGAAATGGGTGGTTTTGGTAGGGGATCATAAGCAGCTTCCGCCCGTCATCGACAAAGCGGCCGAAAAAATAGCCAGTGCACAGGATGACCGGAGAATGATGGAGACCAGCTTGTTTGAGGAGCTGTTCGCACGTGTATCGGATACAAATCGGGCGACGCTCTCCATCCAGTACAGAATGCATCCCGCGATTGCGGATCTGGTTTCCCGCCTCTTCTACAAAGACACGCCGCTTCTTGGGGGATCGGGCGAGGACCAGATGGCACGATCGGAGCGAGGAAATCCGGTCTTGGTATGGCTCAATACGGATGGTCAACCAGAAGCCGATGAAGAGCGGCAGGGAACCTCAT
The DNA here is from genome assembly GCF_023746555.1 of Brevibacillus ruminantium. NCBI lineage: Bacteria > Bacillati > Bacillota > Bacilli > Caryophanales > Paenibacillaceae > Brevibacillus > Brevibacillus ruminantium. Next base: position 278,080 of record NZ_CP098755.1, read on the forward strand.
ATGTGAACAAGGCGGAAGTAAGGATGGTCTCTGCGCTCCTGCAGCAGCTGGACCGGCAGGAGACGGGCCCAACGGCCAAAAAGTCGGTAGCGGTCATCACGGGGTACGCAGTGCAGAAGAACTGGATTCGCAATGCTCTCAGCGGTCTGAGTCTGCGCCATCTGGAGGTAGAGGTGGACTCGGTCGATGCGTTTCAGGGAAGAGAAGCGGATATCGTCATTTATAGCCTGGTCCGGAACAACGGGGATCAAAAAGTCGGCTTCTTGCAAGATGAGCGAAGAATGAATGTCACTTTGTCCCGAGCCCGGGAAAAGCTCATAATCGTTGGCAGTGCCTCTATGGCTAAGCGATTGCGCCCAGACAGCATTATCCGAATCGTTTACGAGCAAATAGCGGCTCACCCGATGGGGTGTGTCCTGGACGGAACGGAGGCGGAAGGATGGATTTGATACAGCTGGCTAAAATACAGGAGGATTCCATCCCCGGTGCCCGTCTGATCTGTTTCTTTGAAAAATGGTTTCCCGTCTACCAGTTAGAGTTGCGTTTACGTGTGCAAGATCCCGGGGAAGTACAGATTATATCCTGGTTTTTGCTCAGACTGATCCATGAGGGAATCTATCATCTCGACCAGATGGCCATGTTTCTGGGAATACCCCAGCAGACGGCGCAATCCGGTCTTCGGGAGCTGGAGATGCTGGGGTATATCGTCGTCGTTCCCACTTTGACCAGCCGCCTTTATAAGCCGACCGATCGCGGACGCGGCGTTTTGGAAGAAAATCGTATTGTCAAACAGCGGGAGGAGCATTTTACCGTAAAGCTGGATGCGACGACCGGGGCTGTGCACCACTACTTTTCCATGGATACAGTTTCTCCGGGTAAACGGCAGTTTGGGGACGATGAAGTGATTCGCCCTTATCTTCCGTTTCCTTCTTCACTTGCTGATGTGGCGCATCGGTTGCATGACATTCGCCGGGTCTATAAAGAATTCAGGCTAACAAAAGTAGGCGAGTCCGGACAAGTGACTTTGGACGAGATCGTTGGAGTGGATTCGGTCAGCACGCATTACCGAAAACTGCGCTTGCTGGTTTTTCTGACAGAAGAACGGTCCTACCGCTTTCAGGTGTTTGATCGGGATCAACTGCTGCCGGAATACGAGGAGCCGCTCCTGAGGATGGCAGAGGCGGGAATGGACATCTGGAAGATGGAGGAACAACCGCATGGACTTTTTAAAGAGGAAGAATCTGCATCGTCTTTCACTTTCCCGCAGATGCCGGAACCATTGAGTGGAATCGATAGCCATGAAGCCATTCTGCCAACCAGCCACCATCAGCAGGTACGGCAGGAAAACGGACGTTCTCCCGTTGAAGTAGCTGCTCCCAGGGAGGCGGAGGTGACTCCCCTGACAACAACTGACCACTTTGCAGTCATGCAGCAATCCTTTGCGTTAGGGCGTGAGCGGGTCATCATCATCTCGCCGTGGGTGGCGAAAGGGGTCGTGAGAGAGCTTTTGCCTGATATGGAAGCATTTTTGCAGCGAAAAGGAGAGCTGTGGATCGGTTACGGCTACACGAATGAAGATGAGCGGCGACGGAGGCAAACCGAAGACACGATCGCCTATATGAAGAAACAGTTGCCTTATGCTACCTTTTTCCCGGTGCTGCTGGGCAATACGCACCAGAAGATCCTCATATGCGACAGTGATTACGTTGTGGTCGGCAGTTATAACTGGCTCTCTTTCCGGGGGGACCGCAAACGGGGATTTGTCGCGGAAACCAGTGTGATGATCCGGAATCGGGAAGTTGTCCAGCAATACTCAAAAATGGTACAGCGCCAATTGAATCAAGGGAGGGGATGATCCCAAGTGACTCCAAAAAGAATGACACAGAAAGTTGTAGACCACTTCAAAACGCTGCAGCTCAACCAGCTTTCGCGCATTACCGTTGAATTAAAGGAAGAAAGTAAAGTGTTGATTCGGGTATGCGAGGAAAACAAAGTGTCCCCCCTGGATCTCGTGGAGTGGCTGCTGATCCCGCCGACCGAAGAAGAGAGGGAGACCCTTTCTTGCCGGGAGGAAACGCTGAGCAAACATCATGTAACGTGGGACGTGCTTCTGTATGACCGCATCATTCCCTCCGTCGTGCTATCGCAGTCTTATTCCTCGCAGATGCTGGCAGAGGGACTGTGCAGAGTGTCTATGTATCATGAGGGAAACTTGTATATGTTTGTCGAGCGTCTGCGGAGATGGGAATCATGGGTTCTTCAGTATGCCGGTGAATGGATGCGGATACGGCAAATCAAATCAGCGCTGGAGATGAATACCGATGAGGACGGGGAAGTGACTATGGCGCTCGCTCCCAAAAAGATAGACGACTGGTACAAGCACATGCAAACCGAGCCGTTCCGAGCTCGTGAGGAGGGAGCAGATCGTTGGCAGCAGCATATCATGACGATACTGGACGAGCTTCGCCAATTGCGGCGGACGGATACCAAACCAGGCAAGATCATGGAATATGTCAAAAACCAGGTGTCCGGTCTGGCGTTGCCGAAGGAACTTCAGGATGACCACGCCTTGCATGTGCTGTTGACGATGGTCCAAAAAAACAGCGGAGAGATGACGACACACATGCGAAATCTCTTGCGAATCAAGCATGTGCTTGATCCTGCGGAACCGATTCTGCCCTACCTGGAGCAATGGAGTCCCGGTCTGATGGAGAAAATGCGGGAAGATCTGATCAAATTTAACCAGTACCAGACGACCCTGGCGGCATTCCGTGAGCGCATTCCCCTGGAGAACAACGCCGACCCGCTCCTATTTATCCGGACCTGTCAGCAAGTGGCAGGGGCGCAGCCGGTCTTTTCCTATCTGATGCAGGATAGCAGTCCCTCGTCTGTCCGCAGCATGTCGCTCGCGCAGTTGTCCGGCTACTCGGTCAGGGATTGGCTGCTGGAGACAGCTGATACTCCCGCCCGAACTGAGCAGCTGTATGCCCTGCTGCGCCATTGGTGGGAACAGTCCGAGCAGTGGGATGCTGTCATTTCTTCCTTTGCACAGGAATGGAATGAGAATTCCGCAAGTGTATCCGAGCAACATGCGTTGTTGGCAGAGAAGCAAAAGGAATGGCTGCTGTTATGGACGCCCCAGAGGTTGGAAAGACGACTGCGGGGGGACGCTGTACCGATCTTGGAGTGGCATGCAACGCTTCTCGGATTTTTGCGAAAGGATTGGGCCAGGAACAGGAAGCAGGATGTGCGCCTGTGCGAAACATACAAACAGTATTTTGAATACCTGTACCATCATCGGACCGGGAAAGAGCTTTTGCAGGAGTGTATGATCAAAGATTTTTCCCTGTTGCAAAGATATGTGCATTACGGCGGCAAGGACAAACACATCATGGGCTGGGTCGGGCGAGAGCAGGTGCAGCGTTTGCTTGTCGGTTACCTGACTTTTCAGCTGCAAGAAGGCAAGGACGTGGACTTCGAACGCCTGTCTGAACTGGGGCCCTTTTTGACAGGAGAGAATTTGGACACGATCATTCGCGAGGCATTGCTTGCCGGACTTGCACCATATCGTTTGTCTCAGCTTGCGGTAAGCTGGGATTATGAATGGATTGGCTGGAACGAGCGGGCAGAGCCTCTTTCCAGCGACGAGTTGGAGCAAATCGTCGTGGAGCATCCGGAGTGGGTTGAATATGAAACCGAGCTACCTCTGATGAATGGATTAACCCTGTCCTATCAGCTTGTGAGTCCCGGCATCAAGGAAAAATACTCGACTCGCCTCCTGTCACGGGCCGTCATTCGGGCCGAGATACAGAATGAGGATGTGCTTCAGCAGATGTTCCAGGAACTGAAAATGATATAACGGGAAGAGAGATAGGGAGGATGACAGCATGTACTACGTCGGGATTGACTTCGGGACGACCAACAGTTCAGTAGCCGTGATCGGTCCGGAAGAGATCAAGAACCCCCGCAAGCTGGGAGGCAAACAGATCGTGGTTCCTCGCTGCCTTGAGCTGGAAGGCGGCTTTAACAATGAACGCAAAGAAAGAGAATTGATGAGAACCACTCTGACGGTCCATCCCAACGGAGAAGTGACCATCGGAGGTCAGGCGGACGGGCGCGTCGATCCGAACCGGTTGATTTCCTCCCTGAAGCGGCGTATCCTGAAAAACCCCGACTATGAAGTGACAATCGACAACCAGGTATACAGCGGGGGAGAGCTGGTCTCGATTTTTATCGAGAAACTGCTGACCAGCGCCGGAATTCCGGTCGACAAAATCGAGCGGCTGGTTTTGAGCATTCCGGTAGAATACGGCGAGGATAAAAAGCATCTGATGGAGCACGCATGCAGCCGTTTGGGGATTTCCCCACACAAGATCTGGTTTGTGGATGAACCGATCGCCATTCTTTGGTTTTACGAAAAGGTGCAACCGATTCAGTCCGACCTGATCCTCGTCTATGACTTCGGCGGCGGAACGCTGGATTTGGCGGTCATGAAACGGGAGGATAGCCATGACGCCTCAGGTTGGGGACAGGGAAATGTGCTCGCGAAGAAGAAGATAGAGATCGCTGGAGACGATCTGGATGAGGTCATCATCCAATACTTTATTGAGCAAGGGAAGGCACAGAAAAACCCGGTCTGCGAACAGCTCGATCTGGCCATCTTTCAGGATGAGAAACGGTTGGAAAAGTTTCGTGACATGCCTCCGTACAAGCTGCTGAAGCGTTTCGCCGAGATGATGAAGATCGAACTGAGCAGACGGGATGAGTATGTCATGTCGATTCCAAGTTTGCTCCCGCAGATGGATATAGTAGGGATCCGGGATGTCCTGCTTACCAAACAGGAGTTTGAAAAACGGGCAGAGAGCGTATGGCGAAAAATTCGGCAAGCGATACTCGAACTCGGTGAGGAATTGGCTGCGAAGCATGATGTCAGCCTGGAGAAGATCGAAACGGTGTTTCTGTCCGGAGGAAGCAGCAAAGTTCCCTATGTGCTGGATCTGATCGAGACGCTCATGCCAAACGCAACTATTCGTTCGGACAAATACATGCAGACGAGCATTTGCCGCGGAAATGCCGGTTACGGTTACGACGAAGAGGAGGGAGAGATCCGCGTCACGGATGTCGTCAACCAAAGCTACGGAATCTACAGCCATTACGATCAGAGCACGTTTGTGATGATCAAGAGCGATGATCAGTTTCCGGTGAAGAGGACGGTGGGCATTGCCACGACGAAGCCGTATCAGCAGAGCATCGAAATCAGGCCGATGGTCAGTGACGGTAGCGGCCAATTTGTGCCCATCATCAAAGCGGGAAAAGAAATCAAATACCGGATGCAAATCAAGCAGCTGCAGAAGATGCAGGATTTAAACCGTATCAAGCTGATATTTGAATTGGATCGCTCACAAAAGCTGCGGATCACGGCCTATGACAATCACTTTCAAGAAGAAATCGGCGTTGAGGAAGTTTCACTTCCTTGATAGAATAGAAACGGAAAATAACGGCACGTCGGATTAGGCTGACGTGCCGTTATTTTTACGAGATAAAAGTTGACATTGACGGGCCCACCTGATATTATATTCAAGTGTGCCTGACATCTGTACTTTGGAGGATATGAGCATCATGTCTTATGAAAAAGTAGAGCGGGCCAAGGAGCTAACGATCGGCGTCAAACAGACGATGAAAGCCGTGGAACACCAACAGGTAGAAGCGGTCTATATCGCAGTAGATGCTGACAAGCGACTGACCCATAAAGTCGAGCTCCTTTGCAAGGAGAAGGGTGTGCCAGTCATTCACGTCGATTCTATGCGCCGTTTAGGAAAAGCGTGTGGAATAGAAGTGGGAGCGGCAACTGCCGCGATAAAGAAAAGTGGTTAACGATGTTTTTGTTTGCGGTCAGTTTATGATTGGCCGTTTGACAAAGACTTTCTATTTGACCAAAGATGACTCACCTGGATCTGTGGTCTTAAGATTGGGTAATAAGAAGGGAGGTAACATCCATGCCTACAATGAACCAATTGGTGCGTAAAGGTCGCAAGGACAAGGTTGTGAAGTCGAAGTCCCCAGCTCTGCAAAAGGGGTACAACAGCTTCAAAAAAGCTCAAACCAACCAAAGCTCTCCTCAAAAACGCGGTGTCTGCACTCGTGTGGGTACCATGACTCCGAAAAAACCGAACTCCGCGTTGCGTAAATACGCTCGTGTGCGTTTGACTAACGGTATCGAGGTTACAGCTTACATCGGTGGTATTGGCCACAACCTGCAAGAGCATAGCGTCGTGCTGGTTCGCGGCGGTCGTGTAAAAGACTTGCCAGGGGTTCGTTATCACATCGTTCGTGGTGCGCTTGACACTGCTGGTGTGAACAACCGTAAACAAGGTCGTTCCAAATATGGTACGAAGCGTCCAAAACCGGGCCAAGCAGCAAAAAAATAATCGCCGCATGATGCTGGCGTAAACGTAAAATTCGATGAGAAGGAGGGAATACGATGCCACGTAAAGGTCCTGTAACCCGTCGTGACGTACTGCCTGATCCAATTCACAACAGCAAGCTGGTTACTCGTCTGATCAACCGCTTGATGCTGGATGGTAAACGCGGTGTTGCACAGAATCTCTTGTACAATGCATTTGACATTATTCAGGAGCGCACTGGTCGCAACCCAATGGAAGTGTTTGAAGAAGCACTGAAAAACGTAATGCCTGTATTGGAGGTTAAAGCTCGTCGTGTTGGTGGTGCAAACTACCAAGTACCGATCGAAGTAAAACCTGAGCGCCGTACGACTCTTGGTCTGCGTTGGTTGGTTAACTACTCCCGCACTCGCGGTGAGAAAACCATGGAACAACGTCTGGCTAACGAAATTATGGACGCTGCAAACAACACAGGTGCAGCAGTGAAAAAGCGTGAAGACACGCACAAGATGGCTGAAGCAAACAAAGCGTTTGCACACTATCGCTGGTAGTATTCAAAGCGGGTGTTCGAAGTGGATACCCGCATATTCTTACATTCGAGTATGGAAGGAGCATACCCAATGGCTCGCGAGTTCTCTTTAGCGAATACGCGGAACATCGGTATCATGGCACACATTGATGCCGGTAAGACGACCACCACTGAGCGTATTCTGTTCTACACCGGTCGCGTGCACAAGATTGGTGAAACCCATGAAGGTGCTGCAACCATGGACTGGATGGAACAAGAGCAAGAGCGCGGTATCACCATTACCTCGGCTGCGACAACCGCTCAATGGAATGGCCATCGAATCAACATTATCGATACGCCTGGCCACGTAGACTTCACCGTTGAAGTTGAGCGCTCCCTTCGTGTTTTGGACGGTGCTGTAACTGTCTTTGACGCAAAAGGCGGCGTTGAGCCTCAGACCGAAACCGTTTGGCGCCAAGCTGACCGGTATGGTGTTCCTCGTATGTGCTACATCAACAAAATGGATATCATTGGCGCTAACTATGATATGTGCCTGGAGCAAATCCGCGAGCGTCTGGGTGCAAACCCGGTAGCGGTTCAATATCCAATCGGTGCAGAAGACCAGTTCAAAGGTATGGTTGACCTGATCGAAATGAAGGCAATCATCTATACGGATGACCTGGGCAAAACTTCTGACCAAGCTGAAATCCCGGCTGAACTGAAAGACAAGTGCGAAGAGCTTCGTTTGGTACTCGTTGAAGCAGCTGCGGAACAAGATGAAGAACTGATGATGAAATACCTCGAAGGCGAAGAGTTGACCAACGAAGAAATTCGTGCGGCTCTGCGCAAAGGTACCATCGATTGCAAAATTACCCCGGTAATGTGCGGTTCTTCTTATCGTAACAAAGGCGTTCAGCCGATGCTGGATAACGTGGTTGCGTACCTGCCATCTCCGATCGACATTCCAGCGATCAAAGGTACTCTTCCTGACTCCGAAGACGAAGTTGAGCGTCCAGCAGATGACAACGGTCCGTTCTCCGCTCTGGCGTTCAAAATCATGGCTGACCCGTATGTTGGTCGTCTGACTTTCTTCCGCGTTTACTCCGGTGTTCTGAACTCCGGTTCCTATGTGCTGAACTCCACAAAAGGTAAGCGCGAACGGGTAGGACGTATCCTGCAGATGCATGCGAACCACCGTGAAGAGATCCAAACCGTTTTCTCCGGTGATATCGCTGCTGCAGTAGGTTTGAAAGACACCACAACTGGTGACACTCTCTGTGATGAGAAAGCACCGGTAATCCTGGAGTCCATGACATTCCCTGATCCGGTTATCCATATCGCGATCGAGCCGAAGTCCAAGGCAGACCAGGACAAAATGGGCGTTGCCCTCTCCAAGCTGTCTGAAGAGGATCCAACCTTCAGAACGCATACAGACGAAGAAACCGGTCAAACCATCATCTCCGGTATGGGTGAGCTTCACCTGGAGATCATCGTTGACCGTATGAAACGCGAATTCAAAGTAGAAGCGAACGTAGGTGCTCCACAGGTTGCTTATCGCGAGACATTCCGCAATGCAGCTAAAGTGGAAGGTAAATTCGTTCGTCAGTCCGGTGGTCGTGGTCAATACGGTCACGTTTGGGTGGAGTTCGCTCCGCTTGAGCCAGGCAAAGGCTTCGAATTCGAAAACAAAATCGTCGGTGGCGTGGTACCACGGGAATACATTCCTGCGGTCCAAGCAGGTATCGAAGAATCCATGAAGAATGGTGTACTTGCTGGCTTCCCACTCGTTGACATCAAAGCAACTATTGTTGATGGTAGCTACCATGATGTTGACTCCTCCGAGATGGCGTTTAAAGTAGCTGGTTCTCTCGCATTGAAAGAAGCAGCGAAAAAATGTGGCGCAACTCTGCTTGAGCCAATCATGAAAGTGGAAGTTACTGTTCCTGAAGAGTACATGGGCGACGTTATGGGCGACCTGAACTCCCGCCGCGGCCGTATCGAAGGTATGGAAGCTCGTGCAAACGCACAAGTCATCCGTGCAATGGTACCGCTGTCCGAGATGTTTGGTTACTCCACGATCCTGCGCTCCCGTACCCAAGGTCGCGGTACTTACGCAATGGTACTCGATCATTATGAAGAGGTACCGAAATTCATCGCAGAAGAAATCGTCAAGAAATCCAAAGGCGAGTAATTTTCGCTATCGGCTTTATCTTGAAACAAGAAAGGTTTACAATATGTTAGGGTAACACCTTTGATAGAGTAGACCTTTCTTCACCCTATAAAAACCCTTAACATTTAAGGAGGTTTCAAATCATGGCAAAAGCAAAATTTGAACGTAATAAACCGCACGTGAACATTGGTACAATCGGTCACGTTGACCACGGTAAAACCACTCTGACTGCTGCCATCACTACTGTATTGGCTCAAGCAGGCGGCGCACAAGCAATGGCTTATGACACCATTGACAACGCTCCAGAAGAAAAAGAGCGTGGTATCACAATCAACACTTCCCACGTTGAGTACGAAACTGCTAACCGTCACTATGCTCACGTTGACTGCCCTGGTCACGCTGACTACGTGAAAAACATGATTACTGGTGCTGCTCAAATGGACGGCGCGATCCTCGTAGTATCTGCTGCTGATGGTCCAATGCCACAAACTCGGGAGCACATCCTGCTGTCCCGCCAAGTAGGCGTTCCTTACATCGTTGTATTCATGAACAAATGCGACATGGTAGACGATGAAGAACTTCTGGAACTGGTTGAAATGGAAATCCGCGACCTGCTCTCTCAATATGAGTTCCCAGGCGACGATATCCCAGTAATCAAAGGTTCCGCTAAAGAAGCTCTCGACAACCCAACCGGCGATTGGGCACAACGCGTTCTGGAACTGATGGAAGCTGTTGACAGCTACATCCCTAACCCTGAGCGTGCAACTGACAAGCCTTTCCTGATGCCAGTTGAGGACGTATTCACGATCACTGGTCGTGGTACTGTTGCTACCGGTCGTGTAGAGCGCGGTATCGTTAAAGTTGGTGACCAAGTAGAAATCGTTGGTCTGGCTGAAGAAACAAAAACAACAACTGTAACTGGTGTTGAGATGTTCCGCAAACTGCTGGATCAAGCAGAAGCTGGTGACAACATCGGTGCCCTGCTGCGTGGTGTTGAGCGTAAAGACATCGAGCGTGGACAATGCTTGTCTAAGCCAGGTTCCGTTAAGCCTTACACCAAGTTCAAAGCAGAAGTTTACGTTCTGTCCAAAGAAGAGGGCGGCCGTCACACTCCTTTCTTCGCTAACTACCGTCCACAGTTCTACTTCCGTACAACTGACGTTACAGGTATCATCCAACTGCCAGAAGGCGTTGAAATGGTAATGCCTGGCGACAACACTGAGTTCACCGTTGAACTGATCGCTCCAGTAGCGATGGAACAAGGTACTCGCTTCGCGATCCGCGAAGGTGGCCGTACTGTAGGTGCGGGCGTAGTTGCTTCTATCGTTGAGTAATTCGATTTAAATAAAAAACCCGACAGCTTATAGCTGCCGGGTTTTTTTATGTTGTCACAACCGACTGTTCTTGATCGTCATGTATGGGGGGGAGTGAGGAAAAAGAGGAACCGGAGTATCAGCGTTGAATGAGTGGTGAATGGTGACTGTAAAGAACGGTGCGCGGGCTCGTTTGATTGGATAGAAAAGAGAGTATGAGGGAAGGGAACTGTGATGCTTAAATGGATACCCAACAGCTATATATCACGTACAAACCGCTGCTGTTCTCCATTGCGTACCGCATGCTGGGTACAGTAGCGGATGCAGAGGATCTTGTCCAAGATACCTTTCTGGCACTGGAGAAATTTCAGCAGCATAGTATCGAAAATAGTAAGGCTCTGCTTTGTAAGATTCTGACCAATCGCTGCATTGATTTCTTGCGATCAGCAAGAAAAAAACGGGAAGTGTACGTGGGGCCCTGGTTGCCGGAACCTATCGTCTTTCGGGCAGAGGACCGTGAGCCGATTGATGAGCTGATTCACCAGGAGCAATTGTCGATTGCCCTGCTGGCTGTGATGGAAAAGCTCTCCCCTGTCGAAAGAGCGATATTTATCCTGAGAGAAGTGCTTCATTTTGGGTACGAGGAGATAGAGGACATTACCGGAAAAGAGCAAGCAAATTGCCGAAAAATCTTTAGTCGCATCAAACTAAAACTGTCTCAAGAATTGCCTGAGACAAGAATCGACAATGAACAGCAAAGAGCAATGCTAGAATCTTTTCTCAAGGCTATTCAAACGGAGGATTCCACAGCCTTGCTGGAACTGCTGTCGCCTGAGGTCGTCCTGTATTCCGATGGTGGTGGTAAAGTAAGAGCAGCCATTCGCCCGATTGTGACGAGTGAAAGAGTCATCGCGTTTTTGCTGGGCATCGCAAGAAAACAAACGCCTGATTACCGTCAGGAATTTGCCAATGTGAATGGGGAGACAGGTATTGTTGTGTACAAAGGGGATCAGGTGTACAGTGTGACCACTATCAGGCAGAGGAAAGGGGAAATTGCTGCGGTGTACACCATCCTGAATCCGGATAAACTGCACAGGGCGGGGCAACTCTGATTCCATTTCTAAATCATGGCAATCAAAAAATTGAAGTATAGCGACAGGCAATCCTATGCTAAAATTACGATTGCCATCATGATGAAAAAAGAATGGTACAACGATCGGGGAAGAAGGTCCTGTCATGAACAACAATGAACGCCTGTTATATCTGATGCTGGCTGGCGTCGTCACGCTTTGGGGGCTCAACGTGGTGATGGTCAAGTATCTGACAATGTTCCCGCCGCTCTTTGTGGCTGCGATCAGGATGACGGTAGCAGGTTTGTTTTTGAGTCCTATATTGTGGAAGTACCGAAATCAGATGAACATCAAGGGGATAGACTGGCTGTTGATCGCCGGGGTGGGAGCAAGCTCGATTGCCCTGCATCAGATCACGCTGGCCTGGGGAGTCCGCTTTACTACGGCGGGAAACGCTTCGCTCATTTTGGGTCTCAATCCGTTGGCGACGGCGTTGCTGGCCATGCTTCTCCTTGGAGAGCGCATGAACTGGCGCAAGGCGCTGGGGATCGGTATTGGGTTTAGTGGAGTTTTGCTCGTAGTCATGTCACAGCATGGCGCCATCGAGATGAATGGCTGGGGAGATGCCATTATGTTTTTCTCCATGCTGATGTATGTAACGGGCGGCTTGTTGATCCGAAAGCTGACAACCCGGGAGGTTCCCGTCCTTCTGATTACAGCGCTTTCGCAAATGGTGGGGGTTGTTTGTCTGTGGGGAGTGGCACTGGCTGACCAGCCGCTGTCTTTCTATCTGTCGCTAGATGTCACGCCATTCCAATGGTTTGTGATTTTTGTATCTGGGGGTCTCTCCACAGCACTCGGGTCGGTCGGCTGGAACTACGGCATTCGTCAATTAGGGGCCAGCAGAACGGCCGTGTTTTTAAATGGCATGCCGCTCGCCAGTCTCTTTTTTGCTGCAGTGTTCTTGGGTGAGCGCTTGCAGCTCTTGCATCTGTTGGCGCTGGTGATGATCGTGACCGGAGTCTATCTGGGGTCCAGGCAGGTTTTGCCCAAACGGATGAATGCAAAAACAGATGTCATGACAAAAGCGTAGAGACAGCTCCCTACGCTTTATCTTTTTCCCATTGATTCACCATATGGTAAGCGGTCAGACGCAAGCGGTCAAAGATCTGGTCGCGAAGCTCACCGGCAAGCGCAATCTGGTCCATGGCCTTACTCATGCAGGACAGCCAGGCTTCTGCCTGTACAGCGCCAATAGGGAATCGCATATGCCGCGCCCGCAGCATCGGATGTCCGTGCTGGTCGCTGTATAATGTCGGACCGCCAAGGAATTGCGTGAGGAACTGATACTGTCTCTCCTTGACCTCGGTAAAATCGTCGGGAAAGAGCGGAGCCAGATCAGGGTGCTTCGCTACCAAATCGTAAAAAGCGTCGACCAGACGGGAGAGCGTCTCGGCGCCGCCTATCTGTTCATATGGTGTGATGAGTCGATCGGACACAACCGATATCCTCCTTTATGCTTAGATACCTTTTCAGTATACCGTGTTTTTACTTCTATATATAGAAGAGATGTGTTAGAGAAGAGAGTTGTGAATGGAAGCCAATCCCGCTTGCCTTTGGGGGAAGAAATCAGTAAGATGGACAAAGTGAGCCAAAAAAGGTTCCGATGTACAAAAATGTGCGGGAAACCAAGAAAAAGCTTGCGTTGCCCATTTCATTTTAGTACAATATTGAATGTTGGTCATGGACTTGCGATGATGTGGGAGGTTGCTGACACACCCGGCCCCTTTGCCATGACCGGGGTGCAGGATATTTCCACGGAGAAATGTCTGTTTGAAAAATGGGCGAAAAAGGAGGGACTAAAATGGCAAAACAAAAGATTCGCATTCGTTTAAAGGCGTACGATCACAAAATTCTCGATCAGTCCGCTGAGAAAATTGTAGAAACTGCCAAGCGTTCCGGTGCCAATGTATCGGGTCCAATTCCGCTTCCTACGGAGAAAGCAGTTTACACAATCCTGCGTGCGGTTCACAAGTACAAAGATTCTCGTGAACAGTTTGAAATGCGCACTCACAAACGTTTGATCGACATTTTGAATCCTACCCCGCAAACGGTAGACGCTTTGATGCGTTTGGATCTTCCGTCTGGCGTTGACATCGAGATCAAACTGTAAGGTTCAAATACGATACACACGTACGCGTTGTCTTAATAAACGCGATCTATCAAGTCTTCAAACCCCGTAAACAGCGCCCCTGCGCATCGGCAGGGACCTTGATACAACAGTAAAGCATTGGAGATAAGCACAGGAGGTGGCACAAATGACCAAAGGAATCTTAGGCAGAAAGCTTGGTATGACCCAAGTTTTTGGTCCGAACGGCGCAGCGATCGCTGTAACCGTCATCGAAGCAGGTCCTTGCGTAGTACTGCAAAAGAAGGATCAGGAGAACGATGGATACGAAGCTATCCAGATCGGCTTTGAAGACAAAAAAGACCATCGCGCGAACAAGCCGGAAAAAGGACACGCAGCGAAAGCTAACACTGCACCTAAGCGCTTCATCCGTGAAATCAACGGAGTAAACCTCGCTGAATACGAGGTAGGTCAAGAATTGAAAGCTGATATTTTCGCCGCAGGAGAATCGGTAGACGTTGCCGGCGTAACCAAGGGTAAAGGTTTCCAAGGTGCGATCAAACGTCACAACCAAAGCCGCGGTCCGATGTCTCACGGTTCCCGTTACCATCGTGGCCCAGGTTCGCTCGGTGCGGTTGACCCTGCTCGCGTATTTAAAGGTCAATCCCTGCCAGGTCAAATGGGTGGCGACAACGTAACCATTCAAAACCTGGAAGTGATCAAGGTAGATGCGGATCGCAATCTGATCCTGGTAAAAGGATCTGTGCCTGGTCCAAAAAATAGCGTCGTACTGGTTTCTTCGGCTGTCAAGCAGAAATAGTAAGGAAAGGAGGAACTGACATGCCAAAAGTAGCTCTTTACAATCAAGCTGGTTCGCAAGTAGGCGAAATTGAACTGGCAGACACTGTGTTCGGCATTGAGCCTAACCAAGCTGTTCTTTTCGATGCGATCGTTATGCAGCAAGCGTCCCAACGCCAAGGTACGCATGACGTAAAGAACCGTTCTGAGGTTCGTGGTGGTGGACGCAAACCGTGGCGTCAAAAAGGTACCGGTCGTGCTCGTCAAGGTTCCATTCGCTCTCCGCAATGGAAAGGCGGCGGTGTAGTTTTCGGACCGACTCCACGTAAATACGGATACAAACTGAACCGCAAAGTTCGTCGTCTGGCGCTGAAATCCGCGCTGTCCACGAAGGTTCAAAACAACGAACTCTTGGTACTGGATGCCCTGAACATCGCGGCTCCAAAAACCAAAGACATGGCGGTTGTGCTGGGTAACCTGAAAGTTGATCGCAAAGTGCTGATCGTAACCTCCGAGTTCGATCAAAACGTAGCGCTCTCTTCCCGTAACATCCCGGGTGCCAAGTTCATCGATGCAGCAGGCATCAACGTTCTTGACCTGGTAGCGTATGACAAAGTAATCGTAACGAAAGATGCGGTTGCGAAAGTAGAGGAGGTGCTCGCCTAATGAAGAGCCTTCACGACATCATCAAGCGCCCTATCATTACGGAGCGCACCACTGACATGATGGCTGAGAAGAAGTACGTATTCGAAGTGCCACTGAAAGCCAACAAAACCGAAATCAAGCAAGCCGTTGAAAAAGTTTTCGGCGTAAAAGTAGAAGCAGTAAACACTGTTCGTGTTCCTGCGAAACCAAAACGCTACGGCAAATACTCCGGTTACACCTCTGAGTGGAAAAAAGCAATTGTGAAGCTGACAGAAGACAGCAAAGAGCTGGCGTTCTACGAAGGCGTATAACCACGACGACTACCGAAAAGGAGGGAATTTTAAATGGGTATCAAAAAGTTTAAACCGACTTCTCCTGGTCGTCGCCAAATGACGGTTTCTACATTCGAGGAGATCACCACATCGACTCCCGAAAAATCCCTGTTGGCGCCTCTGAGCAAAAAAGCTGGACGCAACAACCACGGGAAAATTACCGTTCGTCATCACGGTGGCGGTCATAAACGTAAATATCGCATCATCGACTTCAAACGGAACAAGGATGGCATCGTAGGTCGCGTAGCTACAATCGAATACGATCCAAACCGTTCTGCAAACATCGCCCTGATCAACTATCTGGACGGTGAGAAGCGCTACATCATCGCTCCTCATGGCCTGAAAGTTGGCGATGAGATCGTTTCCGGCGCAGATGCAGACATCAAAACCGGTAACGCACTGCCACTGGCTAACATCCCAGTTGGTACTACCATCCACAACATCGAGCTGAAGCCTGGCAAAGGTGGACAATTGGTTCGCGCAGCAGGTTCCTCCGCTCAATTGCTGGGTCGTGATGGTGACTTCGTAATCGTTCGTCTCTCTTCCGGTGAAACTCGCCGCATCCACAACGTATGCCGCGCGACTATCGGTCAAGTAGGAAACATCGATCACGAACTGTTGAACATTGGTAAAGCTGGTCGTTCCCGTTGGTTGGGTATTCGTCCAACTGTACGCGGTAGCGTAATGAACCCGAACGATCACCCGCACGGTGGTGGTGAAGGTCGCGCTCCGATCGGACGTAAAGCACCTGTTACTCCTTGGGGTAAACCGACTCTCGGTCTCAAAACCCGCAAGAAGAAAAACAAATCCGATCAATATATCATCCGTCGCCGCAAGAAGTAAGGCAGGGTGAGACAATAACCGAACGCCTTTGGCGA
Source organism: Brevibacillus ruminantium (assembly GCF_023746555.1). Taxonomy (NCBI): domain Bacteria; kingdom Bacillati; phylum Bacillota; class Bacilli; order Caryophanales; family Paenibacillaceae; genus Brevibacillus; species Brevibacillus ruminantium. The sequence goes on from NZ_CP098755.1 coordinate 294,323, forward strand.
AGGGAGGTTCACACATGGGTCGCAGTTTGAAAAAGGGTCCTTTCGTAGATGATCACTTGATGAAAAAAGTTGAAGTATTGAACGAAAAGAACGAAAAACGCGTGGTGAAAACCTGGTCTCGTCGCTCCACAATCTTCCCTGATTTCGTGGGACATACGTTTGCAGTCTATGACGGCCGCAAGCATGTACCGGTATACGTAACAGAAGATATGGTCGGTCACAAACTGGGTGAATTTGCACCAACTCGTACCTTCAAGGGTCACGTCGATAACGACAAGAAATCCAAGAAGCGCTAATTTTCTCTTGACAGAGAGGAGGTACAAAGATGGAAGCTAAAGCAATTGCTCGCTATATTCGTATTGCCCCTCGTAAAGTTCGCCTGGTGGTAGACTTGATCCGAGGCAAGCAGGTTGGTGAAGCGTTGGCGATCCTGAAACATACGCCGAAGGCTGCTTCTCCGGTCGTGGAGAAACTTCTGAAATCGGCTATCGCTAACGCAGAGCACAACTACGAAATGGATCCGAACGGACTTGTTGTAGGGAAAATCTTCGTGGACCAAGGTCCAACACTGAAGCGTTTCCGCCCGCGTGCGATGGGTCGCGCAAGCCGCATCCACAAGCGCACAAGCCACATCACAGTGGTACTAAACGAGAAATAAGGAGGGATTACGTGTGGGTCAAAAGGTAAGCCCGGTTGGTCTTCGTATCGGCATTATCCGCGACTGGGAGTCCAAATGGTTCGCTGACAAGGACTTCGCAACCCTGTTGCACGAAGACCTGAGAATCCGCAAATTTGTAAAAGGGCGTCTGAAAGATGCTGCTGTTTCTACGATTGAAATCGAACGTGCAGCTAACCGCGTAAACGTTACGATTCACACCGCTAAGCCTGGTATGGTAATCGGTAAAGGTGGCTCAGAGGTTGAAATTCTGCGCAAATCCCTGACCGAACTGACTGGCAAGCGTGTTCACATCAACATCAACGAAGTGAAGAAGCCTGATCTTGATGCTACTCTGGTAGCTGAAAATATCGCTCGTCAACTGGAAAACCGTATTTCTTTCCGTCGTGCACAAAAGCAATCGATCACTCGTACGCTGCGCGCTGGTGCGAAAGGAATCAAAACTCTGGTCAGCGGTCGTCTTGGCGGTGCTGACATTGCGCGTTCCGAAGGTTACAGCGAAGGTACTGTTCCGCTTCATACGCTCCGTGCTGACATCGATTACGGTACAGCCGAAGCACACACCACATACGGACGCATTGGCGTAAAAGTGTGGATCTACCGTGGAGAAGTCCTTCCTACGAAGAAGAACGTAGCGACTGAGGAAGGAGGCAAATAAACATGTTAACGCCAAAACGCGTGAAACACCGCAAACAACATCGCGGAAAAATGGCTGGTAACGCAAAAGGTGGCACTACTGTTGCTTTCGGTGAATACGGCTTGCAAGCTCTCGAGCCTGCATGGGTAACGAACCGTCAGATCGAAGCTGCCCGTATTGCGATGACTCGTTACATCCGCCGTGGCGGTAAAGTATGGATCAAAATTTTCCCTGACAAGCCAATTACGCAAAAGCCGCTTGAAGTACGGATGGGTTCCGGTAAAGGTTCTCCTGAGTACTGGGTAGCGGTAGTGAAACCTGGCAAGATCATGTTTGAACTTGCTGGTGTATCCGAAGAAGTCGCTCGCGAGGCTATGCGCCTGGCAATGCACAAACTGCCTATCAAGTGCAAGTTCGTGAAGCGGGAAGAAGTGGGTGGTGACGCACATGAAGGCTAATGAGTTCCGCAATTTGACCACTGCCGAGATCGAACAAAACGTTGTCTCCTTGAAAGAAGAGCTGTTCAACCTTCGTTTCCAGCTGGCTACTGGTCAACTCGAAACCACGTCTCGCATTAAACAAGTGCGTAAGGATATTGCTCGTGCGAAAACCGTCCTGCGCCAAAGAGAATTAGGGATCGGCTAATAACAGGAAGGAGGTTCGAACATGACCGCAGAACGCAAAATGCGTAGAACCATGGTAGGTCGCGTTGTTTCCGACAAAATGGATAAAACCATTGTTGTAATGGTAGAGACCTACAAAAAACACACGCTGTACGGCAAACGTGTGAAGTACTCCAAAAAGTTCAAGGCTCACGACGAAAACAACTCTGCGAAAACAGGCGATATCGTGGAAATCATGGAAACTCGCCCATTGTCCAAAGACAAGTGCTTCCGCTTGGTTCGTATCGTCGAAGAGGCAGTAATTGTATAACTCACATTTTCGGGTAACTAAATCCGAAAGGAGGAACAGTAAATGATCCAAACTCAGTCGAGATTGGCTGTTGCTGACAACTCCGGTGCAAAAGAACTTATGTGCATCAAGGTTCTGGGTGGGTCCGGTCGCAAAACGGCGAACATCGGTGATGTTATCGTGTGCTCCGTTAAATCCGCTACACCCGGTGGCGTTGTCAAGAAAGGCCAAGTAGTTAAAGCGGTTGTAGTACGCAGTAAGCGTGGCGTTCGCCGTCCTGATGGTTCTTATATCCGTTTCGATGAAAACGCAGCGGTTATCATTAAAGATGATCAATCTCCTCGTGGTACTCGTATTTTTGGACCGGTAGCACGTGAACTTCGTGAAAAAGACTTCATGAAGATCATCTCCCTGGCTCCTGAGGTAATCTAATTGAACGGAAATACTCTGGTAGTTTGCTCGATAGGAGGTGCACCAAGCGATGCACGTTAAGAAAGGCGACACTGTTATCGTAATAACGGGTAAAGACAAGGGTAAAAAAGGTCGCGTTCTCGCTGCTTACCCGAAGAAAGATCGCGTCCTGGTAGAAGGTATCAACCTGATCAAAAAACACTCTCGTCCAACCCAAACCAATCCGCAAGGCGGCATTGTAACGCAAGAAGCACCGATTCATGTATCCAACGTATCCTTGATCGATCCAAAGTCCGGCGCAGCAACACGTATCGGTTACAAGGTACTGGATAACGGTAAAAAAGTTCGGTACGCGAAAAAATCTGGCGAAGTTCTCGACAAGTAGTAGTCAGATTGGAAAGGAGGATGTCCTAGATGGCAGCAAGACTGAAAGAAAAGTTCCAAAGCGAAATCGTGCCTAGCCTGATGAGCAAGTTTGGTTACTCTTCCATCATGCAGGTTCCGAAAGTAGAAAAGATCGTAATCAACATGGGTGTTGGTGAAGCAGTAGGCAACGCCAAAGCTCTGGATGCAGCTGTGGAAGACTTGCAAATTATCGCTGGTCAAAAGCCAGTAGTAACTCGTGCGAAGAACTCCATCGCAGGCTTCAAACTGCGTGAAGGTATGGCAATCGGTGCGAAAGTGACTCTGCGCGGTGAGCGTATGTACCACTTCCTCGACAAACTGATGAACGTATCTCTTCCACGTGTACGTGACTTCCGCGGTATTTCCTCGAAAGCGTTCGATGGTCGCGGCAACTACACACTCGGTCTGAAGGAACAACTGATTTTCCCTGAGATCGAATACGATAAAATTGACAAGGTTCGCGGTATGGACATCGTAATCGTTACTTCCGCGAAAACTGACGAAGAAGCACGTGAATTGCTAACACAAATGGGTATGCCATTCCGTAAATAAACCCCATCGTAAGGAGGGAAGAGTGTGGCAAAGAAATCAATGGTCATCAAGCAACAACGGACACCGAAGTTTGCAGTACGTGCTTACACGCGTTGTGAGCGCTGCGGACGTCCTCATTCCGTTTTGCGCAAATTCAAACTCTGCCGTATTTGCTTCCGTGAACTTGCTTATAAAGGCCAAATCCCTGGCGTGAAAAAAGCAAGCTGGTAATTTGAAACGGGAAGGAGGTTCTCTCTCATGGTTATGACTGATCCAATCGCTGACATGCTAACGCGTATTCGTAACGCCAACATGGTTCGCCACGAGAAAGTGGAGATCCCGGCGTCCACGATCAAGAAAGACATTGCTCGCATCCTGAAAGAAGAAGGTTTCATTCGCGATGCCGAGTTCATTGAAGATAACAAACAAGGGATCATCCGTGTTTTCCTGAAATACGGTGCGAACAACGAGCGCGTAATCACCGGTCTGAAACGTATCTCTAAACCAGGTCTGCGCGTTTACGCAAAAAGCACTGAGATCCCTAAAGTTCTTGGCGGTCTGGGTGTAGCCCTGATCTCTACGTCTACTGGCGTAATGACCGACAAGCAAGCTCGCCAAGCTCATGTAGGCGGAGAAGTTCTCGCTTACGTTTGGTAATAACTGATTGCAATAGCACAGGAGGTGCACCACATGTCTCGTGTCGGTAGAAAACCGATCGTGGTCCCTGCAGGCGTTACCCTCGCTCTGAACGGTACTGAGCTGACGGTAAAGGGCCCTAAGGGTCAACTCGTTCGTAACTTCCATCCGGAAATCACAATCAACATTAGCGAAAACGAAGTAAACGTTGAGCGTCCTAGCGATAACAAGCTGCACCGCTCTCTCCATGGTACGACTCGTGCTCTGGTTGCCAACATGGTAAAAGGCGTATCGGAAGGCTTTACTCGTACACTGGAGCTGGTAGGTGTAGGTTACCGTGCTGCGAAAGCAGGAAACGGTGTTACACTGTCTCTCGGTTTCTCCCATCCAGTAGAGGTAACTCCTGAAGCTGGTCTGGAAATCGAAGTGCCAAACCAAACCACACTGGTGGTTAAAGGTATCGACAAAGAGCGCGTAGGCCAACTCGCGTCTGAAATTCGCGCCCTCCGCAAACCTGAGCCATACAAAGGCAAAGGGATCAAGTACAGCGACGAAGTTGTTCGCCGTAAAGAGGGTAAAAAAGGTAAATAAGCTTCGTAGTTTTATGAGAAGGGAGGCCGCCTAATGTTTACGAAAGCTGATAAAAACAAAGCTCGGAAAAAACGCCACCTGCGCATTCGCAAGCGCCTGGCTGGAACGACTGTACGTCCTCGTCTGAACGTATTCCGTTCTTCCAAGCACATCTATGCGCAAGTGATTGACGATTCTACTGGCACTACTCTGGCACAAGCATCCTCTCTGGATAAAGAGCTTGGCTTGAAAAATGGTGCAAATGCAGAAGCTGCTGCAGCAGTAGGTACACTGATTGCAAAACGTGCTCAAGAAAAAGGTCTGAACGATGTCGTTTTTGACCGTGGCGGATACATTTATCATGGACGCATTAAAGCACTCGCAGAAGCCGCTCGTGAAGCTGGCCTGCAATTCTAGCAACAAGGAGGGAAAGGAATGCGTATCGACTCTAGCAAATTAGAGCTGGAAGAAAAAGTTGTCGCCGTTAACCGTGTTGCGAAAACGGTTAAAGGTGGACGTCGTATGAGCTTCAGCGCGCTTGTAGTAGTCGGCGACCGTAATGGTCACGTAGGTGCTGGTATGGGTAAAGCTCAAGAAGTACCGGACGCGATTCGCAAGGCGATTGACGACGCTAAGAAAAAACTGATCCGTGTACCGATGAAAGGAACAACGATTCCTCACGAAGTACTGTGCCACTTCGGTTCCGGTAAAGTTCTCATCAAACCGGCTTCTGAAGGTACCGGTGTTATCGCAGGCGGACCTGTCCGCGCGGTTCTGGAGCTTGCTGGTGTAGGTGACATCTTGAGCAAGTCTCTTGGTTCCAACAACCCCATCAACATGGTCAACGCTACGCTGGAAGGCCTCGGCCGTCTGAAAACAGCGGAAGACGTCGCGAAACTGCGCGGTAAGACTGTTGACGAGTTGTTGGGTTAATAAGGAGGGAATGAACATGGCAAAATTGCAAATCACCCTCAAACGCAGCCTGATCGGCCGCACTGTCGATCAAAAAGACACGGTTAAAGCACTGGGTCTCCGTAAAATCAACCACTCTGTGGTAAAAGAAGACAACGCTGCGATCCGCGGTATGGTCTTCAAAGTGAAGCACCTGGTTGAAGTAAAGGAAGTAGAAGCGTAATCGCTCATTTTATACGGTTAGGAGGTGCAAGGTATGAAATTGCATGAACTGAAACCTGCTGAAGGATCTCGTCAAACTCGTAAGCGCGTTGGTCGTGGTATCGGTAGCGGTACGGGTAAAACAGCTGGTAAAGGTCATAAAGGTCAAAACGCTCGTTCTGGTGGCGGCGTACGTCCAGGATTTGAGGGTGGTCAAAACCCACTGTTCCGTCGTCTGCCTAAGCGCGGTTTCAACAACATCAACCGTAAGGAATACGCGGTTGTAAGCTTGGATGCGCTCAATCGTTTTGAAGAAGGCACCGTGGTTACTCCTGAACTCTTGAAAGAAACCGGTGTAATCAGCGCACTGCGTGACGGTGTAAAAGTTCTTGCAAACGGCGAACTCACAGTGAAGCTGACCGTAAAAGCACACAAGTTCTCCAATGCAGCTGCTGAGAAGATCGCACAAGTCGGTGGAACAACCGAGGTGATCTAATTGTTAGCATCCTTGACTAACATTTTTAAAATAGGCGACCTCCGTCGTAAGATTTTCTTTACGCTGATGATGTTGGTCGTCTTCCGAATCGGGAGTTTCGTCCCAGCCCCTAACGTGAACGTCGAGTTGTTTCAGCAGAACACGAACCAATTTTTGGGGTTGTTAAACACCTTCTCAGGTGGCGCGCTGCATAACTACTCGATTTTTGCAATGGGTATCATGCCGTACATTACGGCATCGATTATCATGCAGCTTCTGTCCATGGATGTTGTACCCAAGTTTACCCAATGGGCACGTGAAGGCGAAGTCGGACGTCGCAAAATCGCGACGGTCACTCGTTACTTCACCATCGTGCTCGCGCTGATCCAGTCTGTGGGGATGACAATTGGTTTTAACAACATGGCTCCAGGACTGTTAAAAGATAGTTCCATCGGCAGCTACGTGCTGATTGCGCTCACGCTGACAGCAGGAACCTCGTTCCTGATGTGGATGGGTGAACAAATTACCGAGAAGGGTATTGGAAATGGGATATCGATTATCATCGTTGCGGGTATCGTAGCCAACATTCCAAACGGGATTGCGACGATTTACACGACGCAGTTCGCTGATCCTGCTCAGAATTTGTTCTTTGCAATCTTGAAAGTGTTGATTATCCTTCTGGTCATCATCGCGATTATTGTCGGGGTTATCTTCATGCAGCAAGGTGTGCGGAAGATTCCGGTGCAGTACGCAAAGCGTGTGGTTGGACGCAAGATGTACGGTGGTCAATCTACCCACATCCCGCTGAAAATCAACTCTGCTGGTGTCATTCCCGTAATCTTCGCGGTCTCGCTCGTCATGTTCCCTTCGACGATCGCGCAGTTCTTTTTGGATGCTTCCGGTACTGGTATGGCCAACTGGATCTACACACATTTTCAACCTAGCGCACCGCTTGGGATGACGCTTTATGCGATCTTGATTATTGGTTTCACGTATTTCTACACATTTGTACAGATTAACCCTGTACAACTGTCGGAGAATATGAGGAAAAACGGCGGTTACATTCCAGGTATCCGGCCCGGTAAAAATACCGAGGTGTACATTACCCGTACGTTGAACCGTCTTACTTTGGCTGGCGCCTTGTTCTTGATGACAATCTCTATATTGCCATTCTTCTTCAGCAAGCTGGCCAACCTGCCCCAACAGATTTATATTGGAGGCACGTCGCTCTTGATCGTAATCGGGGTTGCTCTCGATACGATGAAGCAGATCGAAAGCCAGATGATCAAGCGCCATTACCAAGGGTTCATCAAGTAACCGAGGTAATTGAAAAGCTGCAGATACGGCTCCGTTATCAGGTTTTACAGCAAGCTTTTCAGATGGGACGGAGGGAATGAACGTGAATATAATTTTGATGGGTCTGCCTGGGGCTGGTAAAGGCACACAGGCAGAACGGATCGTAAACGAATTCAACATCCCGCACATCTCCACTGGCGATATGTTCCGAGCAGCGGTCAAAAATGAAACGCCGCTCGGGCTAAAAGCCAAGTCCTATATGGATCAGGGTCAGCTTGTTCCGGATGAGGTCGTCATCGGAATCGTGCGGGAACGCCTGGCAATGGACGATTGCGCAAAGGGCTTCCTGCTGGACGGGTTCCCTCGCACAGTCCCTCAGGCTGAGGCACTGACGGCGACAGTGAAAGAGTTGGGACGTGAGATTGATCACGTCATCAACATCAATGTTCGTCGTGAACTTCTGATTGATCGCCTGACCGGTCGCTGGATTTGTCCCGTTTGCGGGGCGAGCTACCACACTCTGTTCAATCCTCCGCAAGTAGCAGGGGTTTGTGACAAGGATGGCGGAAAGCTGTACCAGCGTGATGACGATAAGCTGGAAGTAGTTACACAACGCCTCGATGTTAATATTGCCCAGGCCCAGCTACTCATCGATTACTACACAGAGCAAGGTCTTCTGCGTAATATCGATGGAGAGCAGGATATTCAGGTAGTGTTTGAAGAGATCAAGTCTTTGTTGCGAGGGTAGCGTGCATGATTATCCTAAAGTCGAAAGCAGAACTTGAGGTTATGCGCGAAGCCGGTCGGATTGTCGCACTCACCCATCAAGAACTGGCCAAGGTGATCAAGCCTGGCGTAACGACAAAGCAACTGGACGAATTCGCCGAAACCTTTATCCGCAGCATGGGAGCCATTCCATCGTTTAAAGGCTACGGAGGCTTTCCAGGAAGTATCTGTACTTCAGTCAATGAAGAACTCGTACACGGGATCCCAGGGAAACGGGCGTTGCAGGATGGGGATATCGTCAGCATCGATATCGGTGCACAGTTTGAGGGGTTCCATGGTGACTCCGCTTGGACGTACCCGGTCGGCAAGATTACAGAAGACGATCAACGTTTGCTGCGAGTGACGGAAGAGTCGTTGTACAAGGGGCTGGAAAAGGCGATACCTGGTGCGCGACTGTCCGATATTTCCCACGCGATTCAGGTCCACGCAGAAGCTGCAGGCTTCACACTCGTTCGCGAGTATGTGGGGCATGGGATCGGGCAAAACCTGCACGAAGATCCTCAGGTTCCAAACTATGGGCCTCCGGATCGGGGTCCACGGTTGAAACCGGGAATGGTGTTGGCAATCGAACCAATGGTCAATGCCGGCGAACGTTATGTCCGCACTTTGGAGGACAATTGGACGGTTGTTACAGTGGATCGGAAAAGATGTGCTCATTTTGAACACACCATCGCGATTACGGAAGATGGCTATGAGATTTTTACAAGGGCGTAGCTGAGGCACAACGGTCGCTTCGGATTGTCGTCCAACGTGTCGACGATAAGTTCGTTCTTTACGTTTTCAGCAAAACTCATGGTCTGACTGAAGCTACAGCAGAAAGGAGAGTTTCACGATGGCAAAAGACGATGTAATTGAAGTAGAAGGTACGGTAATTGAACCTTTGCCCAATGCCATGTTTCGGGTAGAATTGGAGAATGGGCACAAAGTGCTCGCTCACGTTTCGGGGAAAATCCGCATGCATTTTATCCGCATCCTGCCTGGGGACAAGGTAACCGTTGAACTGTCGCCTTACGATTTGACTCGCGGACGGATTACGTACCGCTACAAATAAGTGAAACCCCTAGAGAGGGAGGCAAGAACCATGAAAGTGAGACCGTCGGTGAAACCGATTTGCGAAAAATGCAAGGTTATCCGTCGCAAAGGTAACGTAATGGTTATTTGTGAAAATCCGAAGCATAAGCAAAAACAAGGATAAGTAAACAAGGAGGTGCTTTTGACACATGGCACGTATTGCAGGCGTTGACTTGCCTCGCGAAAAACGCGTGGAAGTTGCTCTTACCTACATCTTCGGTATCGGGCGTCCCACGTCTCAAAGAATTCTGTCCGCTGCTGGTGTAAACGCGGATACTCGCGTTCGTGATCTGACAGAAGATGAAGTGGCAAAACTGCGTGAGTTCATCGATAAAAACATCAAGGTGGAAGGCGATCTTCGTCGTGAGATCTCCCTGAACATCAAACGTCTGATGGAAATTGGTTGCTTCCGTGGTATCCGCCATCGTCGTGGTCTCCCTGTTCGTGGCCAACGCACCAAAACAAACGCTCGTACGCGCAAAGGTCCACGCCGTACAGTAGCGAACAAGAAGAAGTAAAGGAGGGTAATGGGACATGGCGAAAAGAAAACAGGCGACGGCTACTCGTACCCGTCGTCGTGACCGTAAAAACGTTGAAGTCGGCGTAGCACATATCCGTTCTACGTTCAACAACACGATCGTGACTATCACTGATCCGCACGGCAACGCGATCTCTTGGTCCAGTGCCGGTGCCCTCGGCTTCAAAGGCTCCCGCAAAAGCACACCATTTGCAGCACAAATGGCCGCTGAATCGGCTGCTCGTGTAGCAATGGAACATGGCATGCGTTCTCTTGAAGTGATGGTAAAAGGTCCAGGTGCAGGTCGTGAAGCAGCGATTCGTTCTCTGCAAGCAGCAGGTCTTGAAGTCAACATGATTAAAGACGTGACGCCGATTCCGCACAATGGTTGCCGTCCACCAAAACGTCGCCGCGTGTAACGGGTTTATAAGGTTCAGAACATGTCCATACTAGAATGGTAAATTCTGATTTTAGCTTGTCATGCACGCATACGGTAAACCGCCGGGGAAATTCCTGAGTGGGCGAACGTTTGCCCACCCAAGAATTTCGACGTTTTGAAGGAGGGTTTGTTTATAATGATAGAAATAGAAAAACCGAAAATCGAGGTTGTGGAAGTAAGCGACGACAACTCGTACGGGAAATTCGTTGTAGAACCTCTTGAGCGCGGATACGGCACGACTCTTGGCAACTCGTTGAGACGAATTCTCCTCTCATCTTTGCCGGGTGCGGCGGTACGCACCGTTCAGATTGACGGGGTTCTTCATGAGTTCTCAACGATTGAAGGCGTCGTGGAAGATGTAACGGAGATTATCCTTAACATCAAGGGCCTCGCACTGAAGATCCATTCCGATGAGGAAAAAGTCATCGAGATTGACGCTGAGGGTGAAGGCATTGTCAAGGCGGGGGATATCCGCGCAGACAGTGATGTGGAGATCTTGAACCCTGATCTTCATATTGCAACGTTGGCAAACGGTGGTCGTCTGCACATTCGTATGACAGCTGGACGTGGACGTGGATATGTACAAGCAGATGGAAACAAGTCGGAGGATCTGCCGATCGGTGTGATCCCCATTGATTCCATTTATACACCCATCAAGCGTGTCAACTACCAAGTGGAGAATACCCGTGTTGGTCAAATGACTAACTATGACAAGTTGACCCTTGAGGTCTGGACGAACGGCAGTATCAGTCCGGAAGAGGCTGTGAGTCTGGGCGCAAAAATCATGACGGAGCATCTTAATCTGTTCGTCGGTTTGACCGATGAGGCGAAGGATGCAGAAATCATGGTGGAAAAGGAAGAGGATAAGAAAGAGAAAGTGCTCGAGATGACCATCGAAGAGCTCGATCTCTCTGTCCGTTCCTACAACTGCTTGAAGCGTGCCGGTATCAATACCGTGCAAGAGCTGACGCAGAAGACCGAAGAAGACATGATGAAAGTGCGCAACCTGGGTCGCAAATCCTTGGAAGAGGTGCAAGAGAAGCTGGCTGAGCTGGGTCTGTCTCTTCGCAGCGACGACTAGGAAACAGCACTTGCAGCACGTAAGAGGGAGGTAAGAACATGGCATACCGTAAATTGGGTCGTCGCAGTTCGGCTCGTAAAGCATTGTTCCGTGATCTGGTTACAGACCTGATCATCAACGAGCGCATCGAGACAACTGAGATGAAAGCAAAAGAACTGCGTTCCATCGCTGATCAGATGATCACGCTGGCAAAACGCGGTGACCTGCACGCACGCCGTCAAGTTGCTGCTTTCGTTCGCAAGGAAGTAGCTACGGAAGAAGGCCGCGATGCGGTTCAAAAGCTGTTTGATGACATCGCGCCTCGCTACAAAGAGCGCAACGGTGGATACACTCGTGTCTTGAAGACAGGTCCTCGTCGTGGGGATGCTGCTCCGATGGCATACATCGAATTGGTGTAATACATCTTGTATGATCCGGTTGTGAAAAAGATCTTCTTTTGAAACAGCCTGAAAAAGGGTGGGGGCAGACTCTGGTCTTGGACTGGACTCTGATTCATGCCCTTTTTTCTTTATATTTTTCTTTCTTTCTATCTTTATCAAATTCCCTGTTTCTAGCTGGGAGGATGTGAGCACCAGATGACGGAGGAACGTCTGCTGGCACTACAAAATGTCTCCTTTTCTTATGAAGGCGAGGGAGGCCAGAAAGAACCGGTGCTGAAAAGCGTCGATCTTGCTATATCCAAAGGTTCCTTTGTTTCCATTCTGGGACACAACGGTTCAGGAAAGTCGACCATGGCTAAACTGATGAATGCCTTGCTGCTTCCTGAAGAAGGGACGATTCTCGTAACCGGGATGGACACGCGTGACGGTGAGCTGGTATGGGAAATACGCCGGCAAATCGGGATGGTTTTTCAAAACCCGGATAACCAGATTGTCGGGGCTACGGTGGAAGATGACGTCGCCTTTGGTCTGGAGAACATGGGGATGGAGCCCGCGCTGATGCGTACCCGAATCGATGAGTCTCTGCGGGCTGTCGGCATGACAGAGCATCTGTTTGATCAGCCTCATCGCCTGTCCGGCGGCCAAAAGCAGCGGATTGCCATTGCAGGTATCCTGGCAATGCGTCCATCGATGATCATTCTCGACGAAGCAACTGCCATGCTAGACCCGATGGGAAGACGTGAAGTGATAAGTTTGGTCCACAGACTCAACCGAGAAGAGGGCATCACGGTGGTGAACATCACCCATTTCCCGGAGGAGGCAGTCGGATCGGATCGGGTCATCGTCATGAAAGCGGGTCAGGTAGATTGGGATGGTACGGCGGATGAGGTATTTTCCGACCCCGAGAGATTGCAGGCACTGGGTCTGGATGTTCCATTTACTGTCCGCGTTCGTCATGCGTTGGCGGCAGAGGGGCTGTCATTGCCGTTCACTCTGGACCAAGAGGAGCTGGTGGAGCACTTATGCAGATTACTTTTGAACAGGTAAGTCATATGTACGCGGTGGGAACACCGTTTGAACGCCTCGCTCTGCAGGATGTGTCACTGACGATTCCGTCGGGTTCGTTTGTAGGAATCATCGGACATACCGGTTCCGGAAAGTCGACCTTGATTCAGCATGTAAACGGCTTGCTTCAGCCCACCCAAGGGACGATACGCTTGGGGGATGACACTGTAACTCCGACAAACAAGCTGCCGGCTGAGAGCAGGCGTCATATCGGACTTGTTTTTCAATACCCGGAGCATCAGCTGTTTGAAGAGACCGTTGCCAAAGACGTCGCCTTTGGTCCCCTCAACTTTGACATGCCTGCGGATCAGGTAGAAACGGTTGTGCGTGAAGCATTGCAGGTAGTGGGTCTGGACTACGAAAAGATCAGGGACCGCTCTCCTTTTCTTTTGAGCGGCGGTCAGATGAGGCGTGTAGCCATCGCCGGCGTTTTGGCGATGCAGCCCCAAGTATTGATCTTGGACGAGCCGACAGCCGGGCTTGATCCGGCAGGGAAAAAGGCCATCCTGGAGGCTGTTTACCGAATTCACCGGGAGCAGAAACTTACCACCTTGCTGGTTACACACAGTATGGAGGAAGCCGCTCGTTATGCCGACCTGCTCGTGGTCATGGCCAAGGGCAAGGTTGCCCTCGTAGGCAAACCGGACGAGGTATTTGCGGAGGCTGCGTTTCTTCAAGGGCTCGGCCTGGATGTGCCAGACACGGTTGCTTTTGTTTCCCAATTGAATCAACGCTTGCCGCAAGAGCAGCGTCTGCCCGCCTCCATCTATCGGGAGGAAGATTTGATTGGGCATCTGCTGGCACGGTTGTCTGCCGTAAAGGAGCGATAAGGGATGCTGCAAAACATTGCAATTGGACAGTATGTGCCTGGAACATCGTTCCTTCACCGGGCCGATCCGCGCAGCAAGATGCTGTTTATCATTCTGTTTGCTTTCCTGGTTTTTATGGCCAACAACGTGATCACCTATGCGATTCTGATTTCGTTTACGCTGGTGATCATCCTGGTTTCCCGCCTGTCGCTTTCCTATATTTTGAAAAGTCTGCGCCCTATCTGGATTTTGGTCTTATTTACGGTTATCCTCCACTTGTTGATTACCAAAGGCGGCGAGGTGTACTTCAAATGGGGCTGGTTTTCCATTGAGGAACAGGGGGTCAGACAGGCGATCTTTATCTCCTTGCGTATCAGCTTATTGGTGCTGGTCAGTTCGCTTTTGACACTGACGACCTCTCCAATCGATCTGACGGAAGGATTGGAGCGTTTGCTTGGTCCGACCGGGCGCATCGGTGTGCCCGTCCACGAGATTGCCCTAATGATGTCGATTGCACTTCGGTTTATTCCCACGTTGATGGAAGAGACAGACAAAATCATGAAGGCACAGATGGCTCGCGGAGCAAACTTTACGAGCGGCAATCTGCTTCGCCGCATACAGCATTTGATCCCGATCGTGATCCCGCTGTTTATTGGTGCGTTCCGGCGCGCGGAAGATTTGGCGCTGGCAATGGAGGCACGCGGATACCGCGGCGGAGTTGGAAGGACGCGGCTGAACAAGCTTACGCTGAGCTGGCGGGACAGTACGATTGCGGTAGCTTCCCTGGCATTGGCGTTCGTGATCGGGTGGTGGCGTACGTGAGGCGCTTGAAATGTCTGGTCGCCTATGACGGAACGGATTACAGCGGGTTTCAGGTGCAGCCCGATCAGGTAACCATTCAGGGGGAGATCGAGGCGGCTTTGCAGCGCGTTACAGGCGAGAGCATTCAGATAGCGGGATCAGGCCGCACAGATGCCGGGGTGCATGCCCGCGGTCAGGTCTTCCACTTTGACACCAGCAGCAGCATTCCGGTTGATAAATGGCGATTTGTCCTGAACAATCAGCTTCCTGACGCGATCGTGATTCGCTCCATGGAAGAGGCTTCGCCATCGTTTCATGCCCGGTTTGATGTAAAGGTGAAAGAGTATCGATACTGTATTGACAACAATCCCGTCGCTGATGTGTTTCGCCATCGCTATGCGGATCATATCCGCTATCCGCTCGATGTGGAAGCGATGCAGCAGGCTGCCCGACATCTGATCGGCACCCATGACTTTACCTCTTTTTGTTCGGCCAAGACCTTTGTGGAAGACAAGGTAAGAACGGTATATGATCTCCGGGTGGAACGAGATGGGCAAGAGGTCTGGGTGATTTGCCGCGGAAACGGTTTTCTTTACAACATGGTTCGGATTATTGCAGGAACACTGGTCGAGGTGGGGCAGGGAAAACGTCACCCTGACGATTTGCAGCGCATTTTGCTGGCCCGGGATCGGGAGCTTGCGGGAAAAACGGCGCCAGCCAAGGGGTTGACCATGTGGGAGGTTGTGTACACAGAAAACGGGTGATCCCTTTTGTGGACCGGACAGATTTTTTTGGCGGGGAATCACTGCAAAAAACTTGCCGTACCAATGTTTAACATGCGTGAGAGCACTTGACTCCAAGCCTCCTATGTAGTACGATATTCCTTGGTATTTTCATACCCGCCTAGCCCCACTCTAGCCCCGGGATTGAAAAACAAGTTCGTGTTTTTTTCTGTTTTATGAAACACCTGGGAAAGTTGCTCTCCCGTTACAAGACAACTTTTCCGCCACTGATTTTGATGATTGCAATTGGATGTGCAAGACATTTAGGAGGGACAAACATGCGTACCACATATATGGCGAAACCGCTCGAAGTCGAGCGTAAATGGTACATCGTTGACGCAGAAGGGCAAACCCTTGGCCGTCTGGCTAGTGAAGTTGCTTCCATTCTGCGTGGCAAGCTGAAACCAGAATTCACGCCTCACGTTGATACTGGTGATTTTGTAGTTGTCATCAATGCTGACAAAATTAAGCTCACTGGTAACAAACTGCAAGACAAAAAATACTACTCCCACTCCCTGTATCCGGGTGGTTTGAAAGTAACCTCTGCAGGCGACATGTTGAAAAACAAGCCAGCTCGCATGTTTGAACTCGCTGTAAAAGGCATGCTGCCGAAAAACAGCCTGGGACGTCAAATGTTCACCAAGCTGAAAGTGTACGCTGGTACTGACCATCCGCACGCAGCTCAAAAACCAGAAGCATGGCAAATCCGCGGTTAAGGTAAAAGGGAGGAAAGACACGTGGCACAAGTACAATACTACGGCACAGGTCGTCGTAAACACTCCGTAGCACGCGTTCGCCTGGTTCCAGGTGAAGGTCGCATTGTGATCAACAAGCGTGAAATGGACACATATTTTGGTCTTGAAACACTGAAACTGATCGTGAAACAACCACTCGTACTGACTGAAACACTGGGTCGCTACGATGTACTGGTTAACGTAAAAGGTGGCGGTACCACTGGTCAAGCTGGTGCGATCCGTCACGGTGTATCCCGCGCTCTCTTGAAGGCAGATCCGGAACTGCGCGGCGCTCTGAAACGCGCTGGCTTCCTGACTCGTGACCCTCGTATGAAAGAACGTAAGAAATACGGTCTTAAAGCAGCTCGTCGCGCACCTCAGTTCTCGAAACGTTAATACGTCAATATTTACAGCCTGTTCCACTTCGGTGGAGCGGGCTGTTTTACTCAGCAGGTTGTTTATATTTTCTTCTTCACTTTGATGTATCAACGATTTTGAATTACAAAAGAGGCGTTTCTAAGTCAGAAATTGACTTTTGAGACAGCCTCTTTTACATTGTTTTATTCTTTGTTACCTATCGCCTATAAAAATGAACTGGAAATTCATATCTTTATCATATTGAAAAGTAACAAGATGTCTTTCGTCAGTTTCGAGTTCGTCAATAAAATATGATATACCTGTACCTTCGGAGTGATTGTTAAAACTAGAAATAAACATAGCATTACCAACTTTGGATAACTTAATAGGTAGTGGCAAACTGTGCTCTGCCCTAGCAAATAAAATTTCACCTTTTTTTTCATTCACATCGAAATCTGTTTTGTATTCCTTCTTCAATCCTTCATAATCAACTTCTGAAATAAAACGCATAATTCTTCTTGAGTTGTAATCAGCTAATTGTAATTTCGATTGATCTAAGCTAATTTTCGTTTCATCATTCTCTTTTTTTAGGTTCTCAATTTCGATTTTTTGATTTTCAATTTGTTTAATGTATTCAGCATTATCATCATGTGAACAGCCGGACAAGACTAGCAATACAAAGAGGAATCCTAATATTTTTTTCAAGTAAATACTTCTCCTATCTAATCGATTTAGAAATGCAATTGTCACATATACGGTCTTATATCATTGGTTTTTCTTGATGTATAACGGTAGATAAAAACGTCAAGGGAGGGAGGGTCTGTCCAGTATTTTGTGTAAACCCTTTTGGAATAAAAAACTAGCGTAAGTATTGACCGATCCGATCCGGAAAAAAGTAGCTAGCTCGTCCCAGTTGGTACGCCAAGAGCGAACGATGAGGGGATATTTGCTACCCCATGTTTCCTCAAAACGATCCAATTCCAGTAAGGCAGCCTCTTCTGTTGCCGCTTTGTAGATTGGCTTTAAATCCGCCGTTACTTTCTTGAGATCCTTGTAAGAAACATAACGGGGTCGAGTTGCGGATTTGATGAATGATGCACTTTTGAATCTCCGTATGCGGATAGCAGGCGGAGATGGCCTGAGAGAAGCCCGTTAGGTTATCCACGCAGGTGATGAGAATATCCTGAACCCCACGGTTCCGTAAGTCGTTCAGTACGCTCAGCCAGAACTTTGCGGATTCATTCTCTCCAGTCCACATGCCTAATAGGTCCTTGTTGCCGTCCAAATCAATGCCAATGACCATATCAGCCGCTTTGTTCACAATAGCACCGTCTTGCTTGACTTTGTAGGGAATGGCGTCCATAAATACAACCGCATAGATGCTTTGTAGCGGTCGGTTCTGCCATTCTTTGATGAGTGGCACGATCTTATTCGTCACATTGGAGATCATGGTAGGAGAAACGTCAATTCCATACAGATGGTTCAGATGGTCCTGGATATCCCGTGATCTTACACCTTTGGCATACATGGCGATGAGTTGGTCCTCCATGCCGGCAACGGTAGACTGATGCTTTTTCACGATAACGGGCTCAAATTCGCCATTACGGTCACGTGGCACCGCGATCTCCACCTCGCCGTATTCGCTTGTCACCGTCTTCTTTGTCTTCCCGTTACGGCTGTTTGTTGTTTTCTTTCGCTTCACATCGTGCTTTTCATAGCCGAGTTCCGTGTCAAGCTCCGCCTCTAGCATGCGACTGCAACGTTTCTGCAAACAGTTCCTTCAGTGCCGACTGCACATCGTCCATCGTCTTGAGGTTGTTTTCCTTCACAAACGCCTTCACTTGTTCCTTACTAAATCTCGCCATGGGTGTCATCCTCTCAAACCATCCTTCTCTTATTGTAATAGGTTTTGAGAGTTTACACAGAATATTTTACAGTCCCCTGCTCGTCGCGCACCTCAATTCTCCAAGCGCTAAGAGAGGCTTCCCAAACCCCTTGTCCTTTGTTTATCAAAGGCTGGGGGTTTTTGTTTTGGTTTCGTTTCCGCTTGAACAAGCCGTCATATTTTCCACACTTTGTCCATATGATGAAACGAGAATGGACAAAGGGGACGGTGCATGGTGGCTCGAAAAGTAACGGGATATATCCTATCATTCCTTCTGCTCGTGCTGTTGCTCACCTACGAAGCGCCAGATCGCTCCTCCTGGACGACCTGGTCACTGCCATTGGCCGGGACGGTTATTGCAATCGATCCGGGACATGGCGGAAAAGACGGCGGGGCTGTTTCGGCTGATGGCAACGTCGTGGAAAAAGAAGTGACATTGGCGATCAGTCTGTATTTGCGGGACTTCCTGATTCAATCAGGGGCCCATGTGATTATGACCAGGGAAGAGGACAAGGATTTGGCCTCTCCGGAGGCGGAGCGGCTGCGAAAACGAAAGTCAGAGGACATCCGAAACCGGGTCAAATTTGTCAATGATCATACGCCCGACTTCTTGGTGAGTGTTCATGTCAATTCAATCCCCTCCCCGAAATGGAAGGGAGCGCAAACGTTTTATCATCCGGCCTTCAAAAAAAGCCAAGAAATTTCCTACTTGATACAGGATGAGATTAAACGGGTCTTGGAGAACACTGATCGGCTTCCGAGCAAAACAAATAATGTGTTCCTGATCCGCGAGGTGGATTGTCCGAGTGTCTTGGTCGAGGTAGGGTTTGTCAGCAATGAGGCGGAAGCCAAGCGTCTTCGCTCTGTTGATTACCAGAAGGCGATGGCAAATGCGATTTACCAAGGTATTCTGCGCCATTACGCAGGAGAAAAGCCGCCCATATCCTCTTGAGTCAGTACATTAACTGCCGGACTAAAATCAGTAAACTGCTTTCAGCGGATTTACAAGCACCTGCATTCGTGTGTGGTCCCTTCGGATATGCTATAATGAACGCGCATCCTTCATACATGTTTGTTTTTGCTGTAAGAAATATGAGATTGAGGTGGACGCGATGTTGACCAAAGAACGTGTACTGGAAGCATTACGCGATGTAAAAGACCCGGAAATCAATCGAAGCCTGGTCGAATTAAATATGATCCGCGACATCCACATCGAGGGAGATACGGTCAGTTTGACAGTGGTTCTTACGATTTCTGGGTGTCCGTTAAAAGCCAAGATTGAAGAGGACGTCATTTCGGTGATCAAGGAGCTGGGGGCTAAAGAAGTCCGGCTTACATTCGGCTCCATGACCGATGAGGAACGAGCGGCCCTTAGCGCGCAGCTTCGCGGCGGACAGGCATCAGCTCCATCCCCGGCAGGGCAAGCGCCCGTTTTGAACCCGATCCTGGCGCAGGATTCCATGACCACGTTTATCGCCGTAACCTCTGGAAAGGGCGGCGTGGGCAAATCGACTGTCACAGTGAATCTGGCTGTTTCCCTGGCACGCCTGGGGAAAAAGGTGGGCATCATTGATGCTGATATTTACGGATTCAGCGTTCCTGACATGATGAATATCGAACAGCGTCCGACGGTGATTGGCGAAACCATTCTCCCCGTTGACAAGTTCGGAGTCAAGGTCATGTCGATGGGCTTCTTTGTGGAAGACAACTCGCCCATCATCTGGCGCGGACCGATGCTTGGGAAAATGCTACGCAACTTTTTTACCGAGGTGCATTGGGGAGAGGATCTCGACTATCTGCTCTTGGACTTGCCTCCGGGAACAGGGGATATGGCGCTTGATGTGCATACCATGATTCCGCAGAGCAAGGAGATTGTCGTGACGACACCACATGCAACAGCAGCCTTTGTTGCAGCGCGAGCGGGAGCGATGGCGAAGAAAACGGGTCATGAGATTCTGGGAGTCGTGGAGAATATGGCTTGGTACGAAGCCAAGGACGGCTCCAAGGAGTACGTATTCGGCAGAGGAGGCGGCGGCAAGCTGGCCGAAACGCTGGCTACCGAACTGCTGGCCCAGATTCCTTTGGGACAACCCGAAAATCATCCGGCTGAAGTGGACTATTCGCCATCCGTCTACCAGGCAGATTCCCCCATCGGTCAGATCTATCTGGATACGGCAAAGCACATCATCGAGAAATGTGAAAAGGCCGTCAAACAGTAAGGTTCATGCCGTGCTGACTACAGTTGTAAAAAAAGGTGGGCTCTTCAAAAGACGAGCTCACCTTTTTCATGCCGTTAACTGCCTCCTCCACCACCGCCGCTGGCACCGCCAATGTTGCCACCAGGTTTGCCTTTGCCACCGCCGCCTTTTTTCTTCCCTTTTTTCGTTTCCTTGGGCTCCATCATATCTTCGGAAACCTTTGACATCAGCTTCATCATCTCATCCTGGAACAAAGGGCTTTTCATGGATTCTTTCATGACCTGCATCGTTTGCTTGCGGTAAGCAGAGCTGCGCATCAATTCCATCATATTTTTTTCAAATTCCGGATCCTTCATGACGCTGATTAACAATTTTTGGTATTCTGGATCCTTCATCAGGTCCTTCATTAACTCTTTATGTTCATTTTTCATTGACTTGGCCAAGGTACTGGCGAACTTCGGATCCTTAAAAGCTTCTTTGATTTGAGGGTTTTCCGGGTTGCCGATGCTCTGGATCAGCGTACTCTTCACCGTGGCTTCATCCATGATCAGCTTTTGTGTAAATTTCTCGTCTTTCATCATTTTAGCCACGGTGTTTTTGGCTTCATCGGTTTGCAGGATATCGAGGACCATATCCTTTACACTTTTGTAGTCAGGCTGTGCTGTACTATGTGCTTGTCCTCCGCTGCTGCAGCTTGTTATCACCAGGCTGACCGCCAGCAACAGCCACCAAGAAACGTTTTTTTTCGTCATGAGGCGGTTACCCTCCTTTACCTGTCTATAGGTAACGTGCGCATTTTGTTTTGTTCTTACGCTAGTATTTTCTTGCATGGGTTGGTACAATCATAAGCGATGCAGATGGGAGGGACGCACGGTGAGCTTGCGCAAGTACGGCTGGCTGTTTTTCACAACACTGCTGCTCGGCGGATTGGGCGGCATATTGGTAGGACTTATCTTTGCTTCCGAAAAATTAACGGGTGGCTCCATGGCCAATTTTTTTATGGGTACTTTTATGCAGATGCTGTACGGTATGACAATCAGCATTGTTGCCCAAATGGGATTATTTGCATATATGACGATCACGTATTTTGCAAGAGGGATGTTCAGGAACCCGACTTTGTGGAGAAATATCCAGATTTTCCTGGTCCTCTTTGCGTTTTTTGATATGGTTTACCTGCGCTACACGATGCTGGGAGATGGCAAATCAGTCTCTGAGTTTTTTGTCGAACCTGTCCTGTTGCTGGTGATTGCAGTGGTTACCGCTTATGGAAAAGCGCGCCTAACCAATCCGAGTGCTTGGGTGCCGACACTGTTTTTTATGTTTGTGTTTTCTGCTTTGGAGTGGATTCCCGCTTTAAAACAGCATGATTTTTACTCCACGATGTCCATGCTGGTCCCGTTATTATTTTGTAACGTCTGGCAAGTGATGCAACTGCACCGAATCTTAAAATAGCCAAAGGGGCTGTCCAGAAAGTCGGTTTTAACTGACTTCCTGGGGCCCCTTTTTTTCAAAAATAAGCACAAAAAAATCGTCTCTTCTTGTAAAATGAAAGTTCCCACACCAACATTTTAGGAAGGACGATTTTTATGTGTAATCTTTCGATTACTCCCCCATATTATACCACGCAATTAACTCTTCCCCTAGAGGGAACAGTAGAAAATATTGTTTCCAAGAGACAATGCGCTCCTACATTCAAATCATATAATAACCGTCAGGTTCAAGTTATCTTCGATATCGAGGAACTTATTCCCGTGCACCATGTCGCACGTGTGGTAGATGAAATGGTTGAGGCCATTCCTGATGATAAGTTATTTTCTCATTATCCAGGCGGTGGCAGACCTTCGTTCCACCCTAAGATGATGCTAAAGGTCATCCTGTTTGGCTACTCCCAGAAGGTGTACTCTTGCCGTGGTATCGAACAGCTTACCCGTGAAAATATTCCCACCATGTGGCTGGCAGCGATGCAACAACCAGACTACCGTACCATCAACGAATTTCGTGGCAGACGGATGAAATCGATGATGAATGAACTTTACGAAACCATGATCTTGAAGCTCATCGAGGCCAACTATATCACCATGGAAAATTACTTTCTGGATGGGACAAAAATCGAAGCAAATGCCAACAAGTATTCTTTCGTATGGAAAAAATCAACGATCCGATTCGAGGAAAAACTGAAGGAGAAGATCCGAGAAACCTTGCGGCTCATTGAGGAGACAGCCAAGGAGGAAGAATTGGAAATCCTTGCGGATAACCTGATGGATACAGTGGAAGACCCCTCCAAATTGGAAGAGATTGCTGTTGGCTTGGAAACCCACATAGCCGTTTTATCAGATGAGATGGAAAATGAGACAAATACAGAAGTCCGTAAGGAAAAGCGAAAAAGACAGAGTACATGGAAGAAATCCCTTAAGCTGATCCGTAAAGATTTCCTACCAAGGCTTGCCAAATACAAAGCTCAAAACGAAACTTTTGGTGACCGCAATAGTTATTCCAAGACAGATAGTGACGCAACATTCATGCGGATGAAAGAAGATCATATGAAAAACGGTCAACTTAAGCCTGGCTATAACGTACAGATGGCAACGGAGAATCAATTTATCCTATTTTACACCATTCATCAACGTCCAACGGATACACGCTGCTTCATCCCCCATCTAGAGAAGCTGGCTTCTTCCTGGCTGCCCATGCCCAAAAATGTCATCGCGGATGCGGGGTATGGGAGCGAAGAAAACTATCTGTATGCGGTGGGGGAGGAAAAAGAACCACGGTTTGATTTCCTCATTCCTTACGGAACCTATTTGAAGGAAAAAACCCGAAAAGCCAAAAGGGACATCAAAAGTGTAATAAACTGGGTCTATGTTGAAAAGGATGATTGTTTTATCTGCCCAAATGGAATGAAAGTTACGTTTAAGAAATACCAGAACAAGAAGAACGCCTCTGGTCATGAACAAAGTTACAAAATTTATGAATGTGAGGATTGTTCAGGGTGTCCATTCAAATCGCAATGTACCAAAGGTAAAGGGAACCGTCAGGTTCATTGGAATACGATCTTTGAAGAAATGAAAGCAAAGGCAAAAGCAGCCCTTGAATGTGAAGACAAAGCAGCTATCTATGCCCGACGTAAAGTCGAGGTCGAAAGCGTGTTCGGTCACATCAAGGGCAATCGGTCGTTCCGCCGATTTTCTCTTCGTGGGCTCGACAAAGTGCATGTCGAGTTCGGAATTGTGGCACTAGCACATAACTTGTTGAAAGTGGCGGGCATCCGCCTGGCCACATTCCTCAAACCAATAAGGGCAAAAAAAGAAGCTGGGGGAAAAACGAAACGGTTTTCCCCCAGCTTCTTTACTTTTTAGGGACTTTTTAGACAGCCCCTTTTTAATTCAGCTCCTTGGTTTTGACTTGCGAGCCGGCAATCAGCTCCGACACCGTGACGAATTCATATCCGTCGGCGCGCAGCTTGTCAATAATTTTGGGAAGAGCCAAATGGGTTTCTTTACAGCTGTCACTGGCGTGGAGAAGAACGATGTCACCAGGATGAGCTTTTGACAATACGTTATTTACGATGGCATCCACGCCAGGGTTCATCCAGTCTTTCGAGTCCGTATCCCACTGAATGACGGTATAACCCATGTTGTTGGCAATGCGAAGGACGCGCTTGTCAAAATCGCCGTTCGGCATGCGGATCAAAGTTGGCTTTTTACCCAGCAATTCTTGCAGGATGTTGTCTGCCTTCCCGATTTGTGAGCGAATTTCTTCGTCGGAGTACTTGCTGTAGTTTTCGTGATTATGGCCGTGTGAGCCAATCTCGAATCCATCCCCCTTGATGCGCTTGACGATGTCGGGATGACGCAGACTCCAGGGGGAGGAAAGAAAAAAGGTTGCCTTGGTGACTTTTTTGTCCTTGAGTACGTCAAGAATGGGGGTAGCCCTGGTTTCTCCCCAGCTAATGTCAAACGTCAGCGCTATTTTTTTCTCTTTGGTGTCGATTTTGTAGATGGCCTGAGGAGTTTGGTTGCCATCGGAAATGACGGCAATTGCGTCTCTTTCCGAATAGACAATCCCCAGGGCCAACAACAGAGCAGTACAGACGATCAGCCATTGCTTCAGGCGTTGTGTACTTACAACAAACATAAATTTCATGGACAGCACCTCCTTTGTCCCCATACAGTTTATGCTGTACGGACGAGGATATTCTTTGTCCCGATGGGTAATGATGCGGTACAATGCATATAGTGTACTATCCAGGCATTAAAGGAGCGTGGCGAATGAAGACGCAGTTAAAAAACCTGTGGTTGGACAATAGAAAATTCTTCTTGGCGGCTTGTCTGCTGTTCGCAGGAGGAGCCATCTTGGGCTTTGTACAGGCTCATGTCGTTGAGGAATTGGCCAAGGCCCTCTTCGAGCAATTGAAGGATGTCATGGCCAAATTGGAAAGAAACGGTGGCGGGTTATTCGCCATGTTCTGGGCTATTTTCTTTAACAACGTGAAGGTCGCTTTATTGATGATGGCGATGGGGGTGTTTTTTGCCTTTGTCCCCGTCTTTAATATTATGGCCAATGGCGTTTTTATTGGGTTTATGTTCGCTAAAATTAGTGAATCCGGTGTGAATCCTGTACTGATGTTCACGGCGGGGATCTTGCCTCATGGCATATTTGAGCTGCCGGCCATTTTATTTGCAGCAGCAGTGGGCATTCGTCTCGGAGTACTTAGTTTGCGAACGGTAGGTTCACTGATTCAACCTGCCAAATGGGAGCGGGTCAAAAATGATTGGTTTGAGATGTTGAGACAGTTCCCGGCCGCGGTATTGACGGTCGTTGTGCTTTTGTTTGTAGCAGCCTTTGTGGAGAGCGGGATTACACCGCTTGTTTTACACGGAATACTTGGTGACGAACTCCAACAAGTCAAGCTGTTCCAGTAGCGGAATCAACATCATGGGATGCGGGAAACACCCTTTTATCGAGGGTGTTTTTTTGTTTGCGAAAAGCAGAAAAACTGCGTGGAGTGCCCGACGAGGCACCTGTTTTCTTAATGAATATGGTTGAAAATGCTTGGCAATGATAAAGGGTAGACTTGGTGAGGCGGAGGTTGATTGGGTTGCTGGGTTTTC